>JAHDFD010000014.1 GCA_020628375.1 Chitinophagales bacterium | reverse complement strand
GAGATAGATGTTTTTTTGCCATTTACAAAGATATTCATTTTGGGGTAGATTATTTTTTTCCTACTCCCTTAACTCAGGAAGATGCTGCTCAAGGAATAGATAGTTCTTCCGCACCATCAATTTTTACATCCCTGATGTCCAATGTTCTTTCTGGAGGAAACAACGATAACAAATCTATCAAAAATACCACCTCTTATAATATTGCCAGCACCAAAGAAATTGAGAAGCATATAATTAATATACTTAGTGAAATTTCAAAACTAAGATTGACCAATCCTAAAATCCCACCTTTTGTATTTATAGTAGATGAACTTGATAAAGTTGAGCCCGATTACTATTTCGCCCCAACAGACAGAGAAAGTAGTCAGTATTTGAACCATAATCAGTCTCCCTTTCATATTACTACAAAAGCAAGAAAAAGACAAGAGGCTATTGCTAAGCTTTTGGCAAATCTGAAAAATTTTCTGAATGATGCTGATGCCAAATTCGTTTTTATTGGTGGGCGCGGTATGTACGATGCTGCGCTCGCCGATATTGCCGATAGAGAATCGTTCTACAGTAGTATTTTCCATGAAGTGTTTTATGTAGAAAGCTTCTTTAAAGATCGATTATTCAATCATGCTGGGCTATCTCAAATCACTGAATCGTACTTGTGTAGTCTGTTGATGAAAAACTCAGAAGATGAGAAAGGTGATGATGAAGACAAAACTAAATGTCTAATTACTTACCTTATAAAAAAATATGAATGCAAGTATCTTCGTCTTGATAAAAATGGCTCAGAAGACAAGGAAGATGTTAAAGATAAGAAAGGTGAAAATGACAAAACTACATTCGTAATTACTTACCTTATCAGAGAATATAAAAAGAAGTATCCTCATCTTGATATACTGTAAACGGCATAAATTTCGGAAAATGAATAAATCAAGATTCTTGTATTAAGTCATTGATTTGCAGATAAATATCTTTAGAAAACATAAATCTGATTTTCCGAAATCTACCCCGACGGTAGTATAAAAATGGCTCAGAAGAACTTTTTAAGATCATTCATACCCTTCAAAATTTTGTCATTTTTCTGAATTATAGAAGTAATGGAAGTCCTAAAAAACTTATTGAACTAATAGAACGATATGTAGTTCCTGAACCTTCTAAAGATAAAAAAGTAGAATCACTATTTATTGATTATACAGAAACAGACAAACAGAAAGAGAAAAATCACTTATATCTTCGATTTACCCTCGAAGAACAATACGAGATTAACTTGAATTCTAATTTTTATCGTCCTTACCATATTATAAATGGTAAGCACCTTAAATATTTAGGAGATAAATTGCTTTACTCCACTGCCTTCTTAGTCGATCATATTCTAAAATTCCATAAATCAGCATTTTCATGGAGAAATCTCGAACTTATCCCCGATATTATTCTTGCTAATAAAGATTCAAGCTTTCGACATTTCTATGCAGATATTATGAGCTTTTTATCGAAACAACATCTGCGTAAAACTGTAAACGCTGTTTTTCAATATAAATTCAATAGTAAAATCGCTAATGAGATGACATTTCTATCTAAAATATCAGAATCATCGGCTGCCGCCTTCAATTTCACCTTAGATGAATCGTATCACCTTAAAAGTTATTACAAAAAGAAATTAGCAGCAAAATATCAGGAATATAACCTCATTGGCAATATTAGCAGCATTGAAGGATATATTCATTCCATCGGTTATTTACACTCTATTATTGGTGATATACACTATTATGATGAAGAATATGATGATGCGATTATCCATTATACCGATGCGCTTCAAGCTATGCGGGGAAATTCTGAAGAGTTAATACCACACCAATTTATTCTATACACTCGTAATAAACTCAACCTAGGTTTATGCCTTGAAAAGACTCGTTCTTATGACAGAGCTTATTCTATTTATAGAAGCTTAATTATTCAATTAAAGGATTTTGATTTCAAAGGGAGAAATAAAAGTGTTGATCCATACAATGACTGGGAAACACCTTATAAAAGAATGCAATTATTCTTAAGACCTCATGTGGCGATGTTGAATGTAATAGAAAAGCAACGACAAGATGGCATAACCTACGATAACCTTGAGCGCAATATCAGAGAATATTTAAGTTATCTAGAGGTGTCTGAGCTCAATCTTTTCCCTTTAGGACAGCAAGACAATCCGCTTGATTATGATGTACTTGGTAGTTTTACAGATGAAAAAGATGAGGTTTTAAGAGTAGATAAGAAACGTTTAACATCTCTTATTACCGATTATTATTTTAGTGTAGGAGGCATGTTATTTTATAAAAATCAGATCTTTTACAGACTTATCTATACTCCTCGCTGTGTGGATCAAATATCGAAAGATATTAGAACAGGTTTGAAAAAACGAAAAAACAAGTACTACCACCCATCACATTCTGCTTATTTGTATTATCTGCATGCAATTATTTCATTCAACTCGCCTTTTCACGAAAATGTAAATACGCTTTTATATGATCAGGGACATCAAAAGCTAAGACCTTTCAATAAAGAAAATATTCTGAAAATAACGGAGCATATCAAGTTCGCAACCAACTATCTCGATCAGAATGCTTACAAAATTCTTAATAATAAACAGTATGAAGTCATTGCCAATTTATTTGGTAAACTAGGAGATACATTACTCGCTTGTCTGAATGCTGAAAGTGCCAATATTAATGCTTGCTTACCCATATTAGAACTCTATGCAAGAGAAGAGGTTGATTTCGAAAAGAAAAAAGTCATTTTTGAACTGGAAAACAAATTAGATATTTCACTTGTATTTGCGCTTTACAGAATGGCTTATCTATTTTTTAAAGAAGCAGGTAAAGATTATAGTGCCGTTTTTCAATATAAAAAAGTACTGTATATTATAAAAGATCGCCTCGAAAGTGCCAATTTAATTCCTACCGAATTACTAGAAAATATTGCCTCGATCATTATGCATGCCCATATTTCTATTTCAGGCGTTTCAAACAGAGCAGAATTGAAAAAATATAGATTCTATACAGAAGGAGCTGAAGCGATCTCGCCAATTCTTTATCAAAACCTATCAACCGCTACCGATATTAAGGAAGTCATTATTTTAGTAGAAAATATCAAGCTGAAGCGATATGAGAATTATCATACTTCTTTTAAAGCATCACCTTATAGTACTATTTCTAGTATGTTTTTAAGAATGCTTGAATTAAAACTACAAGGACAAATAGAATTGACAACTATTGAAAAAGTAATGGGAGAAAATAATTATGAAGGATTATTAAAACATTTAATTCAGGAAGTACAGTTAAGAGGTAAAACTTCGGAAGACTATAAAAATCTGGTAAGAAGCACTGCTAATGCTTATTACTGTTTTCATACGGTAATTAAAATACTGAATACTTATGGTATCAGCTATATCCTTAATCATAGTCTGGTAGCAACTATGCACAAACGGATGGCAATAGTTTGTCTGTACTATAATTTAGTCCGTGAAGCCGGAAAGTATTCATTAAAAGACGGAGAAGAAAGAACCGATGTAGAAGAAGCGATCAGAAAATTGGTTGGAAAACATTTTAAATTCAATACTGATGCTTTTCATCATCTGGATCTGGCAAAACTACATTACGAAAAAGCGATACTATTACATACCGAAGGGCATGTTTATCGTGATCTGAATCAGGAAATGTACACCCTCGATGATGATTTCAACGATAATTTTATGCACTTCTGCGCCGCATCCGAGCGATTCAGAATGAATACTGGACGTATTGAGGCTTTAATAGCAGAAGTAAATAGGGAGCTTAAGTTATCTAACTTTTATAAATATAAGTATTATGCTGGTTAATATGAAAAGTTTTCTTGAGTCGTGTAATTTATATACTAATCATAAAGGGCAAGGAAATTCCATTATTGACAATATACTTCAATCCAATAAATTTCAAAAATTGCCTGTAGATCATATAGCAGTAATAGAAAAGTATTTCTTTAAAATGTCTTTGTTAGATAAATTTTATGAAAATGATAAGTATAAAGAAATGGAAGTTAAACAGAAATTTCACAAAAATTATAACCATTTAAAAGCAAAATATATACAAGAAATAAATAGAGCCGAATTAACTAAAAGCGAAATTATTTTTCGACAAGAATATCGTTTAAGTTATACTTTGAAGAAGGGATTTTCCTTAAATGAGGAACAAAAAATAAAATTACTTATTTATACTCTTTATTCGAGGAATATAAACATAGATGACTTAGCACTTTTAATTAAGAATTTAAAAAAAACTCAAAAGGGTATAGAGATAATAATGCTTATCTTAAATTCGCAAAATGCGGAAAAGTTATTATTACTTAAGGAAACAATTGGTAACGTAAAGAAACTTGCGAGTTTAATTGATAATAATTACTCTAAACAAAATAACTTTATTTCCCAAATAGTAGCAACACAACTTAAAAAAAGACTCAGAGAAAAACTAATCAACTCACTAATTATAAAGCTAATCCATTTAAAATATGTAAAAGGTGTCGATCACAAGCTATTCTAATCATACCACATTTGCCTGTAACCATTTTTTCATTACATCGAATGTTAGACCTTTACGTTGGGCGAGGTCTTTAACTTGTTCATCGTTGATCTTGCCTACACCAAAGTACTTACTTTCAGGGTGTGCGAAATAAAAGCCACTTACCGAAGCGGCTGGGTACATCGCGTAGCTTTCAGTTAGTTCAATACCAGCATTTTTTTCTACATTCAGTAGATCGAACAAGGTACGTTTTTCGGTATGATCGGGACAAGCCGGATAACCCGGAGCCGGACGAATACCCTGATATTTTTCTGCGATCAAAGCATCATTGTCGAGATTTTCTGTTCGATCATACCCCCAGAATTCTTTACGTACCCTTTCGTGCATGCGCTCTGCAAAAGCTTCTGCTAAACGATCTGCTAAAGCTTTCAGCATAATAGCGGAATAATCGTCATTTGCTTCTTCAAAACGCTTAATGTGTACTTCGATACCATGACCACTTGTAACGGCAAAGCCGCCCATATAATCTTGTAAGCCACTAGCTTCAGGAGCCACAAAATCACTTAGCGCTACATTCGACGATTTAGCCGATTTTTTTACCTGCTGACGAATACAATGGAAAACAACTTCTTCTGAAGCTTCATTTTTCAAAACAATATCATCATCATTGATCGTGTTTGCAGGGAAAATACCAACAACTGCCTTAGCAGTCAGCCATTTTTCCTCCACAATTTTCTGCAACATATTCTTGGCATCCAAAAACAGATCTGTTGCTTCTTTACCTACTACTTCATCTTGCAAAATTGCCGGAAACTTACCTGCCAATCCCCAACTCGAAAAGAAAGGCGTCCAATCGATATAAGGAACGAGCTCAGACAAATCATAATCGTCAAAAACCTTTATACCTTTTAACTTTGGCTCATAAATATCTTCTGCCTTCCAATCTATGTTCAATTTATTCGACCTTGCTGCTTCTAAAGAAAGATATTTTTTGAAGTTCTGCTTATTTTGTTGCTGCTGAACAATGCGCTCATAATCGGCATTCAAGTCGCTTACAAATATTGCTTTTTTATCATCGCTCAATAAACTACTCGCAACTGTTACCGAACGGGAAGCATCCAACACATGCACCACCGGATGTGTGTAATTCGGTGCAATTTTTACCGCTGTATGTGTTTTTGAAGTCGTAGCTCCTCCGATCATCAGTGGAATATCCATTCCTCGTCGTTGCATTTCTGTTGCCACATCCACCATTTCATCCAAAGAAGGGGTTATTAGTCCACTCAAGCCGATAATATCTACATTTTCTTCCTGTGCTTTATTCAGAATTTCGTGCATCGGCACCATTACGCCCATATCAATGATCTCGTAATTATTACAAGCCAATACAACGCCAACTATATTCTTTCCTATATCGTGAACATCTCCTTTTACCGTAGCCATTAATATTTTTCCGGCAGAAGTGCTCGTACTTTCATTCTTTTCTTCTTCGAGATAAGGCTCTAACCAGGCCACTGACTTTTTCATTACCCTTGCCGATTTTACTACCTGAGGTAAGAACATTTTTCCTGAACCAAACAAATCGCCAACGATCCCCATTCCATCCATTAAAGGACCTTCGATCACAAATATTGGACGTTCATATTTTGCCAATGCTTCCTCTGTATCTTCATCTATATAATCAACAATTCCATTGATAAGTGCATGTTTCAATCTTTCCTCTACAGAATTTTCACGCCACGAAAGATCAACAACTCTTTTCTTTCCACTTCCCTTAACTGTTTCGGCAAAATCAACCAATGCTTCTGTGGCATTTTCTTTTCTATTCAGAATAACATCTTCAACCTTTTCTAATAATTCGGGCTGAATTTGTTCGTAAACTTCGATCATTCCGGCATTAACAATACCCATATCCATACCTGCTTTAATAGAATGATACAAAAAGACAGAATGCATGGCTTCGCGCACTACGTTATTTCCTCTGAACGAGAAAGAAACATTGGAAACTCCTCCACTGACTTTTGCCAGTGGCATTAGTTCTTTTATTTTACGGGTTGCTTCTATGAAGTTTACAGCATATCCGTCGTGTTCTTCAATTCCGGTTGCAACGGCAAATATGTTCGGATCGAAAATGATGTCTTGTGGTGGAAAGCCAACTTGTTCAGTCAGAATTTTATATGAACGATGGCAAATTTCGACTTTGCGCTCTGTAGAATCTGCCTGACCATCTTCATCAAATGCCATTACAATTACAGCTGCACCATAACGGCGGCAAAGCTCTGCCTGATGTATGAAGCTTTCTTCTCCTTCTTTTAATGAAATAGAATTCACGATTCCCTTTCCCTGCAAACATTTTAGCCCTGCTTCTATAACTGACCATTTCGATGAATCAACCATGATTGGCAGCTTGGCAATATCCGGTTCTGAAGCAATTAAATTCAGGAATTTAGTCATCGCTGCTTCTGAATCGAGCATTGCCTCATCCATATTCACATCTATGACCTGTGCGCCACCTTCTACCTGATGTCTGGCAACAGAAAGCGCTTCTTCGTATTTTTCTTCTAAAATTAAACGTGAGAATTTTCTTGAACCAGTAACATTAGTACGCTCTCCTATATTAACGAAATTAGTATCGGGTGTAACCGTTATAGGTTCTAAACCACTAAGTCGTAAATAGGGCGCCGGTGTGTTAATTTTACGAGGTCGATGCGCCTTGGCAATTTTTGCCATAATAGCGATATGTTCCGGTGAAGTTCCACAACAACCACCTATAATATTTGCGAAACCTTCTGATAAGAAATCATTTATATGATCGCCCATCATTTCGGCTGTTTCATCGTAGCCACCCATTGCATTTGGTAATCCTGCGTTTGGATAGACCGAAATAAAACAATCAGCAATTTTCGATAGTTCGCGAAGGTAAGGACGCATCTCTTCAGCGCCCAAAGCACAGTTCAATCCAACTGAAAACAAGTTTGCGTGGCTTATAGAATTATAAAAAGCTTCTACGGTTTGCCCTGAAAGTGTACGACCAGAAGCATCGGTAATTGTACCGGAAACCATAACCGGAATATCAATTTTTCTTTCTGCTTTTAATTGGTTTACTGCAAATAAAGCGGCTTTACAATTCAGTGTATCGAAAACTGTTTCGATCAGTAGAATATCTGAACCTCCATCTACAAGTCCGCGTGCTTGTTCGTAGTAGGCATCTTTTAATTCATCAAAACTAATGGCTCTGAATCCCGGTCGGTTTACATCGGGTGAAATCGAGGCTGTTCTATTTGTTGGACCAATAGCGCCGGCAACAAATCGGGGTTTGTCAGGATTTTTTTCTTCGTAAGCAACACAACATTCTTTAGCGATTTTAGCCGATTCGTAATTCAGCTCATAAGCAAGAGATTCTAACTCATAATCTGCCTGAGCAATGCTTGTTGAGCTAAAAGTGTTGGTTTCTATAATATCGGAACCAGCTTCTAAATATTCGTTGTGAATTGCTTTAATAATATCTGGGCGAATTATAGAAAGCAAGTCATTATTTCCTTTCAGATCTGATGTATGATCTTTGAATCTTTCTCCTCTGAAATCGGCTTCTGTAAGGCGGTAAGCCTGAATCATCGTTCCCATTGCTCCATCCATAACCAGGATGCGTTCTTTCACTAACTCTTTAAGTCGCATATTGCTGTTTTTGTTAAATGAATAGATATTAAACTTTTAAACTGTGAGCTATTGAGCATTTGAGACTCATCAGTCTCATTGTCTCTCTGTCTCATCGTCTCATTGTCTAAGAATCCAGTGACTTAGATAACAATTCAGCACCGACCCTTTTCGTCTGGAACGATAACCAAATTGTAGGGTGCAAAAATAAACCCAAGCTACTTTAAGAAGCAACCTGGGTTAACAATATGTTTTTTATATTTTTTTCAGAATTACTGCTTCTGGTAACTTTGCGTTGTTATCTGGCTTGTTGTTACACCAAATTCTGTATAATTCATTTCGATAAGGAAGTTCATATTGTCTCCATTAACGGTCCAAGACAGATCTACTGGCAAATCATATATTTCAGTTGTAGTGCTAGTAGAACCATCTACACTCAAAGCATATCCATCAACCACAACTTCTCCATCAACTTCCTGCCATGTTCCTGATCCATTGGGGATTTCTGCTAGTGATTGTGAAGGCAATAATACACCATCACCAAAATCAGTTGTGGAATTAACCACAAAACTTCCACCATATTCATAGGTTTTATCGTTGTAGAAAGTAAATGAATAATCCAAATCTGAACCTTCTTGAGTTATGGTAACCACATCACCAATAAAGTCAGTCATTTGACTTGATTCATAAGAAGTCATTTCCCATGTTCCTAAGAAAGAATTTTCCTGCTCTGTTAAAGAATCCAAGGTTTTGAATCTTTCATCTATACCAGCTTCGTCATCTTTACTACAAGAAGTAAATACAAATACCACACAAAGAAGTAGCCATAATTTTTTCATAAAAAATTGTTTATCAGTTAAAAAGGGCGCAAATATAAAAGTTTATCGACTAATAGAGTTTAGATAATGAAGCTAATTTTTCACTTTTTCAGAATCTGACTGGTTATCGTCGTATCCTGAATTTTCTCATCTTCGGCTAACAAAAATGCTTTCGATAGAATTACTGATAAGGCATTGTCCCCTTCGAATGGGATAAATATCTTTTTAGCAACATCCTTCTTCGATCTATCTGGTACAATACATAAATACTGATCGTTGGGTTCCATGAGTATATTGGTACTGCCTAAATGAATTTTATAGGTTCTTAGCTTGCCTTTTACAACTAAAAATTTACCATCGATATGTGCTACATTTCTGATCTTCAATCTAGGTATTAAATTACTCAGTATTTCTTTACGTGTTTCAGCAAGTACCGTTAAATCACCGAAAGAATAACGTTGCCAGTAATCATTGTATCGTGGTGCTCCGCCATTATCATTCCAGCTCGGATCATTACCAATACTACACACACCAACGAACAGATCGACATCGCGCATTATTTCAGAAAAAACTACTGGTGGCACATCCATTAATTCTATGGCATCGTTTGTTTGGGTATTCACAAACCGAACCTGATCGGTTCCAAGATACAAATAAACGCCACTTTCACCCTGATCTTCACTGATGGGATCTGCCCAAAATTCAGCACGCAACTGATGCTCTGGAATTTCGATCGTAGGTGTCATGTCTCCACCATCCCAAGGACCTTGTAGTTGGGTTTTCCAGTTTCTTGTCTTGGCAATACTTACAAATTGGTACTGCTTCAGAATGTGTGCTGCCATACGATTACTATAAATACGTGTATTTATCTCGGCATCAGTTAGCAGGTAAACTTCGCGGTAAGCTTGCTTGAATGGCTGTTGAATTTCGTTATCGATCATAAACTTACGCCATTGCCTAACTTCTTCTATACTCGATTCTGCAGGATGCCATAAGACCAGTTCGCTGTCATTGGGAATTGTAATTGGATTTTGTTGGCTATCGACCCATTCTTCATTCAGAAAAAAAGCAGAAAAATGGTTTTCTTTATGTTGAAAACGCCAAATCAGTTTATTGGCAAGCATCGACATTAAGCCATGATGCAGATATTGTTTTTTAAAATCACTGAATTGCCAAACCCTGTTCTTTCTGTACATAAAGTCCAAGCGGTTCTTATGTATGGTACTCGTCTTTTCTATTTCCTTTTTTGAAGCTTTTAATTGCTTGAGTTCAGCAGCATACTTTGTTTTTACAAAAGCGGGAATTGATTTTTGTATTTTTCCATCGGGCTTTATCCAGTAAAAATTTGTTCTACCGGGTTTTGTCAATTCAATAATAGCTCTATAATCGTCGAATGTTTGTTCTTTTCTCCCTTTAATCAAACCAAAATCATCTATTGCCTGATCCTCTAATTCAGAAAGACTTACCCCTTTTTCTTTTGCTGCCAGTGCAATGTATTTATTGATCGCTTTCTTTCCACTTGGTTGTTTTACCAGTTCATTAAGTTTAGTCAAATGTGCAATTCCTTCAAGTCCTTCCGACTTATACAAAGTATAGAAACAAGCATTACTTATAAGCACTGCCAAAGCTCCATAATTGGGTACTTTTCTGTAACATCTTTCTGCAAGGTCAGCTATGTTTTGAAGTAGAACTGTATCGTTAAAATGACTGCACATCCAGACTAGCCCTTTTAATAACTCCATATTTACAGGTGCTAATAACTGGCATTCCCTCATTTCGTAATCACCACCATGATAGGTTCGGGTAATATTGACCATTTTCTCTTCTAAGTGGACAATGAAAACGAACCAGTCATTCATTATTTCCTTAAATCGCTCTGCTCCGATTGCTTGTATCAAGTAGTGGCTTTCTTTCAGGTATTTTTTGCTTGGTTTTGAACTTTTACCTTGTTGAGCAAAGGATAGAATATTGAATAAATGTTGTTTTTCTTCTTGATTTGAAATAGCATGTATATATGCATTAGCATATTCTGCAAAATCATCTTTACCTATGAATAATACTTCCTTTGCGTTAGTTGTTTCGCCTTTCAATAATATCCCATTTATCTTTTGAGTCAACTTAAGTTTATCCTTTTCTCGCTCTGTAAGTTTTACTTTGTTGATTTGTGTTTTAGTATTCTCCAATGCTTCAACCAGATCTGAACTCAATTCTTTACCTGTGTATTGTTTTGCTACCTGATTAAAGAAATATCCGAGCGGCCAGTTGAAAATACCTGCACCGCTATTACTGTATTTTACTTTTGAGTTAAAAGCCTTTAGTAAACGAAGTAAATCGGCATCATTCAGTTCGATTTTTACTCTGCATAAATAAACAAGGAACTTATCTTTAATTCTGTTGTATTCGTAAGCTTTTGATGAATAGCTGATAATCGATTTTCCCCAATAATGGCTGATACCATCAATGCAATACAAAATGAAATCTACCTTTTGTGTTGTATTCCAATCTTTTATTATGTTTTTATAGTTTTCCGATTCCTGTACCTTGTAACGATACATACCAACACCTTCTTCTGCTTCTTTTAGTGACGATTCAATTATCTGATCAAAAGCTTTCTTTTTCTCATCGTTAGAACCACTAAGTGCATTTTTAATCTTGTTGAGCAGACTCATTGTATTATTTTTTTATGAGCGTTTTATCTAATTGGGTAATTATATAATTTTAAAGAAAAAGATGTTAAACTATAGACATTGGACTATGCAAAATTTTCTTTTTTGATTGAAATGCTCTATTCTGAATATCTGTTATTGACACAAAAGTAAAACTGAAAGTTATCCAATACAAATAGCACATTTTGACTTCAAATATCTGCTGGTCAGGAGACACAGCAGAGGTTCAACCCGTTAACAAATTAAGTTCGTGTAGCAACTTACAAGTTTAGTACGTAAATCTTAATGCGCCTCTAACCAATTCTGACCAATACCGGCTTCAACAATAATCGGTACTTCGAGTTCCATAGCATTACTCATTTTATCAATAACCAATGCTTTCATTTCTTCTAATTCGGGCTTATAAACATCGAATAATAATTCATCGTGTACCTGAAGGATCATTTTTGATTGCAAGTTCCGCTTTTTCATTTCTGCATGAACATCGATCATTGCCAATTTGATCAAATCGGCAGCTGTTCCCTGTATCGGCATATTGATCGCAGTACGCTCTGCAAAGGCTTTATCCTGATGGTTGCGGCTATGAATATTCTTCAGGTATCGTCTTCTTCCCAACAGGGTTTCTACATAACCGTTTTCACGTGCAAAATTGATAGAATCATTCATAAAACGTTCTATGTCAGGGTAGGTTTTGAAATACTCATCAATCAGGATTTTTGCCTCACTTCTTTTAATGCCTAAACGCTGAGCTAAACCGAATGCCGAAATTCCATAAATAATACCGAAATTAACCATTTTGGCATTTCTACGCATGGTTTTATCCACTGCTTCTAAATCGGTATTATACACCTTGGCTGCTGTTGCCGAGTGAATATCCAAACCATCTATGAAAGCGGCTTTCATATTTTGATCGCCGCTCATTTCCGCCATCAAACGCAATTCTATCTGAGAATAATCAGCAGCCATTAAAATATGCTCTTCTGAACGGGGAATAAAAGCAGTTCGTACTTTTCTTCCTCTTTCTGTTCTGATTGGAATATTCTGTAAATTGGGATCTGTTGAACTCAATCGCCCAGTAGAAGCAACCGCCTGATTAAAGGTAGTGTGTACACGTCCCGATTTCGGATTAATTAATTTAGGCAAAGCCTCCACATAGGTATTCAGTAATTTTTTTACACCACGAAATTCCAATACTTTGCTTGCGATAGTATGTTTATCTGCTAAACGTTGTAGTGTTTGTTCATCGGTGCTATACCAACCTGATTTTGTATTTTTCTTTCCTTTATATGGAATTTTCATTTTATCGAACAGCACTTCGCCCAATTGTTTTGTCGAGCTTACATTGAATTGCTCTCCTGCCAATTCATGTATCTGGCTTTCCAGATCGACCATATCTCCGTTTAACTCAACGGCATATTCTGCTAAGAAATCAGTATCGAGTGCAACACCTTCGTATTCCATATCTGCCAAAACCAATGATACAGGCGTTTCAACTTTACTGTACAGACTCGACAGGTTATTTTCTTCCAGAGAAGGTGTGAATTTTTCAAATAACTGCCAGGTGATGTCAGCATCTTCTGCGGCATATTCTTTTACTTTTTCAACCTCAATTACTCGCATTGATAATTGATTTTTCCCCTTCTTTCCAATTAATTCTTCAATTGGAACAGGTGCATAACCCAAGTAAGTTTCTGAAAGGAAATCAAGTTTATGGCGCATATCGGGTTCTATCAGATAATGTTGTAGCATGGTATCCTGAATTTCTCCCTTTGTTTCAATACCATACCATTTTAAAACTACAATATCGTACTTCAGATTCTGACCAACTTTTGCAATTTTCTCATTTTCAAAAAACGGTCTGAATTGCTCTAAAATTTTTTGTGTTTTTTCCTGATCTTCGGGAGTAGGTACATAGTAGGCTTTATTCGCTTCCCAAGCAAATGCTAAGCCTACCAACTCACAATTATTTGCATTAACAGAAGTGGTTTCAGTATCAAAACAAACTACTTTTTGCTTCAGAAGTTGCTCAACTAAGCCACTTATCCCATCATCTGTTTCAATAAGTTGATAATCATGATCGGTATTCTCAATATTTTGCCCTTCTACTTCTTTGTCCGATATTAGTGATGCATTTACTTCATTGATGGCATTTCCGAATAAGTCCATTTGCCCTCCCGGAGCAACACTTTTAGCTTCACTTACCTTAAAATCATCGCCGAGTAATCGCTTACCCATACTCTTGAATTCCAATTCGGCAAACAAAGGAATCAATGCTTCTTTATTCGGATCCTGAATAATAAAATCATCTACATTGTATTCTATCGGAGAGTCAATAATAATAGTCGCCAATTTTTTAGAAATTATCGCCAGCTCTTTATTATTCTCTACCTTTTCTTTCATTTTTCCTTTTAGCTGATCGGTATTTTCGTAAAGGTTTTCCATAGAGTCGAATTGCTTTAGGAATTTCACAGCCGTTTTTTCTCCTACACCCGGAATACCCGGAATATTATCGGAAGAATCACCCATCATTCCGAGCATATCGATTACCTGATCGATGCGTGCAATATCCCATTTTTCAAGAATTTCAGGAACACCCAGGATTTCTCGTGGCTTACCTCGATGTGGTGGTTTATACATAAATATATTTTCGGAAACCAACTGACCATAATCTTTATCAGAGGTAACCATAAACACCTTGTAACCTTGTTTTTCGGTTTGCTTAGCAATTGTTCCTATCAAATCATCTGCTTCATATCCCGGTAATTCTAAAATAGGAATATTAAAACCTTCTGTTAACTGCTTGATATATGGAATCGAATCGCGTAATTCATCGGGCATGGGTGGACGATTCGCTTTGTAGAAACTATGCTCTACGGCTCTGTCTGTTGGTCCTGCTGAGTCGAGTACCAAAGCTATATGCGTTGGATTTTCTTTGCGAATCAGGATTTCCAAAGTAGAAGCAAAACCACGAATAGCGGTTGTATTTACTCCTTTTGAATTGTAGAGAAAGTTTTTTCCCATACTATAAAAAGCACGATAAATGAGTGCGAAACCATCGAGGAGGAAAAGGCGTTTTTCTTGCAAAATATTGTGTTTTAATACAATTGAAAACGCGAAAATATCAATTATTTTTCAGCTAACTTTGTTAAAAACAATTAGTTTTTAAAATGAAATTTCTGATAGGATACTTCGGCTTCGCTCAGTATCCTCAATCAAAATTCATTTTAAACTGAATTATATGAGGTTAATAAACGTAGAAATTGAGTTGATTCGTAATGCTGATATTACGAATGCCAATGATGATTTAATTAAAGAAGAGGATATTAAACGAATGACTGTAAATGCTTTAGTTGATACAGGTGCAAGTACTTTAGTTATCAATGAAAGCATAGCACAGCAGTTAAATTTAACTGAAGTAGAAAAAACAGAAGCATTATTAGCTGATGGTTCCTTACAAAAAGTAAGAATTGTAACTGGCGTCGAAGTGCGTTTTAAAAATCGCAGAACGGTTGTCGATGCAGTTGTTGTACCTGGCAATGCAGAGGTTTTATTAGGTGCTATTGCTTTAGAGGGAATGGATGTTATAATCGACATGCAAAATGATGAACTGAGAATTCCACCTGAAAGACCTTATTTGAAAGGCGTTTCATTACGTGGAATTAAATTATAGTTCTATCATCATTATTATACCACTAACACCGCTTCTAATACCTGAGCAAACTTAAATACATCTTCAAAACTGTTGTACAAAGGCACCGGAGCCATCCGTATCACATTCGGTTCGCGCCAATCAACGATAATATTTGCTGCGGTTAGTGCATCAAAAATGCTTTTACCCCGTTCGTCGGTCAGTATAGATATTTGTGCTGCTCGATCTTCAGGGTTTCGGGGTGTAATAATTTCTAAGGGTGAATTTTCACAGCGTTCATTAACATCTTCTATTAAAAATTCGAGATAGGCGGTTAGCAGATCACTTTTTTTACGTAAGGCAGGAATCCCTACCTCATCAAAAATATCGAGTGAAGCATTGTGAGCAGCTAGAAGCAGCACAGGTACATTACTCAGTTGCCATGCATCGGCACTTAAACTTGGCTTGAATTCTCGTTTCATCTGGAAACGGGTTTCCTGCTCATAGCCCCACCAACCTGCAAAACGTGGTATTTCAGTATTGTGAACGTGGTGTTCATGAATGTAAATACCACTCACACCGCCCGGGCTTGAATTCAGATATTTATAAGAACACCAGGTAGCAAAATCGACTTTCCAGTAGTGTAAATGTAATTCGGCATTACCTACTGCATGCGCCAGATCGAAACCGGCAATAGCTCCTACTTCGTGGGCTTTTTCGGTAATTGTTTTCATATCGAAAAGCTGTCCGGTATAATAGTTCACCCCACCTATCATTACCATTGCCAACTCTTCACCGTTCTCTTCTATTGTTTTCAGTATGTCTTCTGTACGTAAAGTATGTTCTCCCTCGCGAGGCTCTAAATAAATAATGGCATCATCTGCGCTGTACCCATGGTGTTGCACCTGCGATTGCATAGCATAGTGATCGGAACAAAATGCGGCACCTTCCATGATAATTTTGTATCGTTCTTTGGTCGGACGGTAAAAGGAAACCATTAACAAATGTAAGTTAACCGTCAGGCTGTTCATTATAGTTACTTCGTGTGTTTTTGCTCCAACGATTTTGGCAATTTTAGGTAATAATTCGTGATGATAAGGCATCCAGGGATTTGTACCATGGAAATGTCCTTCTACGCCCCATTTCGCCCAGTCATCAAGTTCAATTTTCACATAATCGGCGGTAGTTTTTGGCTGAAGCCCTAGTGAATTTCCTGTAAAATACACCGTTTCTTTTCCATTAATTACCGGATGATGGAATTTATGACGGTATGCTTTCAACTCATCTTGTTCATCGAGTTGTTGGGCGTAGTTGAGTGTATTCTGAAAGTTATGTTCCATTTACCGAATTGTTTAAGACAAAGGTATGGGATTTGTGAAAATCTGCTAATGAAATCGTTATATTGTAATTATTTTAATGAATTAAATATTGGTTTACTTAAAGTAATCTAAAAGGAGCAATATCCTGTTTTCAAAAAAAATAGCAGAAAATACTCCCCTCATTTTCAGAATGGTTTGTAATTCCTAGTATTTTTATTAGTTTCGTCAGATACTAACGCTCCCAAATATTTTGATTCACAAAATCAGTGTATAGCCTATGCTAACATACATACTTAAAAGAATACTTATTTTTATTCCTACAATTTTGATCATTTCCCTGATCACTTTTGGAATAAGTACCAATGCACCCGGTGATCCGGTTGAGCAAATGCTTGCTGGTGGTGGTAATAATACCGGTCAGTCGGCTTCGTTACTGGCGTCAGAGAAAGCTTATCTGGAATTGCGTAAAAAGCTTGGGCTTGATTTACCTATTTTTTACTTCTCTTTTTCTAATTCAGCTACGCCCGATACAATTCACCGTATTCCAAAACGCTTACATCGTCAAAATTTAAGCCGCTTGGTATATGATTATGGAAACTGGGATAAAATTGAAGGGTATTATAAGAGTATTCGTCAGTTGGAGCTAGCAGCTTATGATGTACCTAAAGACGATCAGAATGCAACGGCACTTATTAAGATCAAAGATGCAGTGAATGCTTTATACATGAATCACAAAACGAACTTAATTGATAAGAATTTCAATATCATTGATGAACGTTTAGGTGATTCGCCTTCGTTAGCAGTTGTTCGTCCTATTTATGAAAATGTGAAAAGCAACTACCAGACAATGGTAGATAAATCAACTACCTGGAAAAATTATATTCCTTCTTTAAAATTCTATGGTACAGAAAATCAATATCATCGTTGGTTTTTTGGTGATAAGCCGTGGTTCCGCGATGCCGATCCTTCAACTTATACCGGAGCAGGGTTTATACGTGGGGATTTTGGTATTTCATACCAAGATCAGCGCCCGGTAGGTTCGGTGATCTGGGACGCTGTAAAGATCACTATGATGATCAGTTTTATTTCTATTATCATTACTTATATGATCGCTATACCGATTGGTGTTTTTTCTGCAAGAAGAAAAGGTTCTGTTGCCGATCAAACGATTACAACTATTCTTTTTGTATTGTATTCACTACCTAGCTTCTGGTTGGCAACATTAGCAATTGTATTCCTTTGTGGTGGTGATTATTTAGATATATTCCCGCCTTATGGCTTGGGTGAATGGAGCGAGAGTAATTCCTTGTTTCAGAATATAAAAACAAGAGCTTACCATTTAATATTACCACTTATTTTATGGACTTATGGAAGTTTTACATACCTATCGCGTCAGATGCGTGGTGGTATGTTATCAGTATTAGGACAGGATTATATCAGAACTGCACGAGCTAAGGGTTTACCTGAAGATAAAGTTATTTGGAAACATACAATGCGTAATTCTATGTTACCGGTAATTACACTTTTCGCAAGTGTTTTCCCTTTAATGATCAGTGGAGCTATTGTTTTGGAAATTATTTTCTCGATACCGGGAATGGGTAAAGTTGCCTTCGAAGCTATTGTTGCCCGTAATTATCCTATCGTTTTCAGTGTAATGATGTTCTCTTGTATGCTAACCTTGGTTGGATACTTGGTTTCAGATATTCTTTATGCTGTTGTTGATCCTCGAATTTCTTATTCAGGCGGTAAAAAATAGTTTAAGCTGAATAAGTTTTGTGTTAATCCTTAATTTCCAATTCAAATGAGCAATAATAATCAAAGAGAGCAAATAAATGAACTTGACCAGAGTTACTGGGCTTATGTAAAACGTCAATTCAAGAAAAACAAACGGGCAATGTTCTCGCTGTATGTAGTAGGCTTTTTAATGATAATAGCCGTTTTTGCAGACTTCATTGCCAACGAAAAACCTCTGGTAGCCAAATATCAGGGGAAAACCATTTTTCCTATTTTTAAATCTTATGCGGTTGGTTTAGGTGTAAGCAAATGGCCTAAGGAATTACAGAATGTAAAATGGTCAACCTTAGATTACGATTATGCGGTTTTCCCGCCTATTCCATACACACCTCAAAACATGGACTATGCTAATACAGAAGTTGGTCCATTTGGAGATCAGGAAGTGAAGTCGGCTCGCTGGCGTCATTTACTAGGTACGGATGAATTGGGGCGCGATGTTGCTTCGGGCATGATACATGCAACCCGTATTGCTTTTTCGGTTGGAATCATTTCTATGAGTATTGCTACACTCATTGGTGTACTTATGGGATCACTTGCCGGCTTTTTCGGCGATACCCGATTGCGGATGTCACGGATCAGGTTCATACTCAATATTATCTTTTTCTTCTTCGGAATTTTCTATGCTTTCAGTTCCAGATCTTATGCCTTCAGCGATGCTGCTGCTATTTCAAACGTTTCTTTATTAGGACAAATATTGATTAGTTTTCTGATATTCCTACTCATTATGGGATTAGCCAATCTTATTGCTATTCCTCTGAAAAAAGTACCTTTTTTAGGAAAACGTATGTCGGTTCCGATGGATTTAACAATATCACGTATCATAGAAGTTTTTGTATCGGTTCCTCGTTTATTCCTGATTATCTCGATCGTTGCGATCATTCGTAACCCTTCGTTAGCGATCGTAATGGTTATTATTGGTTTCACTTCGTGGATGGGTATTGCGCGATTGATTCGTGGTGAGCTGTTACGTGTTAGAAGTTTAGAATATATTGAAGCTGCTCAGGCTTTGGGTTTCAGTGATACTCGTGCTTTATTAAGACACGCTATTCCGAACGCACTTTCACCAGTATTGATTGCGATTGCTTTCGGTATTGCAGGTGCTATTTTAATTGAAGCTTTCCTTTCATTTATCGGAATTGGTGTACCTGCTGAAACAGTAACCTGGGGTTCATTATTGAACGTAGCACGTTCTTATACCCGTTTATGGTGGTTAGCTGTTTTCCCAGGTTTTGCGATATTCTTAACCATTACTTTCTTTAACCTTATTGGTGAAGGTTTGACAGATGCTTTAGATCCGAAATTGAAGAAGTAAAAGTTTTATAAATCATTAAACTTCCATTATATGAAACATACTGAATATGGAGTCCATATTGCCCTTTCTAAATATCCTATGGGGAGGGAGAGTGATTACATAAATTATCTTGGGAAACTATACGAGAGGTATAGAGATAAGATAAAGGAATTTTTAAGATTACAAGAAGGATCTTCAGGTAAAAAAATTGAAGAACATTTAGCCCCCCTTTATAGCCCTAGTATTTTCCATGTTTACTCTCATTTTGATATAGCCTTAGTATCATTTGTTGATAATATGAAATTTTCTCAAAGAGTTTTTGAACCATTTATCGAAAAAGAGAAAAAAGAAAATATCAAAAACGTAAGTTACCAAATTTTATCTGGTTCTTTAATGGGAGATAAAAGTATTGAAGAGTATAAAAAAATACTGAATAAAGAGGGCACTTTTCTCAAAGTAATTCAACTTAAAATAAATAATGGTTTACTAATAGGCTCAGGAAATGACCTTCTCCAATCAATTCTTAAAAAGATTAATCTTGTATTTAATGATTTTAAGCATGATGACTTCTTAGTTATTGATTCATTTAACTGGGCAGAGATAATTTTAATCGTTAGTTGTAAAGATTCAAATTTAGCCTCTCAGATACTCCTTTATCTTAGAAGCTTATGTTTGATAGATTTAGAAAGCGCAGATTTAATTTCCAAGTTTTGCTTATACAAACAATGGGAATATGATAAGAAGGATATTTTTAATTCCCATATATTTAATGACAGTCAATCATATTTATGTGTCAATTATGAAGATTATAGTAAAGGTGTAAACTTTAACAATTTAGATTTTAAAACTCAAATAGAATGGCAAGTTAAACCAGGGCATTTACCTTATTTTTTAAAAGAATCTAAAGAAGTTTTAAATGTAAAAACTAAACAGCCAGAAACTGAAAAACCGCAATTTATTTATGATAATATTTATTTTAAGAATGGTAAAACTGACTTTTTAATTGATGAACTTGAACCTGATAGATTAACATCGAATATTAGAGTTTTTGAACGGTTAAGAAATAATGTAGAATTAAGAAAACACATAAGGAAAGTTAAAACGAAGCCCTTGTTTTCTATTCAAAACAAAATATTATTAGAGCGTTATGGTGAGATTGAGGTAGAAGATTTTTATGGTCCATCAAATGTTGAAGATAATTTAATGTCATATAAAGTTGATCCCTATAAGGATATTGTTTTACACCTTAGAAAATTAAATATTTCCAGAAACACTAGAAAAAAAGTTCGAAAGGTGTTTTATAATTATAATATGGGAATACAAGATCCTATTTTATATATTTATTTTATTGATTTACACAAACTTTTAAAAAGCTTTGTTCAGATTATAAAAACATTAGCAGACACGATTACAACTCCCATTATAGAAGGAGATACATCAAGTGATATGGAATTTGAAAATTTTGGTGTATTAAAAACCAAATATGTAGAAGATATAATAGAAGATTACCTTAAAGTTTTTGAAGAATCATTAGAAGATAGAATATTAAATAATTATAACTTTGAAGATATTAATGAATTTAGTATTGATGTAAATAGCAATAATACTTGTTTAATATCTTCACTTGACTCTGTTTTAAAACTAGTGAGTAGTTGTTTTAGATTAGATGTAGAAGATGATGTTAGTACAAATGCAATAGTTACAAGAACTAATGAAACGGAAACGCAGTCAAACAAATTATCCGTAAATTACAATATCGACCACATTAATAATCCAATCCTCATCTATTGCACCTTAATGAAAGAAATTTTAAATCTAGAACAAACCATTTTACTTAGATCCAATTCTGAATTATGGGATAGTTTGAAAACAGAATTGTCAAAAGATATAGAACTTAAAGAGATTGGTAAAATTCTTTCAGATAGTGCTATTGCTTATTTTGAAATTGACTATAAAAAGTATTATTTAACTTTTTTTGAAGATACTGAATTATATATATTTTGGCATTGGACATATCTTCTACAGTACACGCAAATGTATAGTACAATTGGATGTTTTGACGAAGCAAATTTTAGAGAAGAATTATTTCGTTTATTGCTTCTTTTAGAAGGAGTAGATGCTAGATACGAAATAACTGAATTAGAATGCCCTATACCAGAGCTACAAACATTTTGGGATAGACATATTTTTAGATTATATGAATTAGTAAAAAAAATAGGAAAGATAGATTCTTTTGCTTCAATTCAAATTAGGTTAAAAAAAGGTATTCAAAAATCTATTTTTGACTTGCAAAATGATGAAGAGAAAAAGAGCTATTCTAAATCAATAGCATATAAAAATTTTAGTAAAAAAATAATTAAATTTGCTATTGAAGATACAAATCAATTTATTAATTTAAAAAATCAGCTTTTTAAAGATTTACATGTAGCTCAAAAAGAAAGTACCACAAAAGTTGAAAAACTATTGTTCTTCAAAGCACTTTCTGTTAACTCCTTTTACTCACTTGAATATATAGCTAAAAGGTTCAACTATAAGATTAATTTACTAAGACGAAACTTTATCACAGGTGAGCCAGAAGAACGTTTTTTAAAATGTAAAGAATCTTGGTTCATCGACCCTTTAGGTGGTTTTTTTATAAATAGCGTTCAAGATAGGAAAGATTATATGGAATTTAACAACGTTATTCTTCATTGTTTATGGAGTCTTGGTATAGTATTAAAAAAATATAATTTTATAAATCCCACTAAAAATGAATAATAATTTTAATGCACTTATTATCTCTGATATCCATTACAAAGAGGATTATGAAAATAATGAAACGGTCAATAAATATATCAATAAGTTTATTGAAAAAGCTTTAGAGCTTCATGAAAACAACCCTTTTGATTGTTTATTGATAATTGGAGATATTGCTTTTTCAGGAGAAGCTAACGAATACGATATACTAAAAGAAAAAATGAAATCTTTGTTAGATAAAATTCCATGTTTTCCTATTGTAGGAAATCATGATAATTCATGGGTATATTTAAAAGAAGCATTAGGAGAAAAAGATAATATAAACTTAGAAAACCTTTTTAAGATTCAAAATAATGAGTTTATAGAAGATAATTCTAAATTTGAAAAAGCCTTTAAAAATTTCAATAATTTTTTTAAAAAAAAATGTAAAAAAGATAATAATATAGAACAACATTTTTGTGAAAAATCATTTTCAGGCTATTCCTATTTTAAGAAGAAAAATATACTTTTAGTAAAATTAAATAGTTCGTTCAAATCTTTTGGTCAAGGTGTGATAGAAAAATATTATAGAGAATTTGTAAAGAATAAAAATGATAATAATTTATTAAAAAAAGAGCTAGAAAAATTTACAGGTGGTTCGTTAAATCAAATGGGGCAACAAACTTATTTGTTTGATTATTTTAATAAAAGATTTATGACAGACATAAATAATATAAAAGAAGAATACACCCCCCAAATTATAACATTATGCCACCATCCCCCAAATTGGTTAAATTGGGAAGAGCGATTTAAAAAATCAAATTATGCTGATAATCAATTATATTTTGACGGAGTAGTTAAATTAACAGACTTGCTAATAACAGGGCACGAGCATATTCCTATGAATAACCTAAACACACTTAGTAGGTTTGAGCATAGTTGTAAGCATTTACAAATGGGAGCTTTTCTTGATTATCATTATGTTGATAAATCATATTCTAGTGAACATCCAGCACTTAAGTTTCCTAATAACTGGTTTTCAGTACTGACAATACAAAATAGTGACTTAAAAATTGATAATTACACACTAAAATTTGAAGAAGGTCAACATGCAGATTACAAATGGAAAATTGATGAAAATTCTTCGAATACTTACCCTTTTTTAACTAATTTAGTTAAAAAACCAAAACAAACTCCTATTACTAAAAATAAAATTGAAAATGAACAAGTTACTAATAAGACACCAACGTTAGTCAATAAAAACAGTAGAGATATTATAGATATAATACAAAAAAAGAGAAATGCTAAATTTGAAATTATTTCAGAGGAAAAAGGTTTCTTAAAAACCAAAAGAAAAGAATTAAATGGTACATATGTTGAATATTTTATTTTTAAAAATAGCTTGGAAGAAGCATTTAAGCAATTTAAAGAAATAGAAACCGAAGGAGATAAAAAGCGAATGATTGAAGAAAAGCCTTTTTGGAAGGATTTTTTATCAATCATAAAAAATATTGATAAAAAGCAATTACCAGTTATCGCTTTCTACGATTTTGTAACTAAATGTGATGATAAATCGTATAATTTATTGTACAATAAAAGATTAATAACCTTTCATTCATTAAAACATTTATTCTTTTCCTTTGAAAATTTCGAAGAATTATTTATTTTTAAGGAATTAAAAATAACTTATGATTGTTTTAACGTATAATAAATACTATTTTAAAAAAATAGCACTATCTTTGCACACGCTTTAGAAAATATGATGAAGTGACTATAAAGTTTACGACAAATCAAGCATTAGAACGTGAAATACGACCACTAATTGACCTCATTTATGAGTTTCAAGAAAGAGGTCGTATAACTATTTCTAATGTCGCAAATATAACAACCACCGAAGTAAAATCTCTAAATCTTAATAAAAACGACTTTGAAATTTCGGAGTTAATTAATGAACCAATTATCCTTGATTTTCCTGAAGAAAACGAAAATACTAATGAGGTTTTAAAAATTGCCTTAGCCACTATTATAGATCTTCTGAAAGAAATCAAACAAAATCCCAATAGTAGAAATTTTGGAGTAAATATCTCCCCTAAAATTTCTAAAGTCCAAGCTATTAAGTGTGGTTTAGCTTATTCAGGTAACAATGACAGTAGCTATGTTAACTCTGCTGATGCGTCAGAGTTAGATTCTTATTAAAATATTGGGATTTTCTTTATTTTTTATTCCACCAGTAAACTAACTGAAACCCCGTAAATAAAATTGTGAAGTAGAAGAAAGCACCAAGTGTATAAGCTGTATTCCAATTATTGGTTTTTGGTATAAGCCAATAGATCAACATCGCGGAAAACAGATTGATCATCATAAAAACAAGGCCTACTTTTCCATCTTTTAATCCGGCAATGGCTAATTGATGTGTTGTATGATCTCTGCCGCCAACAAATGGTGATTGCCCTCTTGCTATTCTTCTTATGAAAACAGTGCTTGTGTCGATGATCGGTACAACAAAAGCAATTAATGGAATTGCGAATTGTCGCCATTGGATAAAGTTTTCGGCGTATTCATAATCTTTAAAATTCCATAGATAAACCATACTGATACCTGCCAGAAAAGCCCCTAAGAACTGACTACCAGAATCACCCATATACATTTTTGCTGGTGCCCAATTATATTTAAGAAATCCGGAGACACCTCCTAAAACAATGATAGCAATACCCAGTAATATTCCATGAAAATCAGTATAAAGACCCTCCGTAAAATGAGCGATCATACACGACAAAATAATGAAGTAGGCAGTGCTTGCTGTAATGCCATCCATATTATCGAGCATATTTACAGAGTTCATAATTCCAACTACCCAGAATAAAGTAATGAACAGGTTGCAGGCAGGAATTGTGTTCATTTCTATAAAGATCCCCGAAAAATAAAGCACTAAGCCACAAAGTATTTGTCCTGCAAATTTGAACCATGGTGGCATAGCCTTTCTATCATCGATCAAACCAGTTGTAAAACCAATTATAGTGGCGAAAATGAATCCGATAACAGGTAGGTTAAAGCTCGTAAACGACTTTGTTAATATTACATAAGCAAAGGCTATCACAAACATAATGAAGAAACCAATACCACCAACAGCCGGTTTCGTAATACTTACCCATCTTTCTTGTCCTTCTTCCTCATGATCTTTAACGCCCCATTCGGCATACTTTTTTAATAAAAAGTAATTTACTCCAATTGCAATCAATAAAGAAGCACCATAAATTATCAGATAAGTATTAAGCATTGATGGCAAAAATACACAAGCTGTGCAAATGGCGCATAAAGGTGATAAATTTGTTGTTCGTTTCTTAATATAGGTGATAATAGAGGATCAGAACTTTTTATGATTATTTTCTATTATATTCTAAGTACAAATTTTGTAGAAAAAGAAGAATAATGATCAGCGTTTCAGATAAAGCAAAGGAAAGAATTTTAGAAATATTGGCTGCCGATGGAGCAGAAAAGAATAGTTTTATACGTGTTTCGGTTCTCAGTGGTGGATGTTCAGGACTAACTTACAAAATGGATTTCGATACAGAACAGAAAGACAGTGATGAGATTTTTGAAGACAATGGCTTGAAGGTGGTTACTGATGCCAGAAGTGTTTTGTATCTTTTTGGAACAACGCTAGAGTTTTCAGATGGTCTGAATGGTAAAGGTTTTTATTTCAATAATCCGAATGCAAGCAGAACTTGTAGTTGCGGCGAAAGTTTTGCAGTATAATTATTAAATGATTGATAATTGATGGGGGATGATTGATGGGATTATTTTGATGTTTTTTCAGGTTTTACAATGACGTTTCAAACTTTATTCGACACATACGACTGGGATAAAATTACCGATGACATTTACGCAAAGACTTCTAATGATGTTGAGTCTGCACTACAAAACACCCATCGGAACTTAGAGGATTTCAAGGCCTTGATCTCTCCGGCTGCAATACCTTATCTAGAGCAAATGGCACAACTTAGTCAGCAGCGTACCTTACAGCGTTTTGGTAAAACGATGCAGTTATTCGTTCCAATGTATTTAAGCAATGAATGTCAGAATATTTGTACTTATTGTGGTTTCAGTTTGGACAATAAAATTCCCCGTACTACACTTCGTATGGCACAAATAGATCGAGAGGTTCAGCAAATTAAAAAACACCCATTTGATCATATTTTATTGGTTACCGGAGAGGCAAATAAAACCGTTGGAGTTGCTTATTTTCAACAAGCTTTAAAACACATCCGTCCACATTTTTCAAATATTGCTATTGAAGTACAACCTCTGGATCAGAACGATTATGTTTTATTAATGGAAGAAGGAGTAAGTTCTGTCTTAGTCTATCAGGAAACTTACCATAGGGCCGAATATAAAAAGCACCACCCCAAAGGGAAAAAAAGCAATTTTAATTACCGACTTGATACACCCGATCGTTTAGGAAAAGCCGGTATGAAAAAAATTGGTTTGGGTGTGCTTATTGGTTTGGAAGACTGGCGTACTGATTCGTTTTTCACTGCCCTTCATTTAGCTTATCTGGAAAAGACCTACTGGCAAAGTAAATATTCTATTTCGTTTCCAAGACTACGTCCAGCGGAAGGTTTGATCGATCCTAAGATTCCGATGAATAACAAAGAGCTGGTTCAATTGATCTGTGCTTATCGTTTACTGAATGATGAAGTTGAATTATCGCTTTCGACAAGAGAACATCCTGTTTTCAGGGATCATGCGTTTAAATTAGGAATTACCAGTATGAGTGCAGGTTCAAAAACGAATCCCGGAGGATATGCAGTTGAAGCAGAATCTTTAGAACAGTTTGAAACCAGTGATGAACGCCCTGCTGATAAGATTGTGGATATGTTAGAACTGTCGGGTTATGAGGTTGTTTGGAAAGACTGGGATGCAAGTTTCGATATGAAAGCAGAAAAACTGAATACTTACTAACATTGGTCATGTATCTTGAATTGCTGTATTTTACCACTTTTTTAAGCAAGGCTCTATTAAATTTCTATTAACTGAAAAATAATATTTTACGAAGCAGACTTTAAACAAAACTTATATTTCAGCACAGCTTTTGTAGTATATCGTATTTTTGCACTCTGTTTTGAAATAGATATTCTGAAAATTATATAAAAATTAAACTCAAAAATGGCAAACACTTCTGATATCCGTAATGGATTTTGTATGCAGATTGGTAACGATGTATGGCAAGTTGTAGAATTTCAACATGTAAAACCAGGTAAAGGTGCAGCATTCGTTAGAACTAAAATTAAAAGCTTAACAAGTGGTAAAGTGATTGATAAAACAATCCCTGCAGGTCATAAGATCGATGCAGTACGTGTTGAGCGTCGTAAATTCCAGTTCTTGTATAAAGACGATATGGGCTTCAATATGATGAACAACGAAACTTACGAACAGGTTACTTTAGATGAGAAGTTCATTGATAATTCAGATTTAATGAAAGAAGGTCAGAACGTGGAAGTATTATACCACGCTGAAAAAGATCTTCCTTTAGTAGCTGAATTACCTAGCTCTGTAAACTTGGCTGTAACTTATACAGAACCAGGTGTAAAAGGCGATACGGCAACCAATGCAACCAAACCGGCAACTGTTGAAACAGGTGCTCAGGTAAATGTTCCTTTGTTTATTAATGAAGGCGAACTTATTCGTATCGATACTAAAACACGTGCTTATATGGAACGTGTTAAGAATAAGTAAAATACATTTTACACTATTGAATAGTGTTATTTTAAGTGGCTGAGGAATTTAAATTGCTTAGCCACTTTTAAGTAGTTAAACAAATTAAATTTAACAACTATGAGTTATCTATTTTCCACCTGTCTTCGTTATCAAAAGCCTTACGTAGCTCGGCTATGTGCGGTTTTGATGCCTTAACAGTTGAAAAATATCTCGTACTCATTGTTGTCAATATAATTTTGCTTACCTACTTATTTTGAATCAAGCTTGTGGATTTTACTCACAGACTTTGCTCTATTTCCGTTTAATCTTCTCCTTTGATTCCTTTTATTGGGTGGTATATCCTTTGTAATATTCTGCGCCTCGGGATTATTTTTTCCTAATTGTATTGTTCGTGTTGGATATGGAATATTGATACCATGTTCATCAAAAGTTCTTTTAATACACATAATTCCCTCGCTTTTGGCAGCTAACACACTTATATTCTTATCACCATTTATAAAGTATCTCACCTGAAAGTTGATAGCACTATCTCCAAAATTAACAAAGTAAAACTCTAAGGTATGCCTGTCTTCGGCAGGTATTATTAATTTGAGTGCTTCAAGTGTTAAATATTTTACTTCACTCAGATCAGCCGTGTAGTCTATACCACAATCGATAATAACCCTTATCTGTTTGGTTAGACTGAAATTCTTAATAGGGTTTTCTAAAATTTGCTTATTAGGAATGATAACGGTATTGTTATCAATCGTTCTTATCTTCGTGTAATTAAGTGCAATGTCTTCAACTGTACCTGAAAAATTAGATGTTTCTACAAAATCACCTACATTGAATGAGCTTTTTAATGCCAATGAAATACCTGAAAAGGTGTTCGATAAAGTGCCCTGAAGTGCTAAACCTATGGCCAAACCAGCTACCCCTGCACCAGCAAGTAGTGATTTTAGTAAAGTATCTAGATTTAGTACTCCTAATGCAAGTAAAAAACCTGATGCAGTAATGATCAGGGCAACCATATTAGCAACCAATGCTCTTATTGACTTTTGTTGAAATACATTGGTCAAGTAACGGAATACTAATTTCTTGGTAACCCCTGCAAGCCAAAAAGTTACCCCAAAAACCAAGATGGCAATTATCATGTTGGGTAAATTAACTATTATGGTATTTAACCATTCAACTAATCGTTCCATCATATTATTAAAAGATATTTCAAATTGTTCTGTCATATTTATTTGTAATTTTAAGTAGGTGAAAAAAAGTAAGTTGATATAGAAAATGAAGAGAAATTCTAAGCTATCAATGAAAAAAACAGGAAGAATAGCGAGCTATTTAAGCCTTTTTTGAAGTAGATTAGAATTAATCACATTCTATTATTTAGAAGCTTTTACACGACTACTTCATTAAAAAAGAACCGAGTGAATTAAAACTACACCCGGTCCTAACACCCATGAGACACCCTTTGTTAATGAAATGAAAGACTAATATCTCGATAACTCCCTCAATTGTTTTTTCAGAATCTGTAAACTGTGATCAAAATTTTCTTTCACTTCATTCAACTTACCATCGTTTACACTTAGCAACCTTAAATATTCAGTATCTAAAATTTCTTTTGTATATAAAAGTTCATCTAATTTAATATGGTATTGGTATTTTATTTTACCACTTAACTGCTCCCCTTTAGCATGATATTCATTAATTAAAGCAGCAATTAAATGAATGGTTTTCTCTGCCAATTTTCTTAAGTCATTTTTCATGGATCGATAATTTTAATGATTATAAAATATAAGTCCGAATGAGGGCTTTGTAGTTATCTGCATCATCATCGAAATGAAAGAATTACTGTTAGTTTTTTTTAATCCGAATTATTTTAGAGAGGAGGTGTATTCCTCCTCTCTTCAAAACTTCTACCTAACTATACTATGGATATGATAAGGGAGTATATATTGTGGATAGAATTCACAGCAGAATAGAGATCGTTTCATGTTATTTATTTCATCCATGCTGAGAACATCCAAAGTCTTTTTTCCGTCTCTTTCAGATAGTTAGTAACCATATCTAAGCTTGCCGTGTCTCCCATCTCTTTAGCAAGATCAGTTACTGAAATTATGTGTTCAAGTAGTATTTCAAAATCATTTATTATTTCAGCTACCATTTGCTTAGAAGATAAATTTTCGCGTGTTTCGACAATATCTGCATGTTGTAAATATGCTTCGAGTGTTCTGAAAGGCATTTTTCCAAAAACACGAATCCTTTCGGCAATTTCGTCTATATAAGTTTTTACCCGGTTATATTCTAATTCAAATTGTTCGTGTAATTCAAAAAAGTCAGCTCCTTCCACACTCCAGTGAAAATTTCTTAGTTTATGGTAATGTATTTGATAATTTGCTAATAACTTATTTAGTGCTTCCACTAAATTTTTGCTATCTCTTTCATCAAATCCTAAACGAACGCTGCTTTTTGTTACTAATTCCATATTTATTTTTTGATTTGAAACAAATTTAGAATAGGTGTACAGCGTTTTTTAAAAACTGTGTCATTTATGAATATGATTTGAATCATTCTATTTATAAACTACTTTTCAATTAAGTTTTAGAGTATTCTCAGAAACCCTAACTTAGCATTTCAATTATAAGTACAATGAACTGGAAACAATTTTTACCACATATTATCGCCCTAATTAGTTTTCTGGCAGTTGCAATTGGTTTATTTCCTGAAGCATTTCAGGGGAAAGTAGTTGTACAACCCGATATGCAGAACTACAGAGGTATGGGTGATGAAGCTAATGACTTTTATGAAGAAACAGGCGAGGCAACATTATGGACTAATAGTGCCTTTAGTGGAATGCCAACAATTATATGGGGAGGAGCGAGGTATAATTCCAACTTTCTGAAACATGTGCACAACTATGTTATCAGCCTTAATCTACCACGACCAACTGCATATTTCTTTGTTGCATTTGTTTCCTTTTATTTGCTCTTACTGGTATTAGGGGTAAACCCTTGGCTGAGTATTGCCGGTGCTTTGGCATTTGGTTTAAGTTCTTATAATTTTATTATTTATGAAGCTGGACATGCAAGTAAATTCCTCGCTATTATTTACTTCCCTTTAGTAGCAGCGGGAACATTATTAGCTTATCGGAAAAAAGAGCTGCTTGGCGCTTTGATCTTCGCTATTGGTTTTGGTCTTGAAATATGGTCAGGGCATTTCCAGATGACTTATTACTTAGGAATCGCTCTGGGCATTTATGTATTGATAAAGCTTATTTTTTCTGTTATAAATGGAGAGTTACCACAATTTGTTAAAGCCAGCTTGTATCTGCTTATTGCTGCAGTACTAGCCTTGGGTGCTAATACTGCCAAGCTATGGAGCACTTATGATTATATGAAAGAATCGATTCGTGGTCCTGCTATTTTAGCTGCCGAAACAGGTAGTGAAAAGCAAAATAATGCTAATGGTCTCGATAAAGATTATGTGTTCCAATGGAGTCAGGGTATTGCTGAGACCTTTACCATTTTGGTTCCCGGTTTTTATGGTGGTGCATCACAAGAACATATTTCTAAAAATTCAGCTACTTATAAAGATCTGCGAAGAAAAGGTGCCAGTGGTGAAGCACTTAAGTCGGCTCCTTTATATTGGGGAGAGTTACCATTTACCAGTGGCCCGATCTATTTTGGAGCGATAGTCTGTTTCTTATTCGTGCTCGGTTTATTTACCGTTAAAGGAGATCTGAAATGGTGGCTACTGATTACTACCATTCTGACGATCATGCTTGCCTGGGGTAAGAACCTGCAATGGTTCAGTGATCTATTCTACTATTATTTCCCTTTCTATTCAAAATTCCGAGCAGTAAGCTCAATATTAACGATACCACAGTTCACCATGCCTTTATTGGGTTTCCTTGGTGTTTCAGCTATTATTTCACAAAAGGTAGATGCTAAAGCTGCACAAAGGGCGATTCTTCTTTCTACCATAATTGTTGGTGGCTTGTGTTTAATATTGGCTGTTATGGGTGGAAACCTATTCACCTTCGAAGGAATGAATGATGACAGATTGGCTCAAGCTGGTTATTCTTTAGATGCACTTTATGCCGATAGGGTTTCTTTATTACAAGGCGATGCCTGGCGCTCTTTTATATTGATCGCCTTAAGCGCTGCTTTATTATGGTTATTCAGTAATGAAAAAATTCAGGGTGCTTGGAAAGGACAACTCTTATTTGCCGGATTGGCAATATTAACCGTTTTTGATTTAGGTGGTTTAGGAAAACGCTATCTGAACGAAAGTAATTTTATTTCTGAAAAGCGCTATGAAAAGCAATTTACTGAAGAACGTAAACCCGACACACAAATTAAATCTGATAGTGATAAAAGTTATCGTGTATTCGATATGAGTGTAAGTTCGTTTAACAGTAATGTACCCGGCAGATACCATAAGAATATTGGTGGATACCACCCTGCAAAGTTGCGCCGTTATAATGATTTGATAGAACGACATTTAGGAACTGGAAACCAGAAGGTAATGGATATGCTGAATATGAAATATCTTATTTCGCCTCAACAACAAGTACAACAGAACCCGAATGCTTTGGGTAATGCCTGGTTTGTTAATTCGATACAGAAGGTAAGCAGTCCTAATGCTGAAATTGATGCCCTTAATGATTTTGATCCGCGAACTACGGCAGTCGTTCATTCTGAGTTTGACGATCAAATTTCGGGCTTACAAACTTCAGGGCAGGGTAGTATAAGCCTAAGTGATTATAAACCTAATCATTTAACCTACCAGACCAATACTTCAGGCGATGAATTAGCTGTTTTTTCTGAAGTTTGGTATAATCCGGGTAAAGGAAAGGGCTGGCAGGCATATATTGATGGTAAAGCGGTAGATCACTTGCGTGCAAATTATGTTTTACGTGCATTGAAAATTCCGGCAGGTCAGCATACTGTTGAGTTCAAATTTTTCCCTCGTTCTTATTATACCGGCAGTATGATCTCTATGGTTTGTTCTCTCTTGATCATTCTTGGAATTCTGGCTTACGCCGGACTTTGGTTTGTTAATAGAGGGAAAGAAGAGAAAGGTGTTGGAGGGGAGATTTAGGTTTTAAAGCATTTAGAAAATACAGAGTTAATGACCCGATAAATAGGAATAAATGAATAAAATTAACATCCGTGGCTATAAGTCCATTAAAGAATTACTGATAGATCTTAAACCTATCAATATTCTTATTGGTGCAAATGGTAGTGGAAAAAGTAACTTTTTATCCTTTTTTGATTTTCTTAAGCATATCTATAATCGCAATTTACAAGAATTTGTTGCATTAAAAGGAATTGATACTTTCTTACATAAGGGAAGTAAAATAACGGATGAGGTTTCAACAAGACTATATTTTAGGAATACAAATGGATATTCATTCACTATTAAGAAAGGAGATACAGGCTTTATTTTTACTAAAGAAGGGATGTTGTATGCCAATAATCCACTACAAAAAAATTCTATAGAAATTGCATCTATTGGGCCAGAATCATCTTTACGTTTTCAGACTATGAGAAGGGCAGATTATATCAGAAGATATATTAAAAAGCTCGCTAAATATCACTTTCATGATACCAGTGAAAACTCTCCATTCAATATGGAATCAAATGTAGAAAATGATAAATTTTATCTTTATGAAAAGGGTAATAATCTCGCTGCATTTCTTTACAATATACAAAAGGAAAAACCTATTGTTTTCAATCTTATTGTAAAAACAATTCAAAGTATAGCTCCATATTTTATGGACTTTTTTTTTCAGCCAGAAAAGAATGGAAATTTAAAGTTAAGATGGCAAAGTAAATACAGTTCTACTGTATATGGAGTTAATGACTTATCTGATGGTACAATTCGTTTTATTGCTTTAGCAACTTTATTTCTACAACCTAATCTCCCTGAAACAATTATAATTGATGAACCAGAATTAGGTTTACATCCAATAGCCATTTCTAAACTCGCAGGTTTAATAAAGTCTGTTGCCGCTAAAAAAAGCCAAGTAATTATCGCCACACAATCTACCGACTTAATAAGTCATTTTGAACCCGAAGATATAATTACTGTAGATCAAAAAAATGGGGAAAGTATTTTTGAAAGGCTAGATTCTGATAATTTAAAAGTTTGGTTAGAAGATTATACAATAGATGATTTATGGAAACGGAATATAATCACTACAGGTCAACCAAACTTATAACAAATATTGATGAAAAGAATTATCATGATATGTGAAGGACAAACAGAGCAAACATTTGCTAAAACCAATTTGCAAGGTCTTTTTTTAGATAGAAATATCATTTTACACACTCCATTAATAAAGGCATCAAGGGGTGGCATTGTAAAGTGGCAAAGATTGGAAGAACAGATAAAAACCCATCTTAAAGCAGAAAAAGATGCTTTTGTAACTACTTTTATTGATTACTACGGTGTATACGAGAAACACTTATTTCCTGGATGGAATGAAGCACACACAATTATAGATAAGAATAGCCGGATGGATCGCTTAGAACATTTTATGTTGCAGTGTATTGATCCAGAGTCTCGGCATAGATTTATACCCTATCTGCAATTACATGAATTTGAAGGTTTACTTTTTATTGATATTGACGTTTTCAAAAGTCAAATACCACCAGAAGATTTAGTTGGGATAGAGGAACTTGAAAAAACCTTTAATGATTTTGAAAATCCTGAATTGATAAACAATAACAGAGAAACTTCTCCCTCTCACAGATTACAGCGAATTATAAATGGGTATAATAAGGTTGTATATGGTGATATAATTTCAGAGGCAATTGGATTGGAACGAATAAGAGCAAAATCCCCAAGATTTAATAATTGGATAACGAAATTGGAAAATATATAGTAAAGCGATTTTTTCTCGTAATGTCTCTCGAAGAGGATATTAGTGGAAAGAACATTAAGACCATTCCTTACAAGCTAACCTCAGCTACAAAAACTACCAAAATAATTATAAGCTTAACAAGAAACGCAAATGTCCTTTGCGCTTGGCTTGCAAAAAGCCATTGTTTCGGAGAAAACACCAATGAATATTTGAATTTTATCCTTCACACTTTTATATTTTCGGCAATGAGTTTTAAAAGAAATGTTTCACGTTCGATAGACATGCCTTTTTTAGCACTTGTGGCTATTGTTTTTTGATTATGTTCGATGGCATCGTGAATGTTAACCCATACTGCTTTCATTCCGTTATTTGTTTCATAGGTTTCCATCTTTGAAACGCCAAGCTCTTCACTGATTTCACAGGTATAACAATAGGAGATCATGTGTTGGATATCGAAATCAGGCTTATACCAGGGACGGTATTCTTCATAAACTCCAAAAGGCTTAATATTGGTAATATCTTTAGCTCCTGTCTCTTCAACTAGTTCACGTATCATGCCTTCGATCTTATCTTCACCAAGATCCAAACCTCCACCCGGAAGGCTGTAGTCTTCATACCTCTCAGTGTATAGTAGTAAAATGGAATTTCCCTGAATGGCAATCGCTCTTGTTGCAAATCGAGTGAAAACAGATTTATTTTCTAAAGATTCAATTTCCGGATGATAGTGGGTCTTTAAAATTTCCATTTATATATGCTGTATTTAATAGATAAGATAGTGGTTTAATTGAGTGATTTTTTTATTTTAGATCAAAATTATTAGCTAACTTTTTCAGAAAAAGATATTAGACGATAGATCTAGTGGGTAAGCAATTTATGGACATTTTATTGTTGGTCAGGAGACCAACAAAGGTCTGTACCTCAGTTGGTCTCCTGACCAACTGAATTTCTTTAAAGTATCCACGAGTTAGTTGCCTATTACATCTAATTTCTAATGTCCTTTTTAATTTTTAAAATCACTCGTAAAGTAACACTACCAAAGGTAAATATAGAATATCTAGTTTAGTAAGCCTAATGTATATGTATAAACGCACGATTCATAATTATATAGAACCTAAGTTGAGATGAATCCGCAACAATCAATATTTTTAAGAAGATAGTTAATAGCATTTGTTCTTTTGGGTATAAGATCAAGTGTTTCGGTTGACGCTCGTTTTCTGTAAAACTGGTAAGTTATACTATCAATTTCTCTGTTTTATCTCCTACTATCCATTTTGACAGTTATTGTATAGCTTATTAAAAATAATTATCATTGCAACTATAAATTTTATAGTAACTTAAAAAATAATTTAATGAAAGCAATGGTTCTTAACGAATATGGTAGTGATGCCAAATTCGAGATCGCTGACGTAACAAAACCACAAGCAGCAGCAAATGAGGTATTGGTTAAAATTGCAGCATCTAGTGTAAATACAGTAGATACGATGATTCGTTCAATGGGAAAAGATCTGCCACTTTCACCCGACACACCTGCTATTCTGGGAATGGATTTTGCCGGAACTATTGAAGCTGTAGGCGAAGGTGTAACTGATTTCAAAGTAGGGGATGAAGTTTATGGTTGTGCCGGAGGTTTGGCAACACTACCCGGAACTTTAGCGGAATACATCGCTGCTGATGTTAAGCTTATTGCTCACAAACCAAAAATAATAAGTATGAGAGAAGCAGCAGCGCTTCCACTTGTTGCTATTACTGCTTATGAAGGACTTGAAAGAGCTGGAGTAAAAGCAGGACAAAAAGTATTAGTGCATGGTGGTTCAGGTGGTGTTGGTCATGTAGCTTTACAATTAGCAAAGGAATTTGGCGCTGAAGTTTATTCGACCGGTGGAGGAGACAGACAAACTACATTGATAAAAGAGCTAGGTGCTGTTCCAATTAATTATAAAACTGAAACTGTCGAAGATTACGTTCAGAAATATACTGGTGGAGCTGGTTTTGATGTTGTATATGACTCAGTTGGTGCTGCTAATATGCTGAACTCTTTCAATGCAGCTGCTTTAAACGGTCATGTTGTTTCTACCGTTTCTTTATTGGAATTAGATCTGACCTTAGCACACTTCAAAGGTTTGTCTATACATGTAGTATTCATGCTTATACCTATGTTGCATAACTACAAAAGGGAAGATCATAACAGAATTCTTACTGAAGTCGCTAACATTATTGATGCTGGAAAATTGCGTCCGGTACTTGATGAAAACAGATATTCACTGGAAGAAGTAGAGAAAGCTCATGCAAGGCTATCGAGTGGAGCTGGAATGGGAAAAGTCGTAGTCGAAAACTAATAATTAACAACTAATTCAATTTATGCCCGTTTCGTTTTGGTTTTAACACTAGAATGAAACGGGCATTTTCTATTTAGTATATGTAAAGAATATTCATTATTATTACTTGATTCAAGTTGCGATGTATAATGACATTTTTGTACATAGACGATTGTTTAACAGACCACAAAACCTTACGCTTCACGAGTATAATGGTTTTTGTGGACAGTGGACTATTGTACTGTTAACAGTTGAGATTTATCACAACTTAGGTTACTTAATATTGTTTAGCTACTACAGAACAAATGATTTGTCTTTTATCTTCGAGAAGTCTTATACTTACTAAAAAACTGAACATGAAAATTATTGCCAATTTGTTATTTTTATCGCTCATTACTTTCGGTTTTTCTGATTTTAAGGTACTCGCCCAAACAGAAATAAAACCCGATAATTCTAAAAAACAGAAAACTAAACAATCAACCAAAATGAAAGGACAAATAGCAACATTCCTCACCTTTCAAAAGGAAAACGCTGAAGAAGCGATGAACTTTTATATAAGTTTATTCGACAATTCAGAAATAATCTCCTTAACACAATGGGGAGCAGAAGGTCCGGGTAAAGAAGGAACAATAATGCACGCTAGTTTCACTTTGAATGGAAAATTGTTTATGTGCAGCGACAGCCCAGCAATACATGAATGGGGTTTTACACCAGCAGTTTCCAACTTTGTTGAATGTACCGATGAAAACGAGATCGATCAATTATTTACCAAGCTATCTGAAAATGGAACGGTAATGATGCCACTGGGTAATTATGGTTTCAGTCAGAAATTTGGATTCGTCGAAGACCGATTCGGTGTTTCGTGGCAATTGAATTTGAAATAAGTATGCTTGGTGTTCTACTACTGCTAATTCTAACAGGTTTTAGCCCTTATCAAGTATTCATTTTTCCTTATTTTTCAAAGGTGCTCACAACATAATCGCCCCAGTTGGCTATAGCTTGAATTAACGGAACAACCGTTCTACCAAATTCCGTTAAAGAGTATTCAACTTTCAGCGGTGGTTTTGAAGTATAAACCTTCCTTTTTATTAAACCATCTTCTTCCAGTTTTTTTAATTGAAGACTCAAGGTACGTTCGGTTACCGTTGGCATTTTCTTTCTTAGTTCATTGTAACGCAGTGTTTCTTCTATCAGATAATAAAGAATAACTGTTTTCCATTTTCCACCAATTAATCCCATTGTCAGACTGGTACAACAGGGATATTTTTTACCATTGAATTCGTACATAAACAATTTAAATTAAGGACTTGTTTTCGCTAGTTATGATAAGACAACAATACTATAACTATTTCTGTAACCATGACTAATATAGTACAAAGTTATATTTCCAATTCACCTAAGTTGGTCGCTGACCAACTTCAGACTACCAATTTAAAGTTTTTATTCGTTTAATTTTTTGACGAACCAAGCAGGTGGAGATTTCTGCATATACCGAAATGGCTCAATTCTGTAAGTGCTCTTTACTTCTATTGTTACACTACAATTGGCTTCAATAAATTTCAAACATACGCTTAATACTATCTCGGTTTTTAGTTTTACCACTTTTTATTTTACCTTCAACTTTTAAATTGAAACATACTTCTAATGAAGCTTTTAGATGGTATTAAGATTATCGATTTCACCCGTTTATTACCCGGACCTGTTGCTACCCATTTAATGGCTCAAATGGGTGCTGAAGTTATTAAGGTCGAAAGTCCGAAACGTATGGATTATGCTCGCTTTATCGGGCCACAGGTCGATAGTGCAAGCATTCTTTTTCATCAGCTGAATCATAATAAACGATTATGCCTGATCGATTATTCAACTGAAGAAGGTTTGAAAGAAATAGCATCCCTTATTCAGGATGCAGATGTATTGATCGAGCAGTTTCGGCCTGGAGCAATGGAGGCATGGGGTTTGGGTTTTGATGCTGTAAAAAAGATCAACCCTAAAATCGTTTATGCTTCTTTAACCGGTTATGGTCAGGAAAACAACTATGCTACCGAAGCCGGACATGATGCCAATTACCTTGCCTATTCTGGTATTATGTCGTTAATGAAAGACAAGGGGGAGAATGTGAATTTTTCTGATACACAATTTGCCGATATTAGCGGTGCATATATGGCTATTATCGCTATTCAAGCTGCTTTAATTAAAGGTGATACCTGTTTTCTCGATATTTCAATTGCTGATGCTATGAATCCATTTTTGACAATTCCTTTTGCATTGCATCAGGGAGGTACTGACTATAGACAATTCAACCTTATAAATGGAAAAACTGCCGTAAATTATGCTGCTTATGAGTGTAAAGATGCTAAGTGGTTAGCTGTTGCTGCCTTGGAATTGAAGTTCTGGAATAATGTATGTGAAATTATTGGTAAACCTGAATGGAAACGCAATAATGGGTTAGAACTAATGAATATAAATTTTCCTAAATCTGAAGTTGAGGCTTTGTTTAAATCGAAAACACGTGACGAGTGGGTAGCACTTTTTAAAGGAAAAGACACTTGTGTTACCCCTGTTCTCGAAATAGAGGAATTAACTGGTTCTGACTTTCATACTGATAAAGGTACATTTGCTACTTTTGAAACACAGAACGGTCATAAGCTCAAAGGAATAGCGCCTCCTTTTAAGGTGAGATATTAGGTAGTACTCGTCCAACTTCGGTGCGTAAATTGTATTACGATTGAAATAAAACAGCTCATTGCACCTTTAATTTCCAGATTCTTCACTTCAACTACGCTAAACTTCGTTTCGTTCTGAATGACCCAATTTTCTAAATGTCATTTTCATGCGTTAGATTTTTATAAAATCATTCATCATTTATCACTCATCAACCATAGTATATTCCCCAATTTGAGCGTATTTATCTATACGTTTAGAGATTAGTGTGTTTGTATCGAGTTCTTTAAGTTGTTTCAGGTGACTCTGAATGTGCATTTTCAAAGTTTTAGCCATTTCCGACGGATTATTATGCGCTCCATAGTCGGGTTCTTTTACAATATAATCAACGATTCCGGCTCCTTTCATATCTTCTGCAGTTAAGCGTAATTGCTCTGCTGCTGTTTCTTTGAAATCCCAGCTTCGCCATAAGATCGAAGAACATGACTCTGGAGAAATAACCGAATACCAAGTGTTTTCTAACATTAAAATTCTATCGCCTAAACCAATACCTATTGCTCCGCCTGAAGCTCCTTCCCCAATAATGATACACAGTATTGGCACATTAAGTTGACTCATCTCCATCAGGTTTTGAGCAATGGCTTGTGCTTGTCCACGTTCTTCTGCTTCAATCCCCGGATAAGCCCCTGGTGTATCGATGAAGGTAACCACAGGTTTCTTGAATTTTTCAGCCATTTTCATTAGGCGAAGTGCTTTCCGATAACCTTCGGGATTAGGCATTCCAAAGTTGCGGTACTGACGCATTTTGGTATCTGAACCCTTTTGATGACCGATGAACATAATACTTTCACCATCTATTTGTCCCCAACCACCAACAATCGCTTTATCATCACCCATGTTACGATCGCCGTGTAATTCAATGAATTTATCACAAATTTCATTAATATAAAACAAGGTATATGGACGCTGTGGATGTCTGGAGATCTGAACACGTTGCCAGGGACTCAGGTTACTGTAAATACGTGCTCTTTCTGAAGCAATTTTTTCATCTATTAATAATAGTTGATCAGAAACATCAGTTCTTTGTTTCTTTCCTAATAACTCCATTTTTTCTCGCTGTTCATACAAATCAGCAATTGGTCGCTCAAAATCTAAAAATACCATGATTAATATTTTACCTTGCTTTGTACTTGCCTGTTGACTATTAAATCTTTGTATATTGTACAACATGAATTACTAGTCAAACAAGTTTATTCTTTACAAATCTAAAACGATTTTTGGGCTATATAGTATTTCAAATTGACAAAAGTCAATAATTTTTCATCCATATTCTTTCTTTAAGAAAACTTAAATAGGGAACATAGTCGTTATATTTTACGTTCTGAATAGGTCGGCATACGACGATAGCGTTATTTTTGCTCTTTAATTATATTCTAATGGGATTAATCAAATTCATACTTTGGGTACTACTGATCTATTATTTTTTCAAATTAGTATTTCAGGCATTATCAAAATATTTATTGCGAAAAGTTCAAAAACAGCAAGAAATGTTCAATCAACAATTTGGCGGTTCTGCTAATCATCAAAATCCTTTTCAACAACAAGCTAAAGAAGGAGAAACAGTTATTCAATCGAATAAAAAAACATCTACTTCTAAAAAGCCTTCTAAAGATCTGGGAGAGTATATTGATTATGAAGAAGCCTAGTGCTCTTAACTGAATAATATTTTAAATTATTCTTTCCCTCAAAACAACTTGTCTTATCAAGATCTGATTATGAAAAAACTAATATTTTCTTTACTGTTTCTTTCAGGAATTATAGCTGAACAAAACGTTTCGGCTCAACTTTTTGAAGCGGGTCCTATTATTGGTTTCAATGGCACTCAAATTGCCGGAGATCAGTTCCAAGGTTTTAGAAAAGTCGGCTTACATGCCGGAGTTGGTGCAGATGTAAATATTGCTGAAAAATTTTCGGTTGGTCTGGAATTGTTGTATTCACAGCGAGGTAGCCGATTCGTTCCAAGTGCTTTAGATAGTGATGACGATGATCAGGAAGAGTATTTTATGGATTATCTGGAAATACCTTTGATTGTTAAATACCACGATATTAAGGGAATGGATTTTGGTGCAGGTTTAAGTTTCGGGCGCTCTATGCGCAATGTTTATAAGCGCAATGGTTTTGATGAGTCGGATGAAATTTTTGGCGTACCCAATGTAGATAATAATATTGACATCAGTGCTTTTGGTGATGCTACTTATAATATTAATCGCACCTTTCGTGTTGGTTTTCGATGGGCATTTTCAGTACCCAATGTAAAAGTAAATGGTAACAGAATTGGTCGTCATAATGTGGTAACCTTACGTTTACTTACTTATTTCGGTGCCAGACAAGAAAGAAGTAACCTATAACATTATTCGATTTGAAATTTACTTCTGCTTTAATAATAACCCTCTTAAAAAAAACAAGTCATATTATATAAATGCTCGGATCGTTTAAATATACCCCTGATGTTGTTAAAAATCTAGTTATTATAAATGTACTGGTTTGGTTGGCAGCTATGTTTATTCCTGCTCAGGTTTTAGGTGGTTTTAATCTGAATCATTGGATTGCCATTTACTATTGGGACACGGCAAACTTTGCTCCTTATCAGATCGTAACACACATGTTTGCTCATGCAACCAGTGGCAGTTATGTATTATTTCATATTTTATTCAATATGTATGCCCTTTGGATGTTTGGTTCTATCTTAGAAAGAACCTGGGGAGCAAAACGATTTTTATTTTACTATTTGGCATGCGGTATCGGTGCAGGTTTACTTACCATGGGAATTGATACAGCTATTGTTCAATATGTAGCTAATACTATCGATCCAACAGTGCAACAAATTAATACGCTCGGTCCTGTTAATAATGTTTATTTTAAAAGTATGGTTGGTGCTTCGGGTGCAGTTTATGGTTTATTATTGGCCTTTGGTATGACTTTTCCCAATATGGTTTTAAGGTTAATTTTTCCGCCTGTTGCATTAAAAGCCAAATATCTTGTAATGATTTTGATCGCTTTTGAGTTATATATGAGTATTTCAGGTTCTGCAACCGGAATTGGGCATGTAGCGCATTTGAGTGGCATGTTAATTGGTTTTATCATTCTTAAAACTTGGCACAAATTCTAAATAATGTACGGTAATAACAGCATATTGGAAGAATTAAAATATCAGTTCAGATACGGTGGAGTGCTTACTCAGCTTGTATTGGTTAATGTAGCTGTATGGGTAGTGCTTATTATTTTAGGTATTGTAAGTAATGTTTTTTTAGCTGGTGATCCTAATATTTATGCTCCTGTTAAATCTTTTATAAGTGTACCTTCAGGATTAAAAACCTTAGCTACGCGTTTCTGGACTCCTTTTACTTATATGTTTGTTCATGAAGGAGCATTACATATTTTGTTCAATATGCTTTGGTTATGGTGGTTTGGTAGAATATTTACTGTTTTCTTAGATGTAAAGAAAATTCTTCCTATCTACTTAATGGGTGGTTTAGCCGGTGCATTTGTATTTGTTTTACTGTACAATACTTTACCTGTTTTCAAAGGTGTTGACCTTCCAATGATCGGTGCTTCTGCAAGTGTTATGGCTGTTGTATTTGCTACGGTTGCTTTAAGTCCTGATTATTCTATACGTTTATTGTTTTTTGGTGATGTACGTATAAAGTATATTGCTCTTGTAATGATCTTGTTCGATTTATTGGCTATTTCTAACTTAAGTAATACCGGAGGGCATTTTGCTCACCTTGGTGGTGCAGCAATGGGTTTTTTCTTGATGCGACAATTACAAAATGGTAACGACTGGATTTCACCTGTTAATAATTTCTTCGATAGAATTACCGGTAATCGCAACCCGAAACCAAGAGTTGTTTATCGTCGCAGAGAAAGTGTGAAAGCTGAAGCTAAAGGCTTTCAGGAAACAGTTATTGCTAATATTAAGCGCAAGCAGAAAGCATCTCTTGACCCGAATAATATGACCATGGAAGAAAAGCGTGAAAAGGTTGATGAAATTCTGGATAAGATCAAGGAAAAAGGTTACGATAATTTAAGTAAAGAAGAACGCGAATTTTTATTTACTTATAGCAATGAATCTTAATTCTTTCTAATTTCACTTTGGAGTATGTTTAAATTTCTATAAACTGAAAACCAATACTTTTCAAGTATCCGTAGGTCGGGAGACACAACTAAGGTGAACAAACCTAAGTGGGTATTTTTTCTTTATAAATTAGGAAATATCATTGAAACTACTCGATAACATAAGCCTTATAGCCTACTTTGCTTTGCTTGTTCTATGGCTTCTTTCGTATTGGTCGTCTTATATCGATCCATCTATTTTTGCTTTTCCTGCTTTGCTTTCCCTGAACTTTTTACCACTTACTTTTATCTGTATGCTTTTTTCTATGTATTGGGCTTTCAGAATGAAATGGCTTCGTACTATTCCATTTGTTATTTGCTTATTATTAGTTCAGGAAGGTGTTAGCCAGTCTTTTGCTTTTCAAACTTCTCTTACTGATAAATTTTCCGAAAAGCGTTTTAAAATCATGACCCAAAACGTTGAGGTTTTCAATATTTATTCCTGGCAGAAAAGAGAAAATGCCCGCGATAAGATCCTCAAAGATGTAATGGATGCCGATCCTGATGTCTTATTATTCCAGGAGTTTTTCTCTCATAATGAAAATGGTGTAGAAAATAATAATATCGAGCATTTTAAAAATCTTACTTCACTCAATAATTATCATTTCAATATTAGAATAAAAGCCGGTGATAAACACGATCGACATTTTGGTGTAGTTGCTTTTTCCAAGTATCCGATTGTAAATAAAGGGGAGATCAAACTTGAAGATACCCGTAATCAAATTGCTTTTTGTGATATTCAATTACCAGAGAATAAAATTGTCCGTTTATTCAATGTTCATCTTCAATCTATATATCTGAATCACGATGAATTCGATTTCAGTTATGAAAAATATGCTGAAGAACCCCCCTCTATGCTTTCTAAGCCTTTATCGATCATGCGTAAGTTAAAAAGAGCTTATGCAAAGCGTGGCATTCAGACTAAAAAATTAATTGAAGCTATTGAAAAATCGCCTTATCCGGTTGTTGTCTGCGGCGACTTTAATGATACACCTGTTTCTTTTACTTATAACTCTTTGAAGAAATATTTGAAAGATGCTTTTTTAGAAGATGGTTTGGGTATAGGCGCAACTTATGCAGGTGCGATTCCAGCACTACGTATCGACTATATTTTTGCTGACCCACGTTTAGAAGTATTGAATTTCCATAAGTTCAATAAAAGGAATGCCGATCATTATGGCTTAATTACCGAGCTTTCCTACGAAGCTTTATAAAGATTTCTCGCGAAATTGAATCAATTACCTTTACTTTTGGTTGTATTATTATGTTGATATTTACTAAAAGTATTTTCTTATCCAGACTTAGGTGCTTCATTGCTCCAATACTCTGCAAAATGATTTACTCAGGTGGTTCGCCACTGTGTTCAACATGATTATTTTAAACACTTTTCAAGCGTGGATTGGTATTTTGCCAAAATTGATTGGATGTTCAATTTTAAAACTACACTAATGAAATTCAAATATATTTTTCTTTATATACTGATTCTTACTGGTTTCAGTATTCAACAATTACAGGCACAGATTCCGGCAAAACCAGATAAAAAAGAGGGCTTAGTTCACGATTTTGCCAATATGCTTAGTGATGCTGAGGAAGATTTATTGGAACGTAAATTAGTAAGATACGACAATCAGACATCGACTCAAACGGCTGTTGTTTTTATGGATAATATTGGCAATGTTGATGTGAATAGGATGGCTGCACAAATTGGTGAGGCCTGGGGAGTTGGACAGCAGGGAAAAGATAATGGTATTGTTATTCTAATTGCTAAAAAGCAACGTCAAACGGCAATTCAGGTTGGTTATGGTCTTGAGGGTTATATTTCTGATTCAAGAGCAAAGTATATTGTTGAAGATGTTATTAATCCACATTTTAAGCAAGGTAAGTTTTACAAGGGCATAGAAAACGGAACGAATACAATGAACGATATGCTTACGGGTAAGTTTCAGCGTTCGAAAGGAGATGGTGCTGAAGATGATAGTTTTTCTATTCCACTTCCTGTTTTAATAATTTTGGGTGTTTTTCTTGCAGTGCTTATTTTCTCATTACTTTCTACACCGCAATATGCCCAAACTATTTCAGATGAAGGAGTTGATACTTATCCTGATCCTTATCCTAAAAAACGCAGAAAGAAACGTAGACATTATACACCAAGAAAACGATATCGTCCACGTAGAGGTGGCGGAACGATCTGGTGGGGTGGTGGCTCTTCCGGCGGTGGTGGCTTCGGAGGCGGCGGAGGCGGCGGAGGCGGTGGCTTCGGCGGTTTTGGAGGCGGAAGCTTTGGTGGTGGTGGTGCCAGCGGTGGTTGGTAGATCACTTTGCTTTATTGTTTCATATTCTATTCTTAAATATTTTGTTGTGTTAATTTAATTACTAATCCACACTACTATACATATTCTTTGTTTCTTTAGAAAAAATTTCTTTTATTACAAAAAATCTCCTCTTTTCAGTTATCCGTTGGTCTGGAGACACAACGGAGGTAAGTAAATGTAATAGTAGTATTTAACTAGTCATATAATTGTAGCCTTATGTATCCTCCCATATTAAAATCAAAACAGTTTACACTGAAGCCTTATCAACAAGTTGATGAAAAGAGAGCGATCGAGACTGCCTTAGATCCAATCTCACAACAATTTATGGGTGGCAATAATAATAATCCGTCACTTAAGAAAGTGTTTGAAATATATGAACGTACCGATGATCGTTGGTTTTGGCTTTGGGGAATTTATAAAGATGATTTATTGTGTGGTCATCTCGAACTCAAGGAAACTGAGCATACGAATGAAAATGAACTGGAAATAGTCTATATGATTCATCCTGAAGAAAGGCGTAAAGGAGTAATGACCGAAGTTCTTTCTTTATTAAAAACAATGCAAAAAAGTTGGGAAAGAAGAATTATTGCTACTGTAAGTGCTAAAAACGTAAACTCAATTGCTTTATTAAAAAAATGGGGAATAGATAAAGAAGAAGTTCTTGTGGATAGTGAAACGGGTAAGGAGTATCTTAAACTTACTTTGAGTGCATAAGTATTGCTGTAATACCATTTTAACTTTAATATATCGTACATTTATGAGAGCGTGAACTACTATAAAGTTAAGCCCAATATAAGAGTTATCCCTGAGAAATAGGGAGGTGTCTATATTTCGACTTCATTACATTGCGCTCAATATGACACGAAAATTTGTACGTTTTTTAATTTTTAATTTTGTATAATTAATTCAAGTTGCGATGTATAATGACATTTTTGTACATAGACGACTGTTTATCAGACCACAAAACCTTACTCTTCACGAGTATAATGTTTTTTTTGTGGACAGTGGACCATTGTACTGTTGACAGTTGAGATTTATCGCAACTTAGGTTAATTATATTTTTTGCTTTTTGAAGTATTTCGTCTTTCATTTCAATTTAGCCAAAAAATCAGCTTTATAACTTGCTCCTATCGGTAAATCTTTATTTCCTAATTGTACACTATTTCCTTCTACTGATTTTATTTTTTGCAGGTTTATTATGTAGGATTTATGTACTCTGATAAATTGCGTATTTGGGAGTAACTCTTGCAGGTTTTTCATATTCTGAAGTGTTATTATTTTTTCTTCTTCACAATGAAATTGAACATAGTTTCTCAACCCTTCGACATATAATATATCATCGTATTTTATTCTGTGGAATTTGTTTTTTGCATCTCCTTTTAAAAAGATATGATCGTTGTTTTTTTCTGTTTGTTCACTGACTGCTCTTACCGTTTTTTTTCGATTACTTATGCCTGTTACTGCTTTCAGAAAACGATCGTAGGAATATGGTTTTAACAGGTAATCTTCGATTTTATATTCATATCCTTTCAGTGCATATTCCTGATATGCGGTTGTTAGTATAACCGGAGGTCTGTCTTCTAGTATATCCAATACTTGTAAACCTGTTAAGCCTTCCATTTGTACATCCAGAAATAGCAGATCAACTTTATTTTCTTTCAAGTATTTCACTGCCTTCCACGGATCGGTTTCTTTGTATATTAATTCTATAAATGGTGTTTTTGCTATATACATTTCCAGCAATTCTGCAGCATGTGGTTCATCATCTACCACTACACATTTCAGTATTTCATTTTCATCAATCATCATTTATCTTTCATCAATTATCACTAATTACTCATAAAGCGGTTCTCCGTTCAGATCTGTTGTTAATACTTCACTCATCAAATCAAAGAATGGTCTTACATTTTTGAAGGTTGTTACCACTTGTTCTATAAACGTTTCTTTCAGCACTTCTCTATCAGAAAATTTCTTAAATACATACATTTGCTTGTATCGTAATAAGTCAATTGCAGGGTGTTCTTTATCATATCCTTTCGGCGCAGTTTTGAGTTGCTCTCCTCGTAAAACACCAAATTCTTTTTTGAACTTTTTATCTTCAAATACTGCCCTGAATGGTTCATCATCTTGCACGATCTTATCTCTTATTAATTTCAGATCTTCTTTATTTGGGGAATAAAAACCACCACCAACTACAGATTCTCCATTTGGTTGTATGCCCATAAAATATCCTCCTCTTAATTGTGCTGTTGCTCTGACTAAGCCTATATGCCAATAATGCTTATAAGGTGTTTTATCTTTTGAAAAGCGTACATCTCTATAAATTCTGTAAAGTTTTAGTTTTTCAATATTATCATACTGTTGCATTATTTCTAATAAAGCAGCATTAAAGTCTTTTATATTCTGATGCGCTTCAAGATATTTATCTTTATTGGTATCGAACCATATTTTGTTATTATTCTCAGCTATTTGTTTCAGAAAGCTGAAATTTTGTTTTGAAATTATTGCCATTTAGATCTTCTCTTTTATTTCAATTTTATAAGTAAAAATACCATTTCGTTTTAATTCCTCCTTGTTAATATTATTTTTTATAGAATATTTTAATATGCTATTTTTAACCTTGTAAGAATACCATATTTTTTTCTCATCTAAACTACAAAATCGCACACCCTTAATAAACAATATTGACAAAACAAAATTTTAAGTGACTTTTTTTCGTAATTCATGGTCAAAATAATGTTAAATTTCATTATTCAAACCAGAAAATATGAGAATATTAGTATTCATTTTATGGTTACTTCTGGGATTATTCTATTACTATGTTGCGAATAATTGCTGCTGTGTCGATACTGACAAAGGAGCTGTTCTTGGCGCAGCTAGTAGTTCCGACCAATATAACGGGATTTCATCTAATAACAACAAAAATGCTGTCGTTTCTAATGAAAAAGAGACTTTAGTAGGTTTTGATTGTGATGATGATAAACCTAAACTTTCTGCTCGATGGAATAAATATTTAGATTCTTTAGTAACCAGTTTAAAAGACAATGAAATCCTTCAAATTAAGGGTTATCAATTTCAAGATGAGCGAGAAGACCTAGCTTTATCTCGCGCCAAAAATGTTCGTGAGTTTTTCAATTTAGCTGACGATAAAATTCGTGTTGTTGAAGGTAATTATACTAAAGATTGCGAAGAAAACCTTCGTAATGATCTTATTACCTTTAGAGCATTACGCAATACTTTAAAGATCAAAGAAGTCGATGATAGAACTATTGTTTATTTCCCTTTTGCTTCTACACAAAAATTAAGTGATGCTGAAGTTGAAGCTTATTTAGATGAAGTAGTTGATCGTGTTAAAAAAAGCGGTGAACGTATTCGTATTTTGGGACATACTGATAACGTTGGATCACCCGACGCTAATTTACGTCTGGGTCAGGGAAGAGCTGATGCTATTAAAAACTATTTACTTTCTAAAGGGATTTCTTCTTCCAAAATTATTTCTGAATCTAAAGGTGAAGCTCAGCCAATAGCTGATAATGCTACCGAAAAAGGTAGAGCTGATAATCGAAGAGCAGAGCTACAAATCATTAAATAATTCTAAATTTTAATACAATGTTATTTTCAAATATATTAACCGATTTTTGCAACTGGTGGTGGTTAGCCTGGTTACTTCCTTTTTTATTAGGCTTACTTTTAGGCTGGGCTATTTGGAGTCGATATAAAAGACGTGCTGACGAGTTAGAACGTGATGTTTCTGCCTGGAAATCTAAGCACAATAGTTTAGAGGGCGATTTGAACGTTTATAAAAATAAGAATTCAGAACTTGAAGGAAAATTAGGCGCCTGGGATAGCAAATATGCTTTGCTTGAAAGTGATTTCAATTCTTCAAAAAGTAGATTCGCTGCTTTAGAAGGAGATGTTGACACCTGGAAAGATAAATCTGTTCGTTTAGAAGCTGAATTAGAACAATCTCGTAAAGATCGTTTAGCTGTTGAAGATAGAATTACAGGTCTTGAATCTGAAAAAGCGGGTATTGCTGCTAATCTTGCTTCTTTACAAAATGCTAAAAATCCTTTGAAAGATGAATTTGCTGCTTTGAAAGCAAAAAACGCTGAACTAGAGGCTGAATTGAATAAGCTTAAAAATGCTGCCAATCCACTGGAGGCAGAATTAAATGATCTTAAATCTAAGAATTCTAGTTTAAGTGCTGATCTGGATGATTGTAGAAATAAGAAAAACCCTCTTGAGGACGATCATAATGCTTTACAATCTCGTTATACTGATCTTGAAAGAAGATTTAAAGAATTAGAAGATAAGCAATCTTCTGAACCTGAGAATAATCTTGCAAGCTTTATGGCTCAGGGTGTTGCAGGTCCTGGAAAATGGGGTAAACTTAAAACTGATAATTTACAGATCATAGAAGGAATAGGTCCTGTAATGAATGGTGTTTTAATTGATAATGGTATTAGTAACTGGCAAACCCTTTCAGAAAAAACACTTGATGATCTTCGAGCTATATTAAATAAATATGGTGATAAATATCAAATTATCGATCCTACTGAGTGGCCTGTACAAGCTGCTTTTGCTGCTCGTGGCGATTGGGATGGTTTAATCCATTTCCAGAGCATGGATGGCTCAAAAGCTAAGTCTAAATCAGTATTGATCAAGTTAGGTATTATGAAGGATGATTCTGATGCTTAAAATCTGAAAACATATTTTTTGTCTAAACCGGCTGAATAATTTCAGCCGGTTTTTTTTTGTGATTTAGTTTATCTTTTGGGCTGTTTGTTAAAATGGTTGATTTGTTTGGGCGACTGTGCGTCCCAGACTATGCGTCCCAGACTATGCGTCCCAAACCAAATCAGGAATCCATTCTTGTTCCTTTAGACTTGCATTGTTCTTTCTAAATCATTCAATATGAAACACAAGCTTCCACACTTATTGTATTAATACGAACCTCCAAACTTTCTGAAAAACCATTCTATTGTCAGCAATAACATTAATAATCCTAACAACCACTTATAGTTGATTATTGGTTCTGTTTTGTAAGTGCTGTACATCAATGGTTTTATATTTTTGTTTTCCTTTATTTTATTCACTAATGAAGCTATTTGAGCCGGATAAACCATTTCTCCACCAAATTTCTTACTTAAGCTATTAAGCAATTGATGATTTGCAGTAGTATTCAACGCTTCCAATTGTAATGGCTTCACAGTAAAATTCCCATTTGATTTCAGCGCTTTGCCATTATAATTTACCTGCCCTGTATATGAATAATCTCCTACTGGCAACACTCCCGCATTTAATTCATAAGCATTCAAATTTTTGCTGAATGTAAAAGGGTAAGCTTCTCCGCTTTCTGATAAAATTGTTATTTGTGCATCAGGATCGTTTACCAATTCATAACTATCATTATATAATTCTGCTCCAAAGTTGATTGTCTCATTTTCATTGAATAAGTTATCAGCTTGTGAAACCCTGAATTGTCTTTTATCATTTTTAATTGCCAGATATTGAACTGTTTTAGATATTAGCTCATCTACAGTTTCAAAGTTTTTATCTTTTGTATAATCCAATATCCTCCATTTCCATAAGCCTTCTCCACACAACACACCTGTTTTATAATTTCCTGCTTGTTCGAATGCTAAAAGCGGATAATTGGTTTCAACAGTTCCTACTTTCTGATACATTAATACTTGAGCCGTTGAACTTGCGCTCCATTCGGCAAACGGAGAGTCGAGTGGGGGAAGCGCTTGCATATCCTGTGCTAAAACGGCATCATAGGTAAACAAGTTAAAGTTCGCATTTACCTTTGCTTTACTTTTATTTACCGAGCTTCCAAACCCTGCTGCTTTTATTACATTTTGCAGATTATTCAATGCTCCCAGATCTGTTGAGCCACTAATTACATACAATGCTGGAATTCTGTTTGCTTTTAATTTACCGGCTATATCATCTATTGACCGGTTTTTGGCAGGTAAACCATGCATTATAAATAGGTCTTTTCCAGATATCTTTCCATCAAAATCGGTTATATACTGTACATCTACTTCATAATTCCTACCATTTTCTATCGCTTGCTTCAATGCAGAAACATCTGGATGCGGAACTGCTGCCAGTATGCTTATTTTCTGTTTACCATCAATAACATCGATATAAATATTTTTGAAATTATTATCTTTTGTAACCTCATTTTCAACTCCCGTTAAACTAATTGTATATGTTTGAATCCCTTTTCCTGATGGTTTCAGAACGACTTCTTTTGAGTTAAAAAACTTGTCTTTGTCTATTTTAATTACTTGTGTTGAAACTCTGTTTTTCGTTCCTTTTCCGGCATACACATTTAGTGTAGTGGTCGTTCCTTTTGCATTTATTGCCGAAACATCTATTCTTATTGTTGTTTTATCACCTGCATAGGCTATTCTGTTGTGTAATACCTGATTTATCTTCACATCCCTTTTAGCAACCGTATCTCCTAGTGCTATTGTATATATAGGAACATCGAGCTGAAAGTTACTGTACACTGGATTCACACCTTCGTTGTAAATACCATCGCTCGCCAAAACTACGGCTCCTACATTTTGATAGCTGTAACGGTCATACAGATCATTCATCATCCCGGAAAGGTTTGTTATTTTTCCTGAATAATCTGTTTGTTCGTTCTCTTTAATATTCGTATCAAAGATGAATTTCTGAACCTCGTAAGCTTCTTTTAATTCTTCTTCTATTGTTGCTATTTGATTCTCGATCTCATTCCCTTTGTCTTCCTCAATAGCTTTTTGTATAGATTGTGAATTATCCTGAGCAATAAGTATATATGGCTTTTGGATATCTGTAAACCTTTGTTTTGTTAACGGTGATAATAGCAGCATTGCTATACCGCTTGCCGTTACAAATCTTAATGGGAACAAAATCCAGTTAAGATTTTTTCTCCAACCACTTTCTTCTTTAAAGGTATTATCTTTGAAATATAGTATAAGTGCGTACACTAACCCTAAGGCTACACACAATAAAAGGTACCACAATGGGTAATCTAATGAAATGTTCATTTTTTACTCAGACTTTTTTCTTCAGTAAAGTCAATTTCTTGTCTAACAATCTTGCGATCAATATTGTTAAAATATTTTCGGCTTGCAATTTTACCACATTAAGAACACTTCTTACGTTTTTTTTGATTTTTTAGGACGATTTCTAAGCTTTCTTTAATATTTGACTTTCATTAACGTAAACGATCACCCCTTCTGCTTTGTATATTTTGTTATTCCACAAATAACCAGTAAGAATACTTTTATATATTCTTCCCGATTTTTTCTCTCTTCCTTCTACAACTTTAGTATCGATTATTTTGTGAATGTTGGGATTATACTCATCTCCTTCGTCAGATATTATTGGGCTTATTCCAAACTTTTTAAGCATTCCATTCAGATCTTTATCTATATTGAAATAATTCCTTGCTACTTTTTCCAATACTTTCACCTTTAGACCATTTTCATTTTGCTCATTCATATTCACAATTTCAAATTGCTTTTCCCATTCTTCTTTTTCAAATTGAAGCTGGCTTACAAAATCGATGATTTCATTAATCAGGGGTTCCATTGCTTTTTTCAGCAGATCACCTCTGAACGAATGTGCTAATTCATGCAATTGTTTAATTTGCTCATTTTTGGTTTCATCAAATTTGATCTTGTTCTCAAAATGTTCACCTAGAACATCCATTTTTGACTCGAGCCTTTTCAGGTGATCCAATAAGTGTGGAACAGAATTGTTTTCAGCATTTACCTTTGCTGCTAAATTTCTTTTAATCATAGCTTGGCATTTTTTCTTGTGGAAAAATCTATGTTAATTCAAAGTTCACCTGTTATATGGAAGTTAAAACCACTTTACTCTGTACGAACGACGCATGTAAAAGCGAGAATATAGTTCGTAATGGCAAACAACCCAATGGCAAACAAAGGTACCTGTGCAAGGATTGTTCCAATTCTTTTTCCGACAATCCCAGAAAGGTACATGATGAAGCTTTCAAAAAGTCTGTTGCCTTACTATATCAGTCAGGAAAGATGAGCTATCGTCAGATAGCCAAAACTTTCGATATTTCGCGACAAACGGTCAAAAACTGGGTTTCGCTATATTCTGATGCTTAAATCGCTTATATCGGCTTAAATCACGCCAAAACCTTAAATCAACACAAATTGACACCACCAAACCCATCCAACAACACATATTGACACCCCTTTAATTGTAAATCAACACAAATTGACACCAACCATCGACCATTTCAACACATATTGACGCACACGCTTTATCAATAATGCAGTTATTAAATATTGATTTATAAATTCTTGGATTTAGAATTTGGCACAATTATTTTCTACCATTCAAAAGTCAAAATCATTTTTCGGATCTTTCTAAGATTTTATTTCATGATTTTTCATTTTAACATTTTTCTGAATGATTTCTCTGGTTCTTTCTATAAGATATTTTATTTTCTGGAATTTCAAACATTAACAATGACTTATTAATATATTATTATTTATAAAAAAGAAACTAGTTATCATCATTAGTCTTGTTGAAATGTGGAATAAGTATTTTTGCTTTTGTTTGGTTTTTCGATTTTCTCCACTTTTCCCCATAACTTTCAACATTTTTAGCGCTATATTTTTTTAAAAGGTGTTTTTTGTTAGAATTATTTTGATTTTGACAGTTTTCCACGTTTTCCACCAGCTATTAACAATACAAAAAAGGCTAATATAGTTAACTATACTGAATTTTGATTTAGGTATAGCTGTGTAGTTTTGTAGCTATATTACGGTATAGCTGGCTCATTTGTCAAATCATCTATTGGTATAGTTGTATTTAGGTTAGTTCAGTAATTACTTAATCTAATTCTTTAATGTTGATAACTATGTTAGTTTGTGGATATGTGTGTTTAGGTTTGCCTAAACCGTGCTTTTGTGCCTATTTTGACTACTTTATCCACTTTTAGACATTTTTAGTTCTTTTTACTCCTTGTTTATTTCTTTTGGACTTTGCTGGTGTTTTTTGTGTGTATTGCCTGTGTATAAATCAAGAATAACTGCATGCTTATCCTCACCAATCTTTTTTATTCAATTCTCATGGCTTATAAATTGTGTATATTATATCGTTTTGTGGATAACTGTGGATAAAGCTGTTGGTTTTAAATAATTGATTAGTAGTTGTTTATAGATATGTAATTAATTAAATTGTTTTTTTGTATAAGTCATTTATTTTAATAAATTCTTCTACTTCTCGGCGGACTAAATACTTAATTGATTGACTTTTGTCAATTTTATCTCTGATTGTTGTACTTGAGACTTCAATTTCAGGTGAATCTAATATTTTAATGTTTTTACTCTCAATTAAATTAGTATTCGTTTTTTTTACTTTTCTTTTATAAACATATATGTTATAATTAGATATGATTTCTTTGTAATTTTTCCATTTATCAAAATTGACATAATTGTCCCAGCCGATAATTAAATTGAATTCATATTGATCTTCATATCTTTTATTCAGAAGATTTAGTGTTTTGTAAGTGTAGTTGGGTCTTTCTAATTCAAATTCAAAATCACTTGCTCTGAATTTCGTATTATCAGCTATCGCAATTTCCACTAGTTTTAATCTAGTTTTTTCATTTAATAGAGATTTGTTTATTTTGAATGGATTTTGTGGAGTTACCATAAACCAAATTTCATCAATTTCGGTTAAGTCAACTATTTGTTCTGCAACTATTAAGTGTCCTATATGAATTGGGTTGAATGATCCTGAAAATATTCCTATATTTTTTTTCATTGAAATTGACTTTATATTTTTATCTTATTTCTATTGTAATTAATGGGGCTTTGCTTTGAGTTTAATTCAATACTTCTTGAGCAGATTTAAAGTAAGTTTTCTTTTAGCTAGCATTTTTTATATCGAAATTCGCTCTTTTTTATTTTTACTTTATTTCTATTTCAAAAGTGAAGTAGTTTGTAGAGTATGTTTAAAAATTATTTTAATTTAAAAATCAATAGTTTGTGGTTCTGAATAAGAAAAATTACATGCTTTTATCGATCTAAATAAATACGATTTTTCAAAATCAGGTTCATAAAATATTGGTTTCAGTTAATATAAATTAAAGCATGTTCTTAACTTAAAACTTACTTTTTTCTACCTGGTTTTAGAGTTTTAATCTTTATTAATGGGCAGCTCTAATTTTCTATATTTGATCATTATTACTTCTTTGTAAGGTCATTTTAGTTAGTTTTATTGGTCTGAATACTGTGTTTTCCCTTTAAAATTAGTGATTTTTTACCCTAAAAAACAAGTATTTTTCTCATAAAAAATGGGCTTATTTTTGCATAAATTTTTACGCTATGTTTCAGGAATATGATGTGATTGTTGTTGGTGCTGGTCATGCTGGTTGCGAGGCCGCAGTCAGCGCTGCAAATATGGGTTCTAAGGTTTTGCTTGTAACTATGAATATGCAAACTATTGGTCAAATGAGTTGTAATCCAGCAATGGGTGGGGTTGCAAAAGGGCAGATAGTTCGTGAGATAGATGCTTTAGGTGGATATTCAGGAATTGTAAGTGACAAGTCTATGATTCAATTCAGAATGTTGAATATGTCTAAAGGTCCTGCTATGTGGAGTCCGCGAACTCAAAATGATAGAATGGTATTTGCAAATGAATGGCGTATGATGCTTGAGCAAACACCTAATATTGACTTTTGGCAGGAAATGGTAATGGGTTTATTAGTTGAAGATGGTGTAGTTAAAGGAGTTAAGACTCAGATAGGAATTGAAATTAGATCAAAGGCAGTTGTTTTAACAAATGGTACTTTTTTAAATGGTCTTATTCATATTGGTGAAAAACAGTTCGGTGGTGGTAGAATGGGGGAGCGTGCTGCAGTTGGCATTACGGCTCAATTAATTGAATTGGGGTTTGAGGCTGGGAGAATGAAAACAGGAACTCCACCCAGGATTGATGGGAGGTCTTTGAATTATAATGCAATGGAGGTTCAGCATGGAGATGAAGATATAACTGGATTTTCTTATTTGAGTAAGGAGTTTCCTGTAAAGCAAAGACCCTGTCATATCACTTTTACCAACCCCAAGGTTCATGAAATATTAAAAACTGGCTTTGAAAAATCTCCTATGTTCAATGGTCGTATCAGAGGTTTAGGGCCTCGTTATTGTCCTTCTATTGAAGACAAGATCAATCGTTTTGCCGATAGAGAAAGACATCAGTTATTTGTTGAGCCAGAAGGTTGGGATACTGTCGAGATCTATGTAAATGGTTTTTCTTCTTCCCTTCCTGAAGATGTTCAGATGAAGGCGATACAGATGGTTCCTGGATTTGAAAACTGTAAAATGTTCCGACCAGGTTATGCTATCGAATATGATTATTTCCCACCTACTCAATTAAAGATCAGCTTAGAAACCCATTTGGTTGAAAATCTATTTTTTGCAGGTCAGATTAATGGTACCACAGGTTATGAAGAAGCTGCTTGTCAGGGCATGATGGCTGGTATAAATGCTCATAATAAGATCAATGAAAAAGCACCTTTTGTTTTGAAGCGAGATGAGGCATATATCGGTGTTTTGATCGATGATCTAATAAATAAGGGGACTAACGAACCTTACCGGATGTTCACCTCGCGTGCTGAGTTCAGGATACTTTTACGTCAGGATAATGCCGATTTAAGATTAACTAAAAAAGGATATGAGCTTGGTACTGTTTCAGAAGATCGATATCAAAAAATGCTTAAGAAAGAAGAGGGGACAAATGAGCTTATTCGGTTTTTGAAAAAACAGAGCCTCAATCCCGACGTGATGAATCCTGTTCTTGGAGAAAGGGGAACTGCTTTATTGAAGCAAAAGGTTAAGGCGGTTACTGTTATTACCCGACCGCAATTATCTTTAAGTGATTTAATGACTGAGCCGGCTATTAATGATTACTGTAGTGTATTAGAAGATGAGGTTGTTCAACAAGCTGAAATACTTTTAAAGTATGCAGGGTATATCGAAAAAGAAAAAGAGACTGCTGATAAAATGAATCGTTTGGAAGACATTAAGCTGTATGAGACTTTTGATTATAACAGTATTACTTCTTTGTCTTCTGAAGCACGTGAAAAGCTAACAAAGGTTAAACCATCTACTTTGGGGCAAGCAAGTCGAATTAGTGGCGTTTCTCCTTCAGATATTTCTATTTTGATGGTTCATCTTGGTAGATAATAATTTGTCTTATATAATGAATTTTATAGGCTTCTACTTATGAATAAATATTTATTTACATCTGAAAGGATTGGTTTTCGTAAATGGTGTTTAGATGATTTTGACAGCTTGTTCAAATTATGTTCTTCTGAAAAGGTTATGAAGTATTTTCCCAAAACCTTAGATCATGAGCAAACACAAAAGTTTCTTAATCGATTAATTGATGTTTATGATGAACAGGGGTTTGTTTTCTATGCGATAGAGCTTTTGGAAACAGGTGAGTTTTTGGGATTCACAGGATTGGTCAATATTGCTGTTGATGCATTTTTCACTCCTTCTGTCGAAATAGGTTGGCGTTTAGTAGATAGTCAATGGAATAAAGGTTTAGCCACAGAAGCAGCTAATAGATGTCTCGAATTTGGTTTTACAAATTTGGGTTTGAATGAGATAGTTGCTTATACTACACATAATAATGTTCCTTCTGAAAGGGTGATGATTAAGATTGGAATGAAAAAAATTGGTACTTTTGACCATCCCGACATTGCTGTTGATACCGGATTGAATCCGATGCTCGTCTATCGAATAAAAAGAAAGGACTGGGCTGATTTACAATAATGTTTCACGTGAAACACTAATTAATAAATGATCTTTAAACTGAACCTTAAAGTAATTCTTACTGCCCTTATAGCTGCTTTATTAGCAAGTGCCTGCGCGAAAATTGTAAGCCCAACTGGTGGGGAAGAAGATGAAATCGCGCCAAAGGTTTCGAGCTATTCAAGAAATTTTCCAGCAACAAACTTCAATGATGATAAAATTATTTTAGAGTTCGATGAATTTATACAGTTATCAGATCCAACTAAAATAAAGTTTTCACCAAGAACAGATATTGCTCCAGAATATAAAGTCAGAGGTAAAAAACTAATTGTCGAACTTCCTGAAAGTCTTAATAAAGACTTAACGTATTCAATTGATTTTGGAGATGCTATTAAAGATTATACCGAAAATAATGCTGCAAATAATTTGCGTTTAGCATTTACAGCTAAAGAAAAATTGGATACGGCTTATGTAAAAGGATTGGTGCGAAATGCTTTTGATCATAAATTGCCAAAAGAAATAATTGCGGGCTTATATGCAATAGAAGATGAAATCGATACAGATTCGCTCATATTTAAAAAGAAACCTTTATACGTAAGTAATGTAAATGAAACAACCGGAAGGTTCTTGTTTTCTTCTGTAGCACCAAATGATTATTTAATGATAGCTTTTAAGGATGAAAATAAAGATGAATATTATGAAGCTAATGAAGCTTTAGCTTTTTATTCAGAAACAATAAATGTAACAGACTCAAGTCAGATCGAGAATCTGAAGTTATACCTATTTGAAAACAAAGAAAAAAATCAAGAAGTGGCTTCTGAGGAATATGTTTCACGTGAAACATATAAAGTGAGATTTAATAATTTTATTGAAGCGCTAGATTATAATATACTACAAAAGAACGAAGGCGATAAGTTGTGGATGAGTGAATTGAAAGATATTGACTCGTTAGTTATTTATCATCAGATAAAAGATTCTATTGAAATAGAATTACTTAATGTAGAAAACAATATTAGTTCAGTAATTGATACAATATGGATAAAGAAAGATACAAGCTTGTATGAGCAAAATATACTCCCAAAAGAAAATTTTCAAGAAAAAATATCTTTACCATTTTTCGAAAGTTATCAATTAGAAATGCTAATACCTATTAAGGAAATAAGTGAAGATAGAATAAGGTTCGAACAGTTAATTGATAGTAATTATATTGAAAAAGAAAGAATGTTCAATATAGAAAATGGCAAAATGAAATTTGATGGACTATGGAATGGAGGCGAATTGTATAAGGTTTCTATCTACGATGAAGGACTAATTGGTATTAATAATACTAAATCGATAGATACAATTGTTCAGGAAGTACAAGTACAAGGACCAGAAAAATACGGTAGTGCATTGATTATTGTTGGTGATAGTATCGTAAATGAAGGAAGTTTTGTTTATGAATTTAGAATTGAAAAAAGTAACAAACTAATAGAAAAAAATAAACTAACCGGTAATTTAAAGTTTGAAAACTTAAAAGCGGAAAAGTATAGTTTGATATTAATAGACGACACAAACGAAAACGGTAAGTGGGATAAGGGTAATTGGTTTGCAAAAAAACAACCTGAAAAAACATATCTGTTTAAAGGGATTGAAATTAAATCTAATTGGGATACATCAGTAAATTTAGAATGGTAAGAAGAAACGGTATAAGAATTGTATTGTAGGAATAGGATAAAGTATCTTTGTACTTTAGAAGAAAGAACCACTTAAATCCAAAAAATAAAAATAGTATTAATGAAGTTTACCATAGCTGTAAAAGACTTGCAAAAAGAACTTAGCAAAATTGGCGGAGCAATTTCAACAAGTGCTGTAATTCCAATTTTAGAAGATTTTTTATTTGAAATAAAGAATGATAGTATCATGGTAACAGCAAGTGATTATGATACCTTCGTGAAAATATCAATTCCCGTTCAAAATGTAGAAGGGGAGGGAGTTATTGCTATACCCGCTAAAATTATAATGGAAACATTAAAAGCGCTTCCAGATCAACCAATTACTATTGATATCGATGAAAACAATGGAGTGAAGTTATATTCAGCAAATGGAGTATATCAGTTAGCTGGTGAGCAAGCAGATGAATATCCGTCAATGCCAAATGTAAATGCAGATAAAGTAATAGAATTTGATCAGAGCATATTACAGACAGCAATCAATAAAACATTGTTTGCAGTTAGCAACGATGAATTAAGACCTGCAATGACAGGTGTTTTCTTACAGATTGAAGAAGACAGCTTAACCTTTGTAGCAACAGATGCACACAAGCTTGTTAAGTTCAAATGTTTTGAACCTACAGGAAGTTCATACCAGGGTATTATTCTTCCAAAGAAAGCCTTGTCATTATTGAAAACAGCATTAGCTGCTGAAGGTAATGGCTTGATCAAAATGAGCATTAATGAAAATAATGTGAAATTTGAGTTTTCTGATATGGTAATGACTTGCCGTTTAATAGATGCAAGGTATCCCGATTATAATGCAGTTATTCCAAAGGAAAATCCAAATGTTTTAACTGTGAACAGAAACGACCTGCAAAATGCACTTAAGCGTTTAGCTATTTATTCAGACAAAAGCACCTATCAGGTAATCTTAGATTTGCAACAAAATAAGCTGAATATAAAAGCACAAGATGTTGATTATTCAAATGAAGCAGAAGAAACATTAGATTGTAATTACGAAGGAGGGGAAATCAGAATTGCATTCAGTGCTAAGTTTATGATCGATGTTTTAAATGTAGTAGAAACTGAAGATATCACCTTATTGCTTTCAACGCCTAACAGAGCAGGAATAATTGTTCCAAGTGAAAACAATGAAGGGGAAGAGTTACTAATGTTAATTATGCCAATTATGATTAATGTTTAAAAACTAAATCTGAAATAAAAAAGGGCTGTACTTAATTTCAAGTACAGCCCTTTTTTATTATAGAAACTTAACGCGATTCATAATTTCTTCTAAGCGTCTTATCTGAGGACGCTTTTTAAACTGAGGCGCGTAAACCCAAGCATCCATTAGAATTACTTTTTGTCTGGCTTCATCAACATAGGCATAGTTCAAAAAAGGACCTCCCATATAATCCTTGCTCAAATACCATAAGCCGCGACTTTCTAAAACAGCTTTATTGTCAATACTATGTTTTTCTTGTATAGGAGAAAAAACAGTATCAATAACCATATAAGAGCCTTTGGTTTCACTTAATACATATTCTTTACCATATTCATTCCGAGCTTGCATCGCAAAAGAAGGTAAGTCAAAATCGTCATTATAACCACTTGGTAATTGTTTCACGTGAAACACTAAGTTGCTAACAGCGCCTTCAATATCTTGTCTGAACCAAATTAAGCTATCAGTATCAACAACTCTTCTGTAACTTTTTGGAATAGGACAATCAAGGTGGAAATATTTTTTTACAACTTCTGAAAAACTTTCATTTGTTCTGGAAGCATAAGCAGCACGATAAGCTTTATTATTCTCAACTTCAGAAACAGCTTTTAATATACGGTCATTATTCACTAATATATTACTTGCTAAACCACTTGCATCAGGTGCACTCAAATAAATTACCTTTTGAGGACGAGCATAAACATCTTTAAAAGAAATAAGAAAATCGCTTCCTTGCTTTGAATAATGAGAAAATGCTTCTTTCACGTGATTACAAAGATCGGTTTCACAATTACTAGGGGAAACAAAAACAATAGTACTCGATCTTCTGAAAAGATTCTTAAAAGCTTTAAAAGGAATATGAACCAAATCGAATCGAGGCTCGATCTGTGGCAAACCAGGATAATCCTCAGCCAGGATTTCACGTATTACTTTCCCTAATTCTCCTTTCCATTCATTATCATCCATAACAACTAAAACCTCGTCGATTTGTCCAGCAGAATCGGGAAGACTTTTTTGCTTGGTAGAACGCTTTGAACTATCGGAAGAATTACAAGCCGAAAAAGATAAAAGAATAAGAAAAAAGAAAAATACTATTGAATAACGCATATAAAAAAGTTTAGGAACGAAGTTAAAGGAGAAATAAGTAAAGCCAATACAAAAGCGGACAAAACGTATTTTGAAGTTTCCATATTGAAATAGACTTGGTAAAGAATTTTTTCATATAATTATTTTACAATGTACAGAGGTAGCATTGCTACGTCTATATCAAAGATCTTCTTAAACATTAAAAAGAATATCGAAACAATATTAAAACAAGAACAAAAAGGTCGTTTTAGAATACAAAAGGCTTTAACATAACTAAAAAAATAATATTACTTAAGAAACGTTAAGAACTCGTATAAATATTGTTTATAAGAAGTCCTTAAAACTCAAAAGTTAAAAATTAAATTTGCAGAAGGAAAAAAGGACATTAGGAACAATGTTTGGAATAAGAAAAATTGAGATGAAAGTAGCCAAAATATTATTGAGCACAATGTTAAGTTTAATAGCAACATTAAACTTAGCAGCACAATGTCCAGATGAAAATGATTTATTCAATTTTTATACAAATTCAACAAGTTGGTCATTTTGTGAGAATGAGGGAATTACGAATCTAGAACAATTTATACAAAATGGATTTCCAATAGGAACATTTACATCAAATGACCCTGCAATGGCAACAGCGTTAATCGGAAATGTTTTCGATCCCTCACAAGCCCCAATTGGAGGAATAGGATTTAATGTTGAATATGAAATGAATATAAATGGTACTTCTTGTATTTATAATTTAACGTTAAGTGTAATACCACAAAGCCCAGAATTAGATCTAAATACAATAAATCTAAACTCAAGTTATTGTGAAGAAGAAAGTGCATTTGGTATAACAGTACCGACTGTAACTATAGATGTAAATGGAGTAAGTCAAACAGTAACACCAATAGTCTCAATAAACGGGGATAACACAATACCACCAGTTTATGATCCAAGTGTAAATAATGGAACTACGGATACAATTGTGTATATATATGGATTTGGATGTGTTACATCAGATACTGTATTTGTGAACGTAAACGAAACGCCACAAATAAATAATACAGAAGATACATTATTTACAGATCAATTAGCGTATGTATTAGAGGCAGATCCAGCAGGAGGAGATTTCTTCCTTAACGGAACACAATTAACAAATGACACAATAGATGTTTCAACCCTAACTGCAGGAACAAACATAAGTATTGGATATAATGATCCGAATGGATGTGAAGCTGAACCTGAAACCTTTGTAATAGCAGAACCACCGTTAATCCTACCGCCTGATACAGGTAATATTGCATTTACTAATATCTTCATACCAAATGTATTCACGCCTAATGAAGATCAATTGAACGATATCGTATATGTAAGAGCTGACTCTTTATTCAGTTTGAATTTTAAAATATTTGACAGATGGGGAGCAAAGGTATTTGAAACGGAAGATCAGAATACTGGCTGGGACGGATATGATGGCAAAGGACAAAAACTGAATGCAGGAATCTATTTCTATCAACTATTATATAAAACGGAAGAAGAAGGAGCAGAGCAATTAAAGAAAGGAGATATAAATCTGATAAGATAAAAATAGCCAATCGCAAAAGAGATAAAAAAGGAGATGAAGAAAGTATATTTAACAGCCATTCTAATAATATTGAATTTAGTGATCTTATCAAAAGAAGAAACTAAAGCTCAAAGCCTGCATTTCAGTCAGAACTCAATGGTTCCTTTATTAACCAATCCAGCTTATACGGGTTTATTTAGTGGTGATGTTAGAGTAGGGGGAATATACAGATCACAATGGTCAAGTATCACGAACAATAACTTTAAAACGGTATCCGTATCTGCAGATGCAAAAATTGTACAAGGCTTAAGTCAGGGCGATTGGATCAGTGGCGGATTGAGTTTTTACAATGATAAAGCTGGAACAGTAAGCATATCAAATAATGCAGTGTTATTAACGGCAGGTTATAATCTGAATATTTTTGGGGAAGGAAAACACTTTATATCCCTGGGAATTCAAGGAGGGTTGAATCAGCAAAAATTAGATTTGAGTAATGCTCAATTCGATGAACAATATAACGATGGAGTTTTCAATGCAAGTAATCTTTCTGAAGTAATAGATGCCAATTCAAATTGGGGTTTATTGTATTCAATAGGTGGAATGTATTACAGAATAACAGATATGCGCAATTACATTTTTGGTGGAGCGTCTTTAGGAAGGATACAAGGAGTGCGACAAAATAGAGTTGAAAGTGTAGATCAATCGAGTATTCCATTAAGAATCGGAATACAAGCAGGAGCAAGTATTAAAGTAGCAAACTTAATAGATGTGGTACCAAGAGCATATTTTTTCAGAGAAGGTAATTATTTGAAAACAGACCTATTGGCAGGAATGCGTTATGTCTTTTTAGAAAATAACAGATCACAAATATTAAATGCCGTTTTACTATCAGCAGGAATAAGATTTAATAGAAACACTGCAAAAGACACTGGAATATCAAAAACAGACGCATTCATTTTACAAGCAAGTATTGAAGTAGAAAGAATAACAGCCTCAGTAGCTTATGATATAAACATGTCAGATCTGAAAGTAGCAACAGACAGAAATGGAGCATTTGAAATAGCATTAAGCTATAATATCAATTACCGTCAAAACATGCAACGCAAAGGAGGACCACCAGTTTACTGCCCAAGGCTATAATACCATAGATTCTCCAAGTCATACCGACGAATGTCAGTATCCCCTACAACCCGCGAGTTATACTGACGCATGTCAGTATCTCCTACAACCAACAAGTGTCATACCGAAGAATGCCAGTATCCCCACAACCACGAGTCATACTGACGCATGTCAGTATCCCCACAACCACGAGTTATACTGACGAATGCCAGTATCCCCACAACCACGAGTCATACTGACGCATGTCAGTATCCCCACAACCACGAGTTATACTGACGAATGCCAGTATCCCCACAACCGCGAGTCATACTGACGCATGTCAGTATCCCCACAACCACGAGTCATACTGACGAATGTCAGTATCTCCCACAAACCAACGAGAGTCATACCGGCGCATGCCAGTATCTCCTACAACCAGCGAGTCATACTAGCGCATGTCAGTATCCCCTCGAATTTGCAACAAACCCCCAAAACAAACTACATTTGTGCAAGCCTCTTAAAATTGTAGTAACCCATTTATTATAAGAAATGAAAAACAGTAAACTCATTGTTTTTTTAAAAACCCTGTCTTCAACTGAAATGAGAGAGTGGGGAAAATACATCGAAGCCAATTCAACAAAGAACGTAGAAAGCACTATGCTGTTCTTCGAATACTTACAAAAGCAGTACCCCAAATTTGAAGAAGCCAAGATCGAAAAAGAATTAATAGCTGAAAAATTATATCCCGAAGAAAAGAATGGAGTAAAAAAAATCGATAACCTCATTTACAAGTTTTGGAGCATACTCGAAAACTATTTAGTAATGAAAGAGATCGAAAACCAACCACGCCAAAAAGAACTCTTTTTATTAGATGCGTTAAAGTATAGAAAGCTAGATAAATACTTCTTTAAAAAAGCAGATGAACTAGAAAAAGAATGGACAGAGAATATAAAAGATGGTGCGGAAAATTATTTGAATTTGTATAAATTGAAAATGGGTAAACTAACTCACTCAAATTTTAAAGAAAAGAAAAATGTAGATGAATTAAGAAAAGCCGAACGTGATTTAGAAAAACATTATTTATCCAGTAGATTTATAATGAATGCAGGTACAGTTATAACAAAAGAACAAATTATTGATAAACAAGTAGTAAGAAGAATAATTGACATAGATAAATTAATAGAACTGGTAGATCAAAAAGAGATATGTAAAGATGGGTTCCTAAAGTATTATTATGAAGTATATGAGGAATCAGTAAAAGAAAAGTTTGAAATAAAAAAATTAAAGTCAAAAATAATAACATACAAAAATTATTATCAAAGTTTATCGAATAGTGAAAAAATAGATGTAAGTAACATCTTATTAATTTGTTTATTAAAACATTATAACAATGGGAATTTAGAAGCATTAAATGAAATCCATGAATTAAATAAATTCATGGCTGAAAAAAAAATATTAATAGGAAAAAACTACACAATTGAAATTCCTAATTTTCATAGTATTGTGAACATTGCATGTGCAGTGGGAAAAACAGAATGGGCAATATCGTTCGTAGATAATTATAAAAAATATTTAAAAACCGAATACAAAGAAGATGTAGTATCAATTGCTAAATCCTCTATATATATGAGAGAAAAAAAATATGAAAAAGTACTACAAAACCTAGCTCAAGTAAAGTTTCAATATATAACAGATCAATTAATATCGAGAACTTTATTATTAATATCATATTTTGAGTTAGATAATTATGAGGTAATGTTCATAAATAAAACTAAATCATTTAGACTTTTTTTATTAAGGAACAAAGAGATTTCTGATAAAAGCAGAAAATCGTTTAATAACTTCATTAAATATATTAATAAGCTATATGATATAAAGTATAAAAATGGTAGTCATAAAATAAAATTAATCAAAAAAGAAATAGAAAAGGAAAATGAGATTGTATATAAATCATGGCTTTTTGAAAAAATAAATGAATACGAAAAGGGGAGTAGATTATAAAGGATTAAGGATACATTGAAAGTAATGAATGACCATTACCAGGCCCGCCAGTAGTAGAATACCCTAAATCAGGATGACAAAAAATTCCAGTATTGCAACTAATAATTGACGAATTTTCTGAAGAAACATCATCACTGTCAACAGCATAACCATTACCCATCGGAATCAATGATTCTTCAGTATTAAAAGAAAAATCGTAAACATATTGTGATGAACCATAATTAACAGAAGCAGAAATATCAACAAAAAAAGAATCACAATCATTTCTAATTACAAAAAAATCCAAACAACCTGAAATGGATTGTGAACCAAGATTATTGTGAACAAATGGTAAGCAATCACTAAAACCTCTAATTTCAATAAAATGACTAATATTAACTAGCGCATCAACCGAAACAGGATTTAAAACATCCTCAATTCCACTATAATTATCATTAGGTGTATAATAAAGCGTATAAGTAATTAAGTTATCAGTAACATCTGTAACTTTCAAATCTATAGAAGCAGGGACATCATCTGGAATTTCGCAGTATTCATTATCCATTCTATTCACAGAAGAATTGAATCCGATAACATTTAATCCACCGTTCCCCTCAACCTCATTAACCAAAGCTTCCTTCTCACAAGCAGTAAAAGAAATCAGTAAAAAAAGAAAAATAGCAAAAGAGCTTAAAAAATTGAATTTCATAATAAAAGGTTTATGCTGTAAAGTTAAAAAATATTATAAGTGTGTAATTAAATTACACTCCAAAGTTGAAGTGAAATAACAAAACATAAAACTTCACTTTTTTCTATTTTCCTAAATATTTTAAAGAGATTATTCCATCATAAATGTGTATTTTGTTGACAAACAAATACTTATAGTAAAAAGCCAATCCCTTATCAGCTAAATAAACACTAAACAAACCTAAAGTCATACTGACGAATGTCAGCATCTCCCACAAAACAAAAGTCATACTAACGAATGTCAATATCTTCAAAGGTGTAAGAATGTCTTTATAATTTAAGCCAGCCCAAATTGGGAACCCACATGTCAATAACCACATCATACCTATGAAACCTTGTCATAACAACGAAACCACAAAAAGACATTCTGTCAGCAAAAAGCACTTGGAACAGCGATTGATAAGATAAAACCAAAAGATAAAAAATCTGAAATATGCAACAAGGACAAATACGTACAGATGTCGAAAACATCTTTCCCATCATCAAAAAATTCCTGTACTCCGATCAGGAAATATTTTTACGTGAGTTAGTAGCTAACGCCGTTGATGCAACAAGCAAATTAAAAACACTTTCAGGAAAAGGTTTGGTAAAAGGCGATTTAGGCGACGATCTGCGAGTTGAAGTAAGCATCGACAAAGATGCAAAAACCTTAACCATTTCCGATAAAGGAATCGGAATGACTAAAGAAGAAGTGGAAGAGTATATTAATCAGGTTGCTTTTTCTTCAGCGCAGAATTTCCTTGAACAACACAAAGACGATGGAGCCGTAGTGATCGGAAATTTCGGTCTAGGATTTTACTCAGCATTTATGGTTGCCGATAAAGTAGAGATTCATACACTTTCACATCAGGAAGGAGCAGCACCAGTAAAATGGGAATGCGAAGGCGATCCGAAATATAAACTAGGCGAAGGAGATCGCACAACAAGAGGTACAGAAATTACCTTACACATTTCAGAAGATGCGACAGAATATTTAGAAGACCACCGCATCGAACAATTACTGAAAAAATATTGTAAGTTCTTACCTGTTGAAATTCAGTTCGGAGAAGAAGAAAACAAACAAACCACAACCGATGACGACGGTAACGAAACAGAAGAAGTATTTACAACACCTAAAATTATAAACAACCCATCGCCGGCATGGACTAAAAAACCGTCTGATCTGAGCGATGAAGATTATAAGAACTTCTATCGCGAACTATATCCTTACAGTTTCGACGAGCCATTATTCTGGATCCACCTGAATGTCGATTATCCTTTCAATCTAACAGGAATTTTATATTTTCCTAAATTGAAAAACAATGTAGAGGTTAAAAAAGACAAAATCGGTTTATACTGTAATCAGGTTTTTGTAACCGATAATGTAGAAGAGATCATCCCGGAGTTCTTAGGCTTGCTACATGGTGTGATCGATTCACCCGATATTCCATTGAATGTTTCACGTTCTTACTTACAAGGCGATCAGAATGTAAAACGTATTAGCTCACATATTACTAAAAAAGTAGCTAGTAAGCTCGAAGAAATGTTCAAAAAAGATCGTGAAAACTTCGAAGAGAAATGGCAGGACATAGGCGTGTTTCTTAAATATGGAATACTAAGCAATGAAAAGTTTGCTGATAAAGCAAAGAAATTCTGTTTGCTACAAACAATGGATGATAAATTCCACACATTAGAAGAACTAACGGAAAAAGTAAAAGATACACAAACCGATAAAGAAGGTAAAACGGTTATCCTTTATACAACACATACCGATGAACAAGATGGATACATTCAGAATTGTTTAGCAAAAGGCTACGAGGTTATAAAGCTGAATACAATTATCGATCCTCATTTCGTAGGATGGCTCGATCAGAACAACGAAAATATCACTTTGAAAAGAGTAGATGCCGATATTGTAGATAATCTGGTAGAGAAAGATGAGCAGCAAACTTCAGTATTAACTGAAGATCAGGAAAAGTCTCTGAAAAACCTATTTGGACAACTTATGGGTGAAAATTCAACTGTTACTGTAGAAACAAAGGCGCTTTCTCCAGAAGATATGCCTGTTCAGATAACTAAGCCAGAATTAATGCGTCGTTATAGAGATATGAGTGCGTACAACGGAATGGGTATGGACACCATGCCGGAAATGTACAATCTGATCGTAAATTCAAACCATCCGATTTCTGCAAAGCTTTTAGAAGAAGCAGATGAAACAACACAATCGGCAATGGTAAAACAGTTACATGACCTGGCATTACTATCGCAAAACATGCTTAAAGGTTCTGAACTTACCAACTTCATTAAAAGAAGTGTAAATTTGGTATAATCCAAAATGGGATATAATAAATAAAGAACTTTGAAAGTTTAATTGTTAAAGAAGAAGGCTGAGCGTAGCCGAAGCCAAAACAAAAACTTCATCAAAAGAAGTGTTAATTTGGTATAATCCAAAATGGGATAAATAAAGAACTTTGAAAGTTTAATTATAAGTGAAGAAGGCTGAACGTAGCCGAAGTCTCAAAACAGCAAAATTCAAGAAAAGTGAAGAAAGACTGATTGTGGAGATGTTATATATAACATCAATCCACTCTTCATCAAATACAATTTGTAAATTAGCGACGAGGTAATATCTCGTCGCTATTTTTTTATAAAGCATTCTTTTAAAGCCATTTTGTATAACATCTACAAGCAACTGTTAATAACTTCAATTCAAAATAGTAAAAATTAAATATGAAAGTATTTATCTTCCATAAAAAATATAAGATCAATGGAAGAACTAAACATTAACTGGTTAGCTATTGCAATTGGTGCAATCGCTCCAATGCTCGTCGGATTTGTATGGTATCACCCCAAAGTAGTGGGCGGCGCCTGGATGAAAGCAAATGGTTTTGAGCAAAAAGACTTAGAAGGTGCAAACATGGCAGTAATCTTCGGAGTAACATTGGTGCTATCCTTTTTATTAGCATTTTTTATGTGGGTATTACTCAATGTTTTTCATCGTGAACCAACCAATACTTTCGGACACGGAATGTTCCACGGAATGTTAATGACCATATTCATGGCTACTCCACCTTTAATAATTAACGCACTTTTTGAGCGTAGAGGATTCAAATACATAGCAATACATTTCTTCTATTGGTTAATATCGCTAATGCTAATGGGCGGAATCGTAGATGCAATTAGTTAGGATTAAAAAGTCATAGAAGCTAAATGTAATGACCTGTCATAAACATCAAAATTTTTAAATTATAGCCCTGACAGAGTTTTGAACCCTGTCAGGGCTAAAAAGAGATTACCACAAGTCATTTGGTCATAAAAGCTAAAACTTAAAATTTGCAAAAACCTTTAAATATCAATACCTTTTTTCTAGCTTTGAACACTTAAAATACTGAAAATTGAACTTTTTCTAGCCTAAATTCATTCAAACAACATAAAACAAGTAAATAACTTTCAATCTATAAAACATTATTAATCTAAATCAAATTTTAAATGAAAAAATTGTTATCCTTTTTACCAGCACTACTACTGGTATTCGCATTTCAAACCACCACACAAGCTCAAACTGCTGAAGAAATTGTAGAGTCATACATTGAAACTATCGGTGGAGCAGAAAAAATGGGAGCTGTCAAGAATGTCAAAATGACCATGAAAGCAAAGGCACAAGGTATGGACTTACCGGTGGTTATGTATCAGGCTGCACCTAATAAGCAGCGTATGGATATGACTTTCCAGGGCAAGACAATGACACAAATGTCTTTTGATGGGGAAACTGGTTGGGGAGTAAACTTCATGACTATGGAATCTGAAAAGTGGGATCAGGAACAAAGCGATATGATGAAAGGAGAAATGGATTTCCCGGATTCTTTTTACAATTACGCTAACAAAGGCTATAAAGTAAGTCTGGAAGGTGAAGAAACAATTGATGGTACAGCTTGCCATAAGATCAAATTAACCAAAAAACCAGTTATGGTTGACGGTGAAGAAGAAGAAAACTTCTCTTACTACTTCTTCGATAAAGAAACTAATGTACCAATAATGGTTCGTAGCTATGGAAAAAGTGGTCAAATGAAAGGAGTTGAGTCAGAGTTATATATGAGCGATTATCAAGAAGTAGATGGAATTTATTTTGCGCATAGTATGACACAAAAAGCGAAAGGACAAACAATGTTCTCTTCAGTAATTGAAACTATTGAGATCAATTCAGCTGAAGTCAATGATGACTTATTTACTTTCCCGGGTGATAAAAAATCTGCAATGGATAAATTACAGGAAGCTGTAAAAGCTTCTGATGATAAGGAGAAAGAAGAAAAAGCAGAGAAGAAAGGAAAAATGAAAAAATCTAAAAAGAAAAAGAAGAAAAAGTAAGCATTCTGGAAAACAGGAATTAAACCTGTTTTTGAATTGTAACAATTAATTCTTTGTCTGAAGAATAAAATATAACGGGAATTAAGTGAGCATCATCGCCATTTAGTTCCCGTTTTTAATAAAATAATAAGGCTCATCCCCAATTTGGAGTGATAAGATGGAAAAAGAGTATGTCAGGGTGAGTAAATAAAAATCTAAATTTCCTTAGAAATAGGTATTTTTATGCACCGAACTCGACATACGGATTTGTAGCCTTAACCCTATCAGATATGAGCTAATAATAAAGACATCAAATTTAACATTTACCTAATCCAAAGATTTATGAAAAAACTTAATTTACTCTTCTTGTTTCTAGCCTTTGCTTTTATCGATATGGAAGCGCAGGAAAAAACAATAGATTTAAAAGGTGATGCCTTATTCGGTTCTATCAGAGCCAGACATATCGGACCGGCACTTATGAGCGGTCGAGTTACCGATTTAGCAGGGCACCCAACCGATCCCAACACTATTTATGTAGGAGCAGCCGGTGGAGGTGTTTGGAAATCCACCAACGGTGGAATCAACTTCTTTTCAGTATTCGATGATTATTGCCAATCGATTGGAGCAATTGCTGTAGATCCGAAAAATCCCGAAATTGTTTGGGTAGGAACAGGAGAAATATGGACACGTAACAGTACCTCAATTGGCGATGGAATGTATCGCTCAGAAGATGGAGGAAAGAACTGGAAAAAAGTACCGGGTTTCGACCAATCAGAAAGAATAAGCAGCATACAGATCAACCCGAATAATACCGATGAAATTTATGTAGGTGTTTTAGGTTCACTTTGGGGCGATAGTGAAGAAAGAGGAATTTATAAAACCACAGATGGAGGGGAAAACTGGGAAAAAATATACTATATCAATGAAACCACAGGTTGCAACGATTTAGTAATGGATCCCAACGATCCGAACATACTATATGCAGCATTCTGGGAATTCAGAAGAACACCTTGGTCTTTTAATTCCGGTGGGGAAAATTCAGCATTATATAAAAGTACAGATGGAGGAAAAAAATGGAAAAAAATCCATAAAGGTTATCCAGATGGTAAACTAGGAAGAATAGCAGTAGCACTTGCACCATCAAACCCCGAAATCTTATATTCAGTAATAGAAACAGAAGAAAAAAGTAAAAATGGTTTATACCGCTCTAACGACGCAGGTAAATCTTGGGAACACCTGAATAAAGATTTTGAGTTAACAGTTCGTCCTTTCTATTTTTCAAGAATAGTGGTAAATCCACATAATCCCGAAATGTTATGCAAAGCAGGTTTGAGAGGTTCGATCAGTAAAGATGGCGGGAAAACATTTAAAAGCATAGGAAGTGGAGTACATGCCGATGTTCACGATTTCTTATTCGATAAAAATAATAAAGACAGAATGTATTTAGGCTGTGATGGGGGTGTTTACCGATCATGGGATGCAGGAACTTCTTTCGATATGGTAAAAGGCTTACCGCTTTCACAATTATATCACGTAACAACCGACAACGCTGAACCATTCCGTGTATTCTGTGGCTTACAGGATAATGGCTCATGGGTAGGCGTATCTGCAAAAGCAGGTGGTATAGAAGAAAGCGATTGGCAATCTGTAGGTTATGGTGATGGCTTCAGAGTATATCCGCATCCAGAAAAATCGAATATTTGCTATTCAGAAATGCAGGGAGCAGAAGGCGTTTGGAGAGTAGATATTGACAAACGACAGTCGAAAACAATAAAGCCTTATGCTGAAGAAGGAGATCCTAAATTGCGTTTCAACTGGAATGCACCAATTACAACAAGTGAGCACAAAGGCGATCGTTTATATATCGGAAGCCAATATGTACACAAGTCAGAAGATATGGGAGAAACATGGACTAAAATTTCGCCCGATCTGACAACCAATAACCCGGAAAAACAAAAGCAAGAAGAGAGTGGGGGATTGAGTATGGATAATTCAGGAGCAGAAAACCACTGTACGATCTTTACAATTGCTGAATCGCCACTAGATGCCAATACCATTTGGGTTGGAACCGATGATGGAAATATTCAATTAACCAACGATGGTGGTAAGAACTGGACGAAAGTAAATCAGAACATTGAAGGTGTACCGGAAGGGCTTTACGTTTATCATATTGAACCTTCGAGCTTCGATAAGAAAACAGCCTATGCCGTTTTCGACGGACACATGCTGAACGATAAAAACACTTACGTTTACAAAACATCGGATGCAGGTAAAACATGGAAATCGATTGTTTCAGATGATATATATGGTTTTGCCCGTTCAATTCAGGAAGATTTTAAAAACCCTGACTTACTTTATTTAGGAACTGAATTTGGTTTGTATATAACAGTCGATGGCGGAAAAAACTGGTCGAAGTTTACCAATAATATGCCTTCAGTTGCAGTGCACCATGTTACTTTACACAAACGTGATGATGCTTTGGTTTTAGGAACACACGGTAGAGGTATCATCATCATCGATGATATAACACCTTTGAGAGCCTTAACACCAGAAGTTGCTGAGCAAAAAGTACATTTCTTCGATCAGGGAGAACAGATAATCAAAGAATCTCCAAGCTTTGGTGGTAATTCACAGAACGGCGATTTTGTAGGGCAAAACCCTTCTACTTCAGCCAAAATAGTTTACTACCTGAAAAGCCGTCATACCTTTGGTAAAATGACCCTTAAAATATTCGATCCGGAAGGAAATGAAGTAGCAGACCTCGATCCGGGGAAAGCAAAGGGAATAAATATGGTACAATGGAATTACCGTTATGTAATGCCTAAAATTGCCAAAGCAAAAACCTTTACTTTCGGTGGATTTACAACACCAACTGTTCCTCCGGGAAAATATAAAGTGGTATTGACTAAAGGAAAGGAAAAGTTTGAGTCTGAAATAAACCTTATTGCTGATCCAAACTCAATTCATAGTGATGCTGAAAGAGCTGCTCAACATAAAACAGCAATGAAACTGTATAATATGAATGAGGATCTGGCATACGAAATTGACAAAGTAAATACAATGACCGATGGACTGAAAAGCGCCATAGAGGGAAAAGATATTGCCGCTGATATATTAAGTCAGATAGATTCATTTAATAACAAAGTTGAAGAAACGAAAGCAGCCTATATCGTAACAACCGGCGATAACTATGTAGGGGCAGCAGAACCGGAATTAAGAGAAAAAATAGCTTCATTGTATGGAGAAGTTGCAGGTTATCAGGGCAAGCCAACCAATGCACAAATGGCAAACCTGAAATTATTATCGGGTAAGTTAATGAAAGCAATGGAAGACTTTACTGTTATCGGCAAAAGCTTCGATAAAATACAAACAGTTCTTCAGGGTTTAGGAATAGATCCGATCAAACTAAAAACTAAAGAAGAATTTCTGAAATCAGATTCGTAATTCTTAGAACCTGATAATATTATAATTCCCCTGACAGCTTTTCAAAAGTTGTCAGGGTTTTTTTATCCTTCAGTCATCCTCCAATCATCCTGAATTTATCCTGAATTCATTTCAGGATCTCCTCCATATGTCAGGATCTCCTCCACATTTCAACATCCCTTTCCCCAAAAAGCATACCTTTAAAACATGAAAGGAACATACTTCTTATTAATAATGCTAGCAATAAGTATAAATGCTTGCATGCCGGTTAGAAGCTTATATTTATTAGAACCCGACAGGAAAGATATGGAACGATTTCCGTACAAAACGGTAAGGGCAGGTGAGGAGTGTTTTGAATTTTATGAAGGAAATAAAACATTAGCAAAGCATATAAAAGTAAATGACTGGACATCAGATCTGCCCGTTTTTGTTGATCTGGAAACATTGATGAAATCACACAGTGTAAGAAGTTTTCTATTGATTAAAAGTGATTCGATCTTGTTTGAATATACCAATTGGCAAAACGAAACAGACGATTTACATTCATCTTATTCAATTGCAAAATCATTTATGTCCACACTCATAGGAATTGCCATAGATGAAGGAAAAATACCCAATGTTCAAACATTAGCAAAGAACTATTTACCAGAATTAGCAAAACATAAAGAGAGTGAAATACTAAGCATCGAACATCTCTTGAATCATACATCGGGAATTAAGAATAATCTGAGCCTCGATGCTATTATTTACTACGGAAAAGATATATATAAAGCCTTCGATCAATTGAAATTTGAAGCAGATCCCGGAACCAAGCAAGCTTATTCCAATATGAGTGTACAACTATTGGGAATAATTTTACAAAGAGCAACCCAAAAAACACCAACACAATATTTAGAAGAAAAGATCTGGCAACCCATACAAATGTGTTCCGATGCAATATGGTCTGTCGATGAAGAAAACAAGTTAGAAAAAACCTATTGTTGTTTAGGAGCAACTGCCTACGATTATGCGAAATTAGGAAGGCTATATTTGAACAAAGGTAAATGGAACGAACGGCAGATTTTCAGTGAAACATGGTATAACAAAGCAATACGACGAGACACCTTAAATGGCAGTAGCTATAACTATAATTACTGCTGGCATATTGGTTTAAAAGAATACGGCGATTTTATGGCGAATGGAAAGTATAAACAGCACATCTACATAAACCCAGAAAAGCAATTGATCTTCGTTCTACTGAACAACAAAGAATCAAAAATGAAAGCAAGTTTAGTCAACTGGTGGGATGTATTCCGACAAATAGCCGATCAGTTGTAAAAAGTGGCTAGATAAATAAAACCTAAAATCAAAGTGGAGGCATTATATCATAACTGTAATGGGCAATCAGCTTATGGAAATTTTATTGTTGGTCAGGAGACCAACAAAGGTCTGAACCTCAGTTGGTCTCCTGACCAACTGAATTTCTTTAAAGTATCCACAAGTTAGTTCCCCATTACACATAACGTCTATCGAAAGAAAGAATATGTCAAACCAATCTATTGTTATAATGAGAACCCAGATTTTGGAAAAATCCTAACGGATAAAAATGACAGAATACTCGTCATTCAGAACGAAACGAAGCATTGCGTAGTTGAAGTGAAGAATCTGGAAATTAGGGTTGTTATCCGGTCAACTATAATAACTCCTCCTTCAAAAACCTGGCGGTATGGCTTTTCTTCGATTTAACCACCTTTTCAGGCGTTCCCTTCGCTACGATAGTTCCACCTCCGGCACCGCCTTCAGGTCCAATATCAATAATATGATCTGCGACCTTTACAACATCTAAATTATGTTCGATGATTAAAACCGTATTCCCTTTATCAACCAACTTCTGAATTACTTCGAGCAACATCTTAATATCCTTGAAATGCAAACCAGTCGTTGGCTCATCTAAAATATAAAAAGTCTTACCTGTAGCACGCTTACTCAATTCCGAAGACAATTTAACACGCTGAGCTTCCCCTCCCGAAAGTGTGGTCGCCTGCTGACCAAGCGTAATATAACCCAAGCCAACATCCTGAAGCGTTTTTATCTTTCTGTAAATCTTAGGAATAGCTTCAAAAAACACACAAGCCTCATCAACGGTCATATCCAACACATCGGCGATCGACTTGCCTTTATAACGTACCTCCAATGTTTCCCGATTATAACGCTTACCCATACAAGTCTCGCATTGCACATGAACATTCGGCAGAAAATTCATTTCAATCACTTTCATTCCGCCACCCTTACATTCTTCACAACGCCCACCGCTTACATTGAACGAAAACCGTCCGGCCTTATAACCACGAATTTGCGCCTCTGGGATCTGCGTATAAAGCTTTCTTATTTCATCGAATAACTTAATATAAGTAGCAGGATTTGAGCGTGGTGTTCTGCCTATCGGACTTTGGTCAATTTCTATAACCTTATCTAAATGCTCTAAACCCTCTATACTTTTATACGCTAAAGGCTTTTGCTTCGACTTATAAAAATGCTGTCGTAGAATAGGATACAAGGTTTCATTCACTAAAGTAGATTTACCACTTCCCGAAACACCCGTTACACAAATCAGCATTCCTAATGGGAAATCAACATTTATCTTTTTAAGATTATTGCCACTGGCTCCTTTCAATTTTAAAAATTCACCATTGCCTTTGCGACGTTTCTCAGGTACTTCTATCATTTTTTTATTCGATAGAAAAGAAGCTGTTTCTGTGTCGAGCAGTTTAAAATCTTCGGGCTTTTCGGCAGCAACCACCTCACCACCTAAATTACCTGCTCCCGGACCTAGGTCGATGATAAAATCAGAAGCAAGCATAATGTCTTTATCGTGTTCAACCACCAATACAGTATTACCAGCATCACTTAATTTTCTTAACGACTGAATCAAACGATGATTATCGCGCTGATGCAATCCTATGCTTGGCTCATCTAAAATATAAGTAATGCCCACAAGCTGAGAACCTATTTGAGTGGCTAAACGAATACGTTGTGATTCGCCACCCGATAAGGTTTTTGCAGGACGATCAAGCGACAAATAAGTTAAACCAACATCAACTAAAAACTGAATACGATCACGTATTTCTTTTAAAAGATCCTTGGCAATTGTATTCTGTCGATCATTCAATTTTTGATCTAATTGTACAAACCAAGCGTAAAGGTCATTAATATCATACTGAGCAATTTCTGAAATATTCTTTTCATCCAATTTAAAGTGGAGACTTTCTTTTTTCAAACGAGTTCCACAACACGATTCACAAACCTTTTTACTCATAAATTGCTCTGCCCAGCGCCTCACATGATCTGAATCGGTATCATTAAAGAAACGAACGATATTAGGAACTATGCCTTCATAAGCAAATTCCCAATACTTTTTTCCAGTGTTTTCTGAAGCCTTAACACGATATTTCTTACCGCCCGAACCATTCAATAAAACATCCAGCGCTTTTTCAGGAATTTCTTTGATAGGCGTTTTAAGTGAGAATTTATATTCCTTAGCAATTTTACCCACTATTTTATAAGTATAATTATCGCGCACTTCACCCAAAGGAGCTAAACCACCCTTTTCTATACTCAAATTATCATCGGGGCGAACTAAATCCATATCAACAGCATACTCGAAGCCTAACCCTTTACAAGTTGTACAATAACCATAAGGGGAGTTAAAAGAAAAAGTATTAGGTGAAGGCTCATCGTAAGCAATCCCTGTTTCTATGCACATTAACTTTTTAGAGAAAGTATGGATTTCATCGTTTTCTTGCAAATGAACCATTAACAATCCCTTTCCGGCTTTGAATGCGGTTCCGATCGATTGAGTAAGCCTCGATTTGAATTTATCATTCACTTTCAGTCGATCAACAACAATTTCTATATCGTGGATTTTATAGCGATCCAATTGCATTTTTGGCATTATCTGCTGAATCTTTCCATCAACCCGAACACTTGTATAACCTTGTTTCTGAATTTGAGTAAATAACTCACGATAATGTCCCTTTCTTCCTTTAACTACCGGAGCCAGAAGGCTGATCTTTTGGTCGGCGTATTTTTCAAACAATAACTCAATGATCTCTGATTCGGTAAAACGAACCATTCTTTTACCAGTATTATAAGAATAAGCTTCTCCAATACGAGCATATAACAAACGTATAAAATCGTAAATCTCAGTAACAGTACCAACGGTTGAACGTGGGTTGCGGCTAGTCGTTTTTTGTTCAATGGAAATAACCGGACTCAAGCCATCTATTTTCTCAACGTCAGGTCGTTCAAAGCCACCCATGAATTGTCGGGCATAAGCCGAAAAACTATCCATATATCTGCGTTGTCCTTCGGCGTAAATCGTATCAAATGCCAACGAAGATTTACCACTTCCCGAAACACCGGTAATTACAACCATTTTATTTCGTGGAATTTCAATGCTTATATCTTTTAAATTATGTTCTCTTGCACCGTAAACTTCAATATTTTCAATTTCATAATCACTAATGGCAGGTAAATTATCATTCGTCGTTTCGGCATTTTTCATATTGCAAATTTAGATGGAATGTACGATTCAATTAAAGAGTTGAGGAGTTATTGGAACTAAGAATTAATGTTTTTTCAGCTTTTTTTGTTTATAATATTTGATATTTTATAGGAGGAAATAAAATTAGTATTAAGCTGAAGGCATCGAATAGCATTAAAATTCTTTAAATACCTTTTGTAAATCCCTCAGACATTGCTCATTTTTACAGACTTAGTTAATTTTGTGGTCAAATAATTATTTTTATGGAAACTGGTGCTGTGAATATGCAGGCTGATATTGTTCAGTTAAATGAATTGATTGCCCGCGAAAGTGGATTCGTTGATGTATTGAATAACGAAATGGGAAAGGCTATTATTGGTCAGGAATATATGATCGAACGTTTATTACTTGCATTACTCAGTAATGGGCATATCCTTTTAGAAGGTGTTCCGGGCTTGGCAAAAACATTGGCGATCAATTCATTGTCAAAAGCGATAGATGCAAAGTTCAGTCGTATTCAGTTTACGCCCGATCTTTTACCTGCCGATGTAATAGGTACGCTTATTTACAATCAGAAAGAAAATGATTTTGCAGTAAAGAAAGGACCCATATTTGCCAACTTTGTATTAGCCGATGAAATTAACCGTGCGCCTTCTAAAGTGCAAAGTGCTTTATTAGAAGCAATGCAGGAACGCCAGATAACAATTGGAGAAAATACTTATAAACTAGATGAGCCCTTTTTGGTGCTGGCTACACAAAACCCATTAGAGCAAGAAGGAACGTATCCTTTACCGGAAGCCCAGTTAGACCGTTTTATGCTGAAAGCAGTTATTTCTTATCCTGAGAAAGAAGATGAGAAATTGATTATGCGTAATAACGTGAATAAGAGTTTTCAGAAAATTGAATCTGTTTTACAACCTCGCTCTATATTAAAAGCGCGTGAAGTTGTTCGTCAGGTATATATGGATGAAAAGATCGAAAACTATATTTTAGATATTGTTTTTGCATCTCGTTATCCTGAAAAGTATAAAATAGATTCGATGAAGAATATGATCAGCTATGGCGGTTCGCCACGTGCTTCGATCAATTTAGCAATGGCAGCAAAATCTTATGCTTTCCTTAAAAAGCGTGGCTTTGTAATTCCGGAAGATATTAGAGCTATCTGTACAGATGTTATGCGCCATCGTATTGGTATTACTTATGAAGCTGAAGCCGAAAATATTACTTCAGAAGATATTATTAAAGAAATTTTGAATGCAGTAGAAGTACCATGATCAATCTGCTGAAAAGAAAATTGTAGTACGATCTAAAAATCTTTTACTTTATAGCGCTGTCAGGTGGTTTCATGTTACAACACTGACAGCGTTTTTCTTATATAGAACTTATTAAACTCTATTGTTTAGAAAGTTATTTTGAGTAAAATGATTGATATTTTGTTCATTCTATATTCTATTGAAAATCTGAATTTTATGTTCCTATAATAAAAAAATAGACATTTTTTGATTTTGTGGGTATCTTTTACATGCTAAAAGTGACTTTTTTGAACTTCTTGTTAAAAAAGTGTTAACCAAAACTTGACAAAGTACATAGAAAAAAAAATATTTGTGTTCGTTATATTGCGAAACTCCTCTAAAATTCTGTAAATGAGACAACTTAAAATCTCCAAGTCGATTACCAATCGCGAAAGCGCATCCATTGAAAAGTACTTACAAGAGATCGGAAAGATTGATCTATTAACAGCAGAACAAGAAGTTGAATTAGCACAAAAAATAAAGCAGGGCGATCAAGAAGCCTTGGAAACACTAGTAAACGCTAATTTACGCTTCGTTGTATCAGTTGCAAAAAAATATCAAAATCAGAATCTTTCTCTAAGTGATTTAATCAATGAGGGTAATCTGGGCTTGGTGAAAGCCGCACAACGTTTCGATGAAACACGTGGTTTTAAATTTATCTCTTACGCTGTTTGGTGGATTCGCCAGTCAATTATTCAGGCATTAGCTGAGCAATCGCGCTTAGTTCGTTTGCCATTGAATAAGGTTGGGTCTCTTACCAAGATTAGAAAGGCACTTTCTGAATTAGAGCAAAAATTCGAACGCGAACCTTCTGCACAGGAAATTTCTGAAATTGTTGATCTGACTGCCGATGAAATTGCAACATCGTTAAGTTTATCAACGCGTCATGTTTCAGTAGATGCTCCTTTTGCAGAGAGCGATAGTAATTCATTGATAGATGTATTGGCAGATGATAAAATTGCTCGTGCCGATGCTAATATGTCATTCCAAGATTCTTTACGTGTTGATATTGAGCGTGTATTAGGCACACTATCAGATCGTGAAGCAGATGTTATTAAATTATTCTTTGGTATTGGTGTATCGCACCCAATGTCATTAGAAGATATAGGTGATCAATTTGGTTTAACACGAGAACGTGTACGTCAAATTAAGGATAAGGCAATCTTGCGTCTTCGTTCCGTTTCAAGAAGTAAAGGCTTGAAACCATACTTAGGTGGAAAATAAGATTTTTACATTAATATTTTCAAAGGCTGTCTTATTCAAAAGGCAGCCTTTTTTATTTGTCTGTTTTTGTAGGTTCTACCTACATTTGCAACGCTTTTTAAAATTTAATTAGAAAAACCATGTCTAAAGTACGTACACGTTACGCACCGAGTCCAACCGGATTCCAACATATAGGCGGTATTCGTACTGCACTGTATGCCTATTTATTTGCTAAACAGAATAATGGCGACCTTATTCTTCGTATAGAAGATACCGATCGTTCAAGATTTGTTGAAGGCGCTGAAGAATATATAACTGAATCGTTAGAATGGTTGGGAATTAAATGTGATGAAGGCACGCATGTTGGCGGCGATTTTGGTCCGTATCGTCAATCGGAGCGAAAAGATATGTATCGCCAATTTGCTGAACAAATGCTTGAGAACGGTACAGCTTATTACGCTTTCGATACACCTGGAGAAATGGCGGTACTACGCGAGCAGGATGCTAATTTCAAATACGGAATTAAAAATCGTAAGGGCTTGAATAATTCACTCACTTTATCTGATGATGAAGTAAAGCAAAAATTAGCTTCAGGAGAAAACTATGTTATTCGTTTGAAAATTCCTGCAGGAGAAACCATATTGGTAAAAGACAGAGTACGTGGGCATGTAACATTTGCCTCTGAAGAACTCGATGATAAAGTGATCTTAAAAGGGGATGGTATGCCAACCTATCATTTGGCGAATGTTGTTGATGATCATTTTATGCAGGTAAGTCATGTTATACGTGGTGAAGAATGGCTTCCTTCGACTCCTTTACATGTGCTTTTGTATCGTGCTTTGGGATGGGAAGATACTATGCCTGAATTTGCACATCTTCCCTTATTATTGAACCCGGGAGGTAAAGGGAAGTTGAGTAAACGTAGTGGTGATAAATTAGGATTTCCGGTATTTCCGCTCGCATGGGAACATCCAACAGAAGATACTAGCTCGAATGGCTACAGAGAAATGGGTTTTTTACCAGATGCTTTTGTTAATTTTCTGGCTTTTCTTGGGTGGAATCCGGGTACCGAGCAGGAGATTTTTGATATGCAAGGTTTGATCGATGCTTTTTCTATTGATAATGCAAGCAAATCAGGGGCGCAATTCGATTTTGATAAAGCAAAGTGGTTCAATCAGCAGTATATTATGAATATGAGTGATGCTGATTTAGCCAAAGCTGTTTTAGCATTTGCTCCTGCCGACAAGCAAGATGTTGATTTTGATAAGCTAACTAAGATCGCAGGAATGCTCAAAGAGCGTACAGTGCTTTTACCGGAGTTCTGGGAGCAAGCTGAATATTTCTTTACCGTACCAGATACTTATGATCGTAAAACAGTAAAGAAGAAATGGAAAGATGATAATAAAGATCGCTTGAAGGTATTGAAGTCGGCTATTGCTGCAATCGATACTTTTTCTTCAGTAGAAGTAGAACGTGTGGTTAAAGCTTATATAGAAGATAACGCTTACTCATTTGGCGACATACTGCTTCCTTTCCGATTAATGCTAACAGGTGTAAAAGGCGGACCTTCTGTTTTCGATATAGCTGAAATATTGGGTAAAACTGAATGTCTGAACAGAATGGACATTGCTTTTGACCGATTCGAGGAGATGAATACGCAGGCTTAATTCTTATGAGCAAATCAACGTTGTCAGGTAGGCTGTACGAAGCGATTTACCTCGACTAAGTAGTCTTTCAAGTTAATATTGACGTATGACTTTTTTACTGTCATTCTGATTGAAAAATAAGCAAAGCGAAATTTGGAATGAAGAATCTAATACCTCCTAAGTACCGACACATAATTAGTTTAAACTTGGAAATGGAATTATTTTTTTGGTCAATGATCGGACCGCCGAAGCGGGCAAAAAACGGAAGCATAGCAGGGCTAAGTTGAGTATTTTTAACGAAATTGAACGAGAAAATAGAACATTTCAAACTTACAAGTAATTGTGAGTTGGTACTTATAACTTATAGATTCTTCACTTCAACTACGCAAAGCTTCGTTTCGTTCAGAATGACCAAAGCTTTTACTACATATTGAATAGCCTAACTGTCAGGGTTCAAGTCATAAATTTACCCTGATAGTACTGATTTTATCTTACTTCTTTTGCCGCCCTCATTGCTGGCCAAAGCGAGGCAAGAAAGGCAATTGTTGCCACAGTAATAAAAACCAATATAAAATCGAAGAGCTGCATTTTTACAGGATAGCTTTCAAGAAGTAACCCTTGTCCCTGAATTTTCACCAAACCAAACCACTGTTGAGCCAGACAAATTACGAATGCCAGACCCATTCCGATCAAACCACCGGTTAAAGCGAGTAATATTCCTTCAGATAAAAATATTTTCTTAACCATACTACTATCAGCGCCCAGAGCTTTCAATACTTTAATATCATCCTTTTTTTCTATCACTAACATAGATAATGAACCAATAATATTGAAAGAAGCCACCACAAGAATCAGGCTTAATATCAGAAATACAGCCCATTTTTCGGTTTGCATTACTTTGTATAAAAACTCGTTCTGTTCGAAGCGATTTTGTACTTTAAAGTCATTACCTAATAACTGTTGTACATTTCGCTGAACGGCTTCAAGATTGGCATTGGCTTGTATTGCTATTTCCAGATGGCTTAACTCTTTGTCGTAATCCATAAGGTTTTGCACAAAGCGGAGTGGGGCTATCACATACTCTCTGTCAAAACTTTCCTGAATAGAAAAAGTACCTCTTGCACGTAAACCGCCTTTTTTAAATGCTTTTTCAGGATTTAATGAAACCTTGCCGGTTCGCTTGGGCATATATACTTCCAGTAAATCAAATTCGCTGTACACATTTGCGCCTAAATCTAATTCTATACCTAAGCCCAAAACGGCATTCTGATTTTTAACATTGAACTTGCCACGGACAATAGAAGTATCCATATTACTTACAAATTCAAAATTTTCATCTACGCCTTTCAGTTTACAAATGGCATTTCTATCATCATATTTTAAAGCAGCTACTTCTTCTAAAACTTTAGAAACAGCAACAATACCTTCAATTTTTTCTAATTCAGCAATAATTTGTTCATCTGCCTGAAATACTTTACCAGTTGTCGGACTTACCTTCAAATCCGGATTAAAAGTGTCATATAAGCCGATAACCAAACCTTCAAGTCCATTAAATACAGATAGCACTAATATTAATGCCATTGTTCCGAAAGCAATACCAATGCCCGAAACACCCGAAATGATGTTAATGGCATTTGTGCTTTTCTTTGAGAACAAATATCGTTTTGCTATGTAACTTGGTAAATGGATTCTTTTAGTTAATGAGTTAATGAGTTTATGAGTTTATGAGTCTGTCAGTTTTATTCTACAATTCTATTTTTTAAGTCCATTCTCTCGTGTAATATTCTTATAACTTCAACTATTTCATCAGATACTATATGGTAGAAAACTATGTGTTTGCCAATCTTAAACCCCAAAAGGTTTGTATTAATATGATCATATTTCTTTCCTATTTCAAAATTATCTTTAATCATACCGCAGGCTCGCATAATATCGTTATAATATTTATCAGCTTGATTTTCAGACCATTTTTCAAAAGTATAATTCCAAATATTATTCAAATCATCAATTGCTTTTTGTCTGAATATTACTTTAGTCATTCTTAAGTTTGTTGGTTTTTAATTGTTTTAGATTCTCTTCAAAATCAAAACCTTCCACTAATGGACTATTTAAACCGTCTTGAATGGCATTTCTTAATGCAAGTGCTTTACTTTCCTCATTCTCTAAAAGCCTAAGTCCTGCTCTAATAACTTCACTAACATTTTTATAACGACCAGTAGATATTTGACTTTGCACAAATTGGTCGAAATAGTTACCAAGTGATATAGATGTATTTTTCATTTATTTCTTGTTTAATCAAATTTACCAATTTTTGGTATGCTTGTCAATTTTAGCTACATAGATTATGTATTTATAAAATCAACGTGAAAATCATATATACATAAACAAAGCTTAAAACTTCAGCACAATATTTGCAGCATCAACGATTAATTCAGCTTGGGTACCAAAAACCAAAGTACGATTATCTTTTTGATGACCACAAGGTATGCCAAATGCCATTGGATAATCAAACGTTTTTACATGGCTTTGGATTATGCTATAAGCACTCTTTCCAAAGGGAATATCATTGTCGTGCATTTTTGTAAATCCACCAACTAATAAACCTGCAAGATTATCAAATTTTCCTGCTCGTTTCAAGCATAACATCATGCGGTCGGTATGATAAAGGTATTCATCCAAATCTTCAATAAACAGAATTTTTCCATCGAGATCTACTTCAGAAGCAGAGCCCATAATACTATAAATTACCGATAAATTACCACCGATCACAGTAGCTTTTGTTGTCCCTTTTCTATTGAAAGAATGCCCTGAAAATTCGTATTCTATGCTTTCGTTACATAAATATTGTTTTACACTTGAAAGGGTTTCGTTTGTCGCATTTTTCCAGGTTGAACCCATTATGGTATGCGCGCTCTTCCATCCTAAATTATGTACATGACAATGAAGTGCTGTAATATCGCTAAAGCCAAGTATTGGTTTTTCTGTACAGTTATTCCAATCGATCAAATCTAATATTCGCGCTGTACCATAACCTCCTTTGGCACATAAAACAGCATCTATATCCGGATTTTTAAGCATTGCTTCAAGATCGGAAGCGCGCAATTCATCACTTCCGGCAAACTGATGGTCAACAGCGCCTATACTTTTACCTATAAGGACTTCAAAGCCCCAAGCTTTCAAATCCTGAATGGCTATTGCCAATTTTTCGGGATAATAAGCGCGGGCAGTCGCCACAATCCCTATTTTTTTTATTGCCATTTTAATAGGTTGCTAAAGAAATATTATTCAGAGAGTATTTATTCAAAAGCTCAATACCATTCAAAAAGCTCAGATTGATAACGAAACAAAATCCGGCGACTTCAGCATTTTCTCCTTTTATGAGTTGTGCAGCAGCATCTGCTGTTCCACCGGTTGCCAGCAGATCGTCGTGAATCAAAATGCGCTCTTCTGCACTGATAGCATCGGCATGCATTTCTATCGAAGCAGTACCATACTCCAGCTCATAATCTATGCTAACAGTATCGTAAGGTAATTTACCTTTTTTCCGAATTGGTACAAAAGGGATAGATAATTCATTCGCCAACATCATTCCAAACAGAAAACCTCTGCTTTCTATTCCCACAACTTTATCCGGATTCCAGATCTTTACTTTTTCTGCCATTGATCTTACCAATTCTAATGTCAGATCATTATCCATCAAAATAGGTGTAATATCTTTAAAAACGATTCCTTTTTTGGGAAAATCGTGTACATCACGAATACTTGTTTTAATTCGTTCTTCTACCGTCATTTTAGGGCTAGCTTTAATTTTCTTCAAAGCTATATTATTATATTCGAAATTGTTGAAGCCCTTATAAGATTTTATTAATTATGGTTATAAGTACCTGAACAAAATTATTCGACACATTTTGTGAATGCCTATTTTTCCATTCTGTTGCGTTAAAAATTATCTCCGTAGCGTCGCTATACAGAGAATTTTTGCCTTGCATAATAAAAAAATAGCCTGATTCAAAAATGACGAATAAATATGACCATGTATTTAATGTATAGCAATGCTAATTGTTAGATGTAATAGGCAACTAACTTGTGTATACTTTAAAGAAATTCAGTTGGTCAGGCGACCAACTGAGGTACAGACCTTTGTTGGTCGCCTGACCAACAATAAAATGTCCATAAGTTGATTGTCCATTACAGTTAGAATTTATTTTAACTGTAGTTAATTAACATACTGAATTACTTAATTCGATCATTTTAAACCAACGCAGAAACCAAAATAAATATAGCTTTGTTGTTCAAAATCGATTAGATTGACAATTACTTATACAATTATTGTATTAAACTTTTCACTTATAAATGGCGTTGTTGCATAAAGAAAATGGGAAAACTTCCCCTTTACCCATAAAT
>JAHDFD010000013.1:44506-89757 GCA_020628375.1 Chitinophagales bacterium | reverse complement strand
ATAAATCGAAAAGGAAATACTCTCATCAAAGTTTAATAAATGTATAGTGATGTGAAGATTTTTAAATATTGCAATTGGATCTTTATGTGAAGTTGAAACTCAAATTTATCTATCAAACGATTTGAATTATATATCAAAAGAAAAAGCAGATGGAATAATAATTGAAATTATCGAAATCCGAAAAATGATTTTTGGATACATTAAATATATTAATAATAAATCTAATCAATCATAGTTTTCTCAAATCTCATTCCTCTTTACTCAAACCTAATTATAAATGAACTCAATCCTAATAGCCAACCGAGGCGAAATTGCCTGCCGAATTATAAGAACCTGTAAGAAAATGGGAATACGTACTGTTGCCGTTTTTTCAGATGCCGATAGAAATAGTCCTTTTGTTGAACAAGCAGATATAGCGGTTTATTTAGGAGAAAGTGAACCTGTAAAATCGTACCTGAATCAAGACAATATAGTGGAAATTTCTTTGCAACAGAAAGTAGATGCTATTCATCCAGGATTTGGATTCTTAGCTGAAAATGCACAGTTTGCTCAGAAGTGTATTGACGCTGGTATTATTTTCATTGGTCCTTCACCGGATGCAATCGCTTCTATGGGCTCTAAATCTGCTGCTAAAAGAATTATGCAGAAGGCTGGAGTTCCTTGTGTGCCGGGTTATCAGGGGAAGGTACAAACGATCAAACGATTAGAAGAAGAAGCGCTTAAAGTTGGTTTTCCTCTATTGCTTAAGGCAACTGCAGGTGGAGGTGGTAAAGGTATGCGTATTGTCAGAAAGAAAAGCGAGTTAAAAGAGGCGATCAAATCAGCTAAGAGTGAAGCTAAAAATGCTTTTGATAACGACGAATTAATTATTGAAAAATATATAGAATCCGGAAGACATATAGAATTTCAGATCATTGGTGATGAACACGGAAACTTAATTCATTTGTTAGAAAGAGAATGTTCTATTCAACGTCGCTATCAAAAAATAATAGAAGAATCTCCTTCACCTGTATTAACCAATAAACTCAGAAATGAAATGGGGGATATTGCCGTTAAAGCAGGTAAAGCTATCAACTATTCCAATGCCGGAACTGTTGAATTCATTCTTGCTGAGAATAATGGAAAGTTTGATTACTATTTTCTGGAAATGAACACACGCCTTCAGGTTGAACATCCGGTCACAGAAGAAATTACAGGCCTTGATCTGGTACAATTACAAATTGAAGTAGCTGAAGGTAGGAAACTAAAGCTAAAACAGAAAGATATTCGTGGTTGTGGTTATGCAATAGAATGTCGTTTATATGCCGAAGATGCTGAGAACGATTTTATGCCTTCTACCGGAAAAATACTGAAATGGGAAATTCCAGAATCAGAAGGACTAAGGGTTGAAACTGATATCTGTTCTGGAGGTGAAGTGTCTATTTATTACGATCCTATGATCGCAAAAGTAATTACATATGGCACTGATCGAGCAATTGCGCATCGTAAAATGGAATACGCACTGAAACACTTACAATGTGTCGGCATAACCACCAATCAGGACTTTCTGGTTTATTTGATGCAACATAAAGCTTTTCAGGAAGGAGATTATGACACCCATTTTATAAAAGAAAAGTGTGATTATACTAGTGAGAGAAAACACACTGAAAATAACTTAGCGATAACTTCGATAATGGCTACTTTACTTGATTGGCAGGAACGAGAAAATAAAAGGAAATTATTGAAAAGTCTTTCTTCTGGATGGAGAAATAACTTCTATCAAAATCAATTTCAAAATTATCTGTTCAAAGAAAAGAATTTATCGGTTCAGTATAAATACAATGAAGGTGGTTTTATATTTCAAATTGAAGAACAAAATTATGAAGTTAAAAGATTATCCATAAGTAATAATAAAATCAGCCTTGAGGTCAATGGTGTTTTCTATCAGAGTACAATCATCAAAGAGTTGAACAAGTATTACATTTACACTCCTGAACTAGGAAATTATATTCTTGAAGCTATTGAAAGATTTCCTGATAATGAGTCTGAAAAGGTCAAAGGAGGCTATATCGCTCCGATGCCTTCTCAAATACTTAGAATTTTAGTTGAAGTAGAACAGGAAGTAAAAGAAGGGGAACCCTTGATCGTTATAACCTCAATGAAAATGGAAAACACTATTTATGCCGATGAAGCAGGTGTAGTTAAAGAAATTTTCGTAACTGAAGGAGAAAATGTAGAAGCAGGTTTTCAACTGCTACTAATGGATAGTTAACCATTATAATAACTACCGTATTAACCTTGAATTAATAAAACTATAATGAATTTATATACCAAAGAACAAATACAAAATTTACACGAACAAAATTTTGCATTTCTTGAAATTGAAGAAAATGATAAGGTTTTAACAATTACATTAAACAGAGAAAAGAAAAGAAATGCGCTTCATCCACAAATGATGAATGAAATTGCTTATGCATTACACTATGCTCATTTTACTTCTGCTGTATGGACTATTGTTTTAAAAGCAAAGGGAAAAGTATTCTGTGCTGGTGCGGATTTAAAAGCTTTTGCCGGAATCATTGAAGAAAATGATTCAACTATACCACAACCTGATGGAGAAGTACTAATGGCTGAAATGTTCAATAAAGTGCATAAACCAGTAATTGCTCAGGTTACAGGTGATGTTTATGCAGGTGGTTTCTTCTTTTTGGCAGGGAGTACTTATGTTGTCGCTTTAGATACTGTTAAGTTTGGCTTGCCAGAAGTAAAAAGAGGCTTGTACCCGATGCAAGTGATGGCTGCTTTATTAAAAGTAATGCCTGCAAGAAAGGTAATCGATTGGTGTATTCGAGGATATAATTTACCTGTACAGAAAGCTTATGAATATGGTTTGGCAACGCATGTTGCTTCTTCAGATAATATTGATAGTGTTGTAACTGAAATAATCGAAGAGCTGAAACAAAATTCACCAACTGCAATTCGATTGGGGTTGGCAGCTTATGATAAAATTACCCAACAAGCTTCCGAACACGAATATTTATTAGAAATGCTTAAAAAATGTATTGCCAGTAAAGATGGGCAAGAGGGATTAACGGCTTTCAGAGAAAAAAGAAAAGCCAATTGGATCGGAGAGTAAAGTATAGTTTCAATAAATTAATATATCAAAAAAGGACTTTAGAGAAATTGGTGTAATGATGAATTTTCTATTTATATATTTAACTTTAGAACTATTTCTATTATAATATGCCCTTCGACTGCGCTCAGGGCTTTTTCAATTTACCATAGTCAAAAACGTTTTAAAGTCTATTATTTTAATCTCAAAATCTCAAAATCTCATAGTCTCATAGTCTCATAGTCTCATATCTAACAGTCTAACAGTCTAACAGTCTAACAGTCTAATCATCAAAAGAACATAAACTTAAATAAATGCGAAAAAAACTAATTCTATCTTGTGCATTAACAGGTGCCGCAACAACACGAGCACAATGTCCTTATTTACCTTATACGCCCAAAGAACTCGGTGAGGAAGCCAAAAGAGCAAGAGATGCAGGCGCTTCAATTGTACATATTCATGCACGCGAAGAAAATGGAATGCCTAGTTGGCGCCCTGAAGTTTTTCAGGAAATTACAGCCGAAGTTAGAAAACATTGTCCAAATATAATTATCAACTATTCTACTGGAGCAATTGGGATTAGCAAAGAAGAAAGAACAGCACATTTACCATTAACTAAACCAGAAATGGCAGCCCTGAATATGGGAAGCATGAACTATGCGATTTATTCGAAGTCGAAGCAGCAATTTTACTTCGATGCGGTATTTGAAAATCCATTCAGTACCATAAAATTCGTTTTAGAAAGAATGAACGAATCGGATATTATGCCCGAAATGGAAGTTTTTGACAACGGACACATTAATAACGCTATGCCGTTGATCAATATGGGTGTTATTAAGAAAAAATTGTGTTTCAGTTTCGTAATGGGGGTACTTGGAGGAATTCCAGCAACGGTTGAAAACCTTGTTCACCAAAAACAAAGTATTCCAGATGGTGCGCATTGGCAGGTTATTACCATTAGTCGTAAACAATGGGCAATGAGTGCAGCAGCAATAGCTATGGGAGGAAGTTTCAGAGTAGGTTTAGAAGATAATTTCTATTTGCCGAATGGCGAAATGGCTAAGTCAAATGGAGAATTAGTTGAAGCAGGAGTAAATCTTGCTCATACACTTGGTGCAGAAATTGCTTCGATAGAAGAAGCCAGAACTATTTTGGAAATGAATCGAGTTTCCTAAAATGGCGGTGAAGCAGAAGTAAGGATGGAAGTTATTTTGATTTAAATCAGAAAATCTTAGCTAAATATCTGCAGGTCGGGAGACGCAGCAGAGTAAAATACCTGTTTTGGTCTCTTGACCAAAACCTTCACAGCCTTATATTTGAGTCACTACCCCTAAAATTATATTTCAAAAATTAGATCATGTTTCAAAAAGACTTGTTTAAAGATAAAGTAGTATTGGTTACTGGAGGAAGGAGCGGAATTGGTTATGCCATTTCAAAAATGTTCTTAAGCTTTGGAGCAAAATTGATGATAATTTCCCGAAAGGAAGATCTTTTGAGTGAAGCAGCATTAAGTTTAAATGAGATCGGTGAATGTGCTTATGTTCCCTGTGATATTCGTAAAACCAAGGAAATAGAAAACGTTGTAGAAAACATTAAAGATACTTACGGACAATTAGATATACTTGTGAATAATGCGGGCGGGCAATTTCCAATGTTTGCAGAGTATATTTCCGAAAATGGATGGAATGCAGTCATCAATAATAATTTGAACGGTACTTTCTATATGACTAAGGCGATGGCGAACAGCTTCTTTATTCCTCAGAAAAATGGTATTATCGTTAATATAATTGCCAATATTTACAGAGGTTTTCCGGGTATGGCACATACCGGGGCAGCAAGGGCAGGCGTAGATAATTTAACTAAATCGCTTTCTGTAGAATGGTGTAAACACAAGATCAGAATTAATGCTATTGCACCTGGAGTAATTAATTCTTCAGGTTTAGATACTTACGAAGATGGTGTTTTTGATATAGAAGAAGTTCGAAAATCTATTCCTATGCAACGGTTGGGGACAAATGAAGATGTTGCGAATTTAGTCCTGTTTCTTTCAAGCCCACTTAGCAGTTATATTACAGGTGAAACGATCTATGTTGATGGAGGACACCGACTTTCAGGCGATTTATTTAAATTTACAGAATAAAGTTTATAAGAATTATGCTTGAACTTAAACCCATCAATAACGAAACTTTAAACGAATTGCTGAATGGAGCAGATTTTCTCGAAATAAGAAAAGGACAATTATTATTCAGAGAAAATGGTCATCATGTGCTGTTCAATATTAAAGAAGATCATATTTATTCAGCCGAAGAATATTTTTCTCTTCCTGAAGGAATCCCTTACCAACTATTAAATGGAAAACTAACATTTATGCCTGCACCATCTATTAAACACCAAAGAATTTTAAGAGAGTTGTTTTTTGAAATATGCCTTTTTTTGAAGGCTAATAAGTGTGGAGAAGCACTTTGTGCTCCTACTGACGTATATTTCAACGAAGAAAATGTTGCACAGCCGGATATTTTATTCGTTGCAAATAAAAACTTAGACATAATCAGTGATAAAAGCGTAAATGGTGTTCCAGATTTCATTGTAGAAATTCTATCAGGAAATAAAAAAACAGATCGAGTTACGAAAATGAAATTATACGGAGAGCAAGGAGTTAAAGAGTTTTGGTTGATCGATCCAGAGTTGAAAACCTTAGAAGTATATAAAAGCGAACTACAAAAAATGCAAATACATGAAATTTACGAGGAACATCAAGAAGTTCATTCATTGGTAATTAAAGATTTTTCTATTCAATTAAATCAACTTTTTAAATAGTTTTTTCATTAAATATAAAATCTATCCCACAATATCTCAGTTTCTAATTTTCTAAATAATAATAATGTACGAAAAATTACTTAGCCCACTTGATCTTGGATTTACAACATTGAAAAATAGAGTTTTAATGGGCTCTATGCATACTATGCTCGAAGAAGCTCCTGGTGGAATGGAAAGAGCAGCAGCATTTTACGCAGAAAGAGCAAAGGCGCATGTAGGACTGATCGTTACTGGAGGAATTGCTCCGAATGAGGAAGGAGTTGTATTTATGGGAGCAAGTAAAATGACGAATCCTGAAGAGGCGGAGCATCATAAAGTAATTACAGAAGCAGTACACAAAGAAGGGGGGAAAATTTGTATGCAAATATTACATACGGGGCGTTATGCTTATACTGATAAACTAGTGTCGGCTTCTGCTGTACAAGCACCTATAAATCCTTTCGTACCGCGTGAGTTAACTACTGAAGATATAGAACAAACGATAGAAGATTACGCTAACTGTGCAGCTATGGCACAACTAGCTGGTTACGATGGTGTAGAAGTCATGGGGTCAGAAGGTTATCTGATCAATCAATTTATCGTTAAAAGAACGAACCACAGAACTGATGAATGGGGAGGAAGTTATGAAAACAGAATAAAGTTTCCTATTGAGATCGTGAAACGAGTAAGAGAAAGAGTAGGTGAGAACTTCATTATTATTTACAGACTTTCGATGCTCGATTTGGTAGAAGAGGGAAGCAATTGGGAAGAAGTAGTTCAACTGGCAAAAGAAATTGAAAAAGCAGGTGCGACCATAATCAATACTGGAATAGGCTGGCACGAAGCGCGTGTTCCAACTATTGGAACTATGGTTCCGAATGGTGGTTTTGCTTGGGTTACCAAACGAATGATGGGAGAAGTAAATATTCCATTGATCGCAACCAATAGAATTAATATGCCGGATGTAGCTGAGAATATCTTACAAGAAGGTTGCTCGGATATGGTTTCTATGGCACGTCCGTTTTTAGCTGATGCAGAATGGGTGAGTAAAGCTATGGAAAATAAAGCCGACGAGATCAATACCTGTATTGCTTGTAATCAGGCTTGCCTCGATCATACTTTTACCATGCAAACTTGTTCATGTATTGTTAATCCAAGAGCTTGCCACGAAACTAAACTCAATTATGAGCCTTGTAAGGTAGATAAAAAAATTGCTGTTGTTGGAGCAGGCCCTGCAGGAATGGCTGCGGCACATATTGCAGCATTACGAGGTCATTCGGTTGAATTATTTGAAGCCGATAGTAAAATAGGTGGCCAATTCAACATGGCGAAAGTAATTCCGGGTAAAGAAGAATATGCACAGACGATGCGCTACTATCAACGTCAGCTTGAGTTACATGAAGTAAAAGTACATTTGAATCATAGAGTAAGTGCCGAAGAATTAATCAAAGGTAATTATGATGAAATTATATTAGCAACAGGTGTTACGCCTAGAAAGGTTGATTTTGAAGGAGCCGATCATCCGAAAGTATTGGATTATGCAGAGGTTTTACATCAATTTAAAGAAGTAGGTAAGAGCGTTGCTATTGTAGGTGCAGGTGGAATTGGTTTCGACATGGCTGAGTTTTTAGCTCATCAAGGAGAATCGCCAAGTTTAAATAACGATACCTTTAATAAAGAATGGGGAATCGATGATGATTATGAACGTGGAGGAGCGTTAGCACAAGCTCAGCCGGAGCCTTCGCCTAGAGAAATTTTCTTGTTAAAACGTTCTAAAGGAAGACACGGTAAAAACTTAGGGAAAACTACCGGATGGATTCACAGAGCAAGCCTTAAAATGAAACGTGTGAATATGTTGGCAGAGGTTGAATACCTTAAAGTTGACGATGCAGGTTTCCATATAAATGTAGCAGGTGAACCTCAATTACTTCAGGTAGATAATGTTATTATTTGTGCAGGACAGGAACCACTTTTTGAATTAAAGCAATTACTCGAAGAAGGAAACCAAAGAGTACATTTAATTGGTGGGGCAAAAAATGCCAAAGGACTTGATGCTAAAAGAGCTATTAAAGAAGCGGCTTATTTAATGGCGGAATTGTAAAAGAATTTTTAAATAAATATTTTAATTAAGCGAATATCGAACTAGAAGAATTGATATTCGCTTGCTTTTTTAAATGAGGTTATCTTTACAAAATGGAAAATCCAAAGTTTGTCATAGAAAAAGTCGAGATAAAAGACTTATTCCGTAAGTACAATTTAGATTGGGAATTACACGATGATGTAAATATCTTGGCTGGGATAAATGGTATTGGTAAGAGTACAATTTTAGAAGGAATTATTGATGCTCAACCTTTTGGAGCATTTAAAAAAGTTAAAAACATAAATAATATAAAAGTTACAACTAATTTCTCTAAAGAGAATAGAGATTCAAAGTTAATAGCAAATGTAACTGAAGATGAAAACGGAATTGAAGTCAAAACAAACTTTTACTTTTTAGAACACATAAAAACATTTGATATTCAGCTTAGAAGTAAATCTGATTTAGCAGCAATTAGAGATAAAAGAGTTACAACAAACCTTGATTTATATTTGAATCGACTTCAGATATTTTACCTTAACTATAAACTAGATGTTTCAAATAAATATGAAAACCTCAACATTCATAACTTTTACAATTTAATCAATCAGGCATTTAGTTATTCCCATAAAATAGTCAATGAAAATGTAAATGAACTTTCTTTCTTAAATGAAAATAAAGAACCAGTTAATGTCTATCAACTTTCTTCAGGAGAAAAACAGTTATTGATTATTCTGCTAAGCACATTATTACAATACCAACAACCATCAATTTTATTGTTAGACGAACCAGAATTATCGCTTCATATTGATTGGCAAAGAAATTTGATTAATTATATAAGAACATTGAATCCTCATTGTCAAATAATTATAGCAAGTCACTCTCCAGGAATAGCTATGAATGGTTGGTTAGATAAAGTTTTTGAAGTAAGAGATTTAATCAGAAAAACTCAAAATGTTATTACTGCTTAATGCCTGAAATTACTAGATATAATGACATATTAAGTTCAGAGTATTCCGAAGCAATAGACCTTTATCAAGGAAATGAATTTACAGAAATTGAGGTTTATGTTGAAGGCTATGAAGATATTGGGTTTTGGTATGCGATTTTAGCACCTTATGAAAAATATGGTTTCCGATTCAATATAAATATTCCTTCAGTAACAAATTTAAAAACAGGGAAAAAAGCACTTTTAGATTTAATAAATGAGAAAAACTTAGGTAAATATTTAATTCTTTGTGTAGATAGTGATTATGATTATTTATTGCGTGATGCAACAGATAATTCCTCAATAATAAATGCTAATCCATACATCTTTCAAACTTATACGTATTCAATAGAAAATTTATACTGTTATGCAGAAAGTTTACAATCTGTACTTGTAAAGGCTACAAATCGAACGGAATATTTTATGGATATACCCAAATTTATGGCTCAATATTCTAAAGTAATTTACCCTCTGTTTTTATGGTCAGTTTATTTGTATAAAATTCAAAATTTCAATTATTTTAATATCGAAGACTTTTGTAGTGAAGTTAGATTTGAAGATAGAATTAATGTTTTTGGATATGGAGAAAATGAATTTATTCATTTAAATGACAAAGTACAAACTAAGATTTTAGAATTAGAACAGACTTTTCCAAACGAAACTAACCAAATTGAACAATTTAAAACAGAGTTGAACAACTTAGGTTTAACAGAGGAAAATACATATCTTTTTATAAAAGGTCATACTTTGAAAGATAATGTAATCTTAATGTTTCTTAATCCTCTCTTCGATAATTTTAAAAGGAAAACTCATCAAGATATTTCACAAAGTTTTGTAGAAGTAGATAGACAAAATGATGTGAGAGACGAATTTGTGAATTTAATAACTAACATTAGAACAGTCTTAGAACTTAATACCGAATTTACAAATTGTTTTTTATTTCAAAAGCTAAGAAATGATTTAGATAATTATATCAGCCTTTTCGAGACAGGAATTCAACGAACAACATAAAATAATATCCTATGCAACAATACTATTTTACCGAAGAACACGAATTATTCAGAAGCTCACTAAGAGCATTTTGTGAAAAAGAATTAGCACCTCATATCGATCAATGGGAAGGTGACCGTAAAATTCCTCGTGAGATATTTTCTAAAATGGGTGAAATGGGCTATTTCGGTTTAATGTTTCCTGAAAAATATGGTGGTTTAGAAGTTGACTTCTTTTACTCAGTTATTTTCCTGGAAGAATTGGCGCGCTTAAATTCAGGTGGCTTTTCAGCTTCTATGATGGTGCATCCTTATGTTGTTTTGCCTTACCTGAATAATGTAGCTAACGAAACTCAGAAAGAAAAATATCTTATTCCGGGAATCGAAGGAACGAAAATAGGTTGCCTTTGTATTACAGAACCGAATACTGGTTCCGACGTACAGGCACTACAAACAACAGCAAAAAAAGAAGGTGATCATTACATTATTAATGGCGCGAAAACCTTTATTACCAATGGTGTTTATTCCGATTTCTTAGTTGTTGCGGCTAAAATGGAAAGTCAAAGTTCCACTGAAGACAAAGCACCTCTTTCTCTGTTCTTAGTCGATAGGAATACAGAAGGATTAAGCGCAACCAATATTGAAAAGCTTGGCTGGCATGCTTCAGATACCGGTGAAATTAGCTTTGTAGATGTAAAAGTTCCTGCTGAAAACCTGATCGGAAATGAAGGGCAGGGATTCTTGTATATTATGCAGCATTTTGTTCTTGAAAGGTTAATTATGGCAGTTTCAGGAGTGGCTTCAGCAGAGTTTGCAATGGAAAAGGCATTACAGTATATGTCAGAAAGAGAAGCCTTCGGAAGACCCATCAATAAGTTTCAGGCACTCAGACACGATATCGCCAATATGGCAAGCGAAACAGAAGTCCAAAAACTATTTAACTACGATTTATGTAAACGCTTCGATCAGGGGCAATACATTGTAAAAGAAGCTGCAATGGCTAAGCTGAATTCATCAGACTTGGCATTAAGAGTTGCCGATGGTTGTTTACAAATGTTTGGTGGTTATGGTTTTACCGAAGAATATCCTTTAGCAAGAATGTATCGCGATAATCGTCTTGGTCCTATTGGTGGAGGAACTTCAGAAATACTTTGTGAGATCATTGCTAAAATGGCAATTGACGGTGTCGCCTATAATAGTGAAAGTTCAAATAATGCGTGTGCTATTGTAGAACTAAGCGAAGAACACGAGATGTTCCGCGAAAGTTTGAGAGCATTTCTGAAAAAAGAAGTTTTACCCAACATCGAAGAATGGGAAGCCAATAGAAGAACACCAAAAGAAATCTGGAAAAAAATGGGTGATATGGGCTTCTTAGGTTTGTCTTATCCCGAAGAATATGGAGGAAAAGGCTTGGATTTTTTCTATGATGTTATTTTCAATGAAGAATTAGGAAGAACCAATAGTGGAGGGTTTGCCATTACACAGCAAGTAACCCAATATATGTCTTCTCCTTATATTCTGAAATATGCCAGCGAAGAATTAAAGCAAAAATATTTACCAAAAATTATATCGGGCGAATGGTTAGCTTCAATTGGAATCACCGAACCAGGTGCAGGCTCCGATGTTCAGAATATAAGAACCAAAGCGATCAAAGATGAAAGTGGCGAATTTTATATAGTCGATGGTTCTAAAACATTCATAACCAATGCCGTTTATGGCGATTTTATCATTACCGTTGTAAAAACTAATCCAAGCTTAGGTGCAGCAGGAGTAAGCTTGTTAATTATTGATCGAAATGCAGAAGGTGTTTCGGCAAGAAAAATAAAGAAATTGGGCTGGTGGAGTTCAGATACCGCCGAATTGAGTTTCGATAGCGTAAAAGTTCCGGTTTCTAATCTTATCGGTGACGAAGGAAAAGGATTTTATTATCTGATGAATGGTCTGCAATTAGAACGCTTAGTTGCACTTCCCGCGGGTATTGCCAGTATGGAAAACGCTTTTGAAGAAAGTTTGAAATATATGTCTGAAAGAAAAGCTTTCGGTAGAAGTATTAACAGATTTCAGGTGTTAAGACACAGAATGGCAACCATGATGGCAGAAGTAACCGCATTGAAGTCATTTGTTTATCAATGTTGTAAGATTTACGCTGATGGAATTTACGATGTGAAGCTTTGCTCAATGGGGAAACTTTTGGTTACCGAAAAAGTGAATGAAGTAGCTTCTAAGTGCTTGCAGTTCTTTGGTGGTTATGGCTTTACAGAAGCTTACCCAATGGCACGCTTTTATCGCGATTGCCGAGTGGGAACTATAGGAGCAGGTACTTCGCAGGTGATGAGAAACATAATTGCAAAAATGGTCATCGACGATGTTGGTTATCAGGCAGCAAAAGCACCTGCAGCCTCTTCAGGAAATGGTTCTCTAGATAATGGTGCTTCTTTCAATAGAATTTATGATAAAATTGTAGAAAAGGCAGGAAATGTAAATGCCATTGGTAAAAAGCTGAAAATAAAATTACCGGATGGTTCTGAAGAATATTTCATTTATGTAGATGGAACTACAGCCCAAAACCTTATTTCTCAATCTAATAAAGAAGCTGATTGTACAATTACGGTCGATTTTGCTGATTTTAAATCTATACTAAAAGGAAAAATGAATCCGATGAATGCAATGATGACTGGTAAACTTAAAATTGACGGCGACATGAGTGTAGCAATGAGCTTGCAGAAATTGATGGGCTAAGCGTTTCACTTATAACTTTATTGCCAAAATGACCATACCTTCCTCAAGGTCATTTTGGCAAATACCGAAATCTGCTACCCATACAGTTAGCTACAAGCTAGACAGACTTTTCCGCCTATATATACATGTTGCCTTCTGAATCAGTATTGGTAATTTCGAGTATTCAATTTAGGATTTTACCCTTGAAATCTCAAGAGTAAAACTACCTTCACAAAAAATAGTAATAAGTTAACTTTGTGGCATCACTAAAAAATTTTAAATTTAGTCATTTATGAGAATTTTATCATTTCTATTTTGCTCAATGCTATTGATCTTTGATGTCTTTGGGAATAACTCAACATTTCAAAATAATAGTAATGTAGTTTGTGAATACTCAGTTTGCACTAATCCAATGGTTGAAACTATCTTTTGTTTCGATGAATGTTTTTCACAAGCTACTGAAGTTGAAATAACCTCTATCAGTTATCCTTCTTTTACTTGCGGGTTTGATATGATCGGAAATTGTTTTACATATAAACCACTTCCAGGATTTGAAAATATTTCTGACAACATGAGTTTAGTTGTGGAAGATGAGAATGATACTACTTATGAAATATCGATTTCAATCGGTGTCTATGATGATTGTCCTTCAATACCTTTAGTGGCGAATATAGACGAGGTAGTTACTATTGTAAATAATAATTATATTATAGATGTGTTAGCAAACGATATAGATGAAAATGGTGAAAGTATAGAAATTCTCAATCATTCTCAACCAGTAAATGGTATGGTTAGCCTTGAAGATCAAAAATTGCTTTATACGCCAAATGATGATTTTGTAGGTATGGATGTCTTTTCTTATACGATCATAAATTCAAGTGGCTCTATAGCTACTACAGGTGTCAAGGTTTGGGTTAGAAGTATAAATTTATGTGAGTTTACGAATTGTTACCATGCTATCAATAGTTCTAATCCTGATTTCACTTATTTCTGTTTAGATGAAATTTGTAATATTGATCTTGCAAATGCAGAGTTGATATCTTCATCTACAAAATATAGATGTGCATTAAGTGTAGATCAAGATTTTACCGTGCAGTATGCACCATTACCATTAATGACTGAAGACGATTATATAAATATTGTTGTATCAATTGATAGTGATATTTTTGAGATCAATATCGATCTGTTATTTGATGAAGATTGTATTCATAATTTTGATGATTGTAATTTGGAAAAATCTTATTGTGAATACGATGCCTGTGTAGATGCTTATTCTAAAACAGTATTTTGTTTTGAGGAATGTTTTGATAATCCTGAAAAAGTTGAGATAATTTCGGCTGAAAGTACAGGGAATTGTATATTGGAACATATAAATAATTGTGTTGTTTATACGTCTCTAATAAATATTCCACAAGTTGATACTGTGAGTATAATTGCTAAAGACGAAACTTTACTATATAATATAGATATACTATTTAACGTTCAGGATGATTGCACCCTTTCATCAGGTTTAGTCGCCAATAACGATTCATTAGTTACTTCTATAGGAGTGCCTGTAGCGATTGAAGTACTTACCAACGATATAGACTTTGATGGTGAGTCATTTGCTGTGAGTGATTACACGAATCCGAGTAATGGAAGCATAGAATTTTTAAGTTTAGACCAATCATTTACCTATACGCCAGAATCAGATTTTGTTGGTGAAGATTTCTTTGAATATACAATTACTAATTCTAATGGAATTACAGCGAAAGCAATAGCGCGAATTATCGTTTTAAGTGATAACTTGTGCGAAAATACTATTTGTACTGAAGCTGATTTTACAGCATCTTTCTTTGTTTGTTTAGATGAATTATGTGGGTTAGATGCAGAAAGTAATGAAATCGTTGCAGTGATTGCTAATTTCGATTGTTCTTATGAGATAGCCGGAACAAGTATATGTATTCTTTATCATCCAATACCTTTTATTTTTGATAATGGTGAAGATATGATAACCATTTTTGCCGAACAGGATGGCGAAATAACTGTAGCAAATATTACAATAGAATTTGAAAATGAATGTGAAGAGATAGAGGAAGACTATGTTTGGCCAGGCGATGCTAATGCCGATGGTTGGGTAAATAATTTTGATATCTTAGCAATAGGCTTGTCTTATGAAAATGAAGGTCCTGAAAGACCTAATGCTTCGGTAACATGGATACCTCAGCCTGCTTTTGATTGGGATACTGAAACACAACTCACTTCATCAGTTGATTATGAACAATATTGGGTAAACGATAAACATATTGATTGTAATGGTGATGGAATTATTAATGATGGAGATTCACAAGTTATTGACTTTAATTACAATAAATCTCATGGTAAAAACAATGAATTTCCATATCAACAAACTGATCTGAATAATGCTATTCTAAGTATTGAAATACAAAACGAAATAATAAGTGCAGGTAGTTTTGTAACTGCTGATATCAATCTTACTATGCCCGATGAAAGTTTAGTTGAAAATGTATATGGTATAGCTTTTTCAATCGATTATGCAAACTTTGTTAATGGAATGTCGATTATACAAGATGGCTCTATTGACTTAACAATGAATATTTTAGGTAACGAAACGAATTCTATAAAACTTGTTAAAGAACTAAATGAAGAACAAAGACTAGATATAGGATTCACAAGAACAGATTCGCAATCAGTTTCGGGAAGTGGTACGATAGCAACTTTGACATTCCAGATGGTTGAAAATATTTCTGAAAATATTTCTGAAAATATTCAAGAACTAAGCTTAAACATCGAAAATGTTGTAATGAACAATGAGACAGGAAATATTATTCCATTGAACCCTGAAAATGATACAGCTGAAATAATTACAAGTAATCATCATACGCTTGCTCCAATAACTTATTCTGTTTTTCCAAACCCTGTTAAGGATCATTTACATATTGATATCGATAATACTGAAATAGAAGAAATTAGAATTTATGATACTTTTGGTAAAATAGTTTTTGAAAGCAATAGTTTTTTTGCTGATAATTTTATTGATATACAATTTTTAAATAGTGGGATTTATTTTCTTACATTTAAAACTATTGGAGGAGAAACTTTAAGCCGTAAGATCAAGAAAGTTGAATGATTTTAAGAATTAATCCCAAAAATATGCCTATTACCATCTTCCTTCGAAATGGTTTTGTTTTTTCTGAAATAGCATTGAAAGGTCATAATTCAGACTAGGATATTTTGGATAAATCTTTGAAAAATTACAAGGACATACTCTAAATCTCAGTATATAAATATAATCAGAAGCAAAATTATTCTTTTATCATACTACTATACATTTGTTTACCTCCTTTGTGTCTCAAGACCAACGGATACCTGAGAAGTGGAGGTTTTTTGTAATACAAATAAACATTTTCTAAAGAAACAATGAAAATGTATAGTAGTGTATTCTTTTAAAAGATAAATTATCAGCAAATTTTCCCATTTTGACATCCCTTAACTAAATTCTTCCCATTTTTTTACGAAATTTGTACTACACATCTTCTTTTCATTTAATCTGAACTCATGGAAACAGTTTCTCACTCTAATCCTATTTTAAGATTGTGGTATGGGCTTTCGCCTGTGCTACGTTTCCTTATTGGCTTTATCGTACTTATTGTAGTTTTCTACATGTTCTGGGGAACACAATGGTTTCATAATTCAATAGTTAAGCAAGTAGTTACAGTAAATACCGCAATTGCTAGTTTTATACTGAATATTTTTGGAATGGATACCATTGCTCAGGGTTCAAAAATTATAGGTGATCAGTTTACCGTAAATGTAAAAACAGGTTGCGATGGATTGGAAGGAATGGCAATCTTTGGCTCAGCGGTCTTAGCATTTCCTACTATGCTTAGTAAGAAGTTTAAAGGTTTATTTGCTGGTATTGCATTCTTGTTCTTGTTGAATCTTGCAAGAATTATCCAATTATATTTAACTGGAATTTATTACCCCGATCTTTTTGAAATTTTACACCAGAATATCTGGCAGATCATCTTTATCATCATTGCAATCGTATTGTTCGGTATTTGGTTGGCTGGTTTACAGTCTTCGAAGAAAAAAGATAATTTAACCGAATCCTGATTATCAAAAAGATGTTTTCTTAGATTTTAAAAACTTCGTTTAAATTAAGTTTTATGCTCCAACGACCAAGAAGGAATCGAAAGTCTTCAGCTGTTAGAAAAATGATCGCTGAAACGAGACTCGGTGTAAACAATCTTATTTATCCTTTATTTGTTGTCGATGGAAAAGGAATTCAGCAGGAAATCAATTCTCTACCGGGAAATTTTCGCTGGAGTTTGGATAAGTTACTTCCAGAGGTTGAACAATGTCTTAAACTTGGATTAAGCACTTTCGTTTTATTTCCGAAGGTTAACGATGAACTAAAAGATAAAACAGGAACCTACAGTTATTCCGAAGATAATTTCTATCTGAAAATTGCTCAAACACTCAAAAAAGAATTTCCACAGATAAATCTGATGAGCGATGTTGCATTAGATCCTTATAGTGTTGATGGACATGATGGTGTAGTGCGTAATGGAAAGGTCGTTAACGATGAAACTTTGGAAATTTTGGCTAAAATGTCGGTTGCCCAAGCTAATTCGGGCTTCGATATTATTGGTCCTTCCGATATGATGGACGGACGTGTAATGACGATAAGAGAGGCATTGGATGATCATGATTTTACAGAAGTAAGTATAATGTCTTATACTGCAAAATATGCTTCAGCGTATTATGGCCCTTTTCGTGATGCTTTGGATTCAGCACCAAAAACCGATGGAACTGAAGAAATACCAAAAGATAAAAAAAGGTATCAAATGGATCCGGCGAATGTAAAAGAAGCCATTCGCGAAGCTTATCTGGATGAAACAGAAGGAGCCGATTTTTTAATGGTTAAACCTGCTCTCTGTTATTTGGATGTGATCAAAACCCTAAGTGATATTACTACGCTTCCAATTACTGCTTATAATGTAAGTGGAGAATATGCAATGCTCATGGCAGCATGTGAAAAAGGCTGGCTTGACTTTGAAACGGCTATGCCCGAAATGCTTTTAAGCATCAGAAGAGCGGGAGCAACGGCGATTCTGACTTATTTCGCTAAAGCTTATGCTGAAAAATTTGATAGTAAAAACTGATTTTTACATTGAAACCCACTCTTTTAGCTTTTCATGCTTAAAAAAGTTAGATTAGTCTAACTTTTTCTTTTAGACTAGCCTAAGAAAAATTATCTTTGCTTAAAAAAGATAGTTTAAATATGAGAAGAAGAGGATTTTTTATCCCATTATTTATAGCTGTATTATGCTTATTCGGTGCTTGTACTGAAGAAAAAAAGAATACGAACGAGGCGGTTGATGCTTCAAAATCAGATAAAAAAGTAAATATTATAGCCACTACGGCTATGATCGGTGATGCCGTAGAAAATATTGTAGGCGATTGGGCTGAAGTGAAGTTTCTAATGGGACCGGGGGTTGATCCACATTTATATAAAGCTACACAGGGAGATCTTAAGAAGTTACAGAATGCAGATGTTATCTTTTACAATGGAATGTACCTCGAAGGTAAAATGGAGGATGTTCTGGAAAGATTAGCTAAGAAAAAACCTGTTCAGGCAATAACAGATAATGTTCCTGCTAATAAAAAATTAAGCTTGGATGAAGATGGTAAAGCCGTAACAGATCCACATATTTGGTTCGATGTAGAATTGTGGAAATCGGGGGTTAAAACAATTACAAACAAGCTTATGGATCTTTACCCAGACAAAAGAAAAGAAATGAGTGCTAAATATGATAAATACACCGCTCAATTAGATGAATTACATAAAAAAGTAACAAAGGAAATAGCTTCTATACCGGAGGATCAAAGAGTATTGATTACCTCACACGATGCTTTTGGTTATTTTCAGCAGGCTTATGGTATGGAAGTAAAAGCTTTACAAGGCTTATCAACAGTTACTGAATTTGGCTTAAAAGATATTACCGATCTGGTTAACTTCATTTCAGAAAAGAAGATCAAATCAATTTTTATTGAAAGCTCGGTAGCCTCTAAACCAATGGAAGCAATTGTACAGGGTTGTAAAAAGAAAAACCATGAAGTGAAAATTGGTGGTGTTCTTTACTCAGATGCAATGGGTGAATACGGTACTAAAGAAGGAACTTACCTTGGTATGGTTGAACACAATTTAAGAACGATCGTGAATGCTTTGAAATAAGATCATCATTCATCAATTATCAATAATCATTCATGTCTGACGTCCTCGAAATACATGACCTAACAGTAGCCTATGATAAAAAGCCAGTGCTTTGGAATGTCGATTTTGATATTCCGGGTGGAAAAATGGTGGGTATCATAGGTCCAAATGGTGCTGGTAAATCAACACTCATTAAATCAATAATGGGTTTGATAGAACCAGATGGAGGACATGTCAAGATATTTGATAAAGATGTTGAAGAAGTAAGAGATCGAATTGCCTATGTTCCTCAGAGAGAAACGGTCGATTGGGATTTTCCGGCTAGTGTGATGGATGTTGCACTAATGGGACTTTATAATAATAAGAGATGGTTTCAACGCTATACAAAAGCAGATAAGAAAATTGCTGAAGAATGTTTGGATAAAGTTGGAATGCTTTCATTCGCTAAGCGACAAATTTCACAATTATCAGGCGGACAACAACAAAGGGTTTTCCTTGCCAGAGCTTTAGCGCGAAATGCTGACTTTTATTTAATGGATGAACCCTTTGCAGGCGTGGATGCAAGTACAGAAACTTCAATCTTACAACTACTAGAATCGATGCGAGACGATGGTAAAACACTGTTGATCGTTCATCACGATCTACAAACGGCTAACCGTTATTTCGATTGGTTTGTTTTGCTTAATAGAAGACTAATAGCTTGTGGGCCTAGAGAAGAAGTTTTCACAGAAGAAAAAATTCAGGAAACCTACGGCGCAAGAATTTCATTGATAGAAGAACTAAGTCAACAGTTAGGGCAAAAGAAACTACCAACAAGGGAGTATTGATCCATGAGTGATGAGTGAAGTTGAAGCAAAATTGAAATTATTTGGATAGTATTATTACATATTTGACACTTTCGGATGCAAATGTTTTGTATGTGGTAATTGGTATGATCCTTATCGGATCGAGTTCTGCTATTGTAGGGGCTTTTACTGTTTTGCGACAAAAGTCGCTTTTAGGAGATGCTATTGCGCATAGTGTTTTGCCCGGAATTTGCTTCGCCTTCATTTTTTCAGGAACGAAACATCCTGCCATTTTATTGACCGGAGCTTTCATAACCGGATGGCTTTCGGTTATTTCTATTGATTATATTACGAAGAATTCAAGGATAAAACAAGATGCCGCCATAGGCTTGGTATTATCTGTTTTTTTTGGTTTAGGAATGTTATTACTCACTTCTATACAACATTCAGGAAATGCTAACCAATCGGGTTTAGATAAATTCTTGTTCGGAAAAGCAGCTTCTATTTTACCTGAAGATATATTTGTGTTTATCATTGTAGGCTTACTGATCTTATTATTCGTTTTCTTGTTTTATAAAGAATTTCGCTTAGTTATTTTCGATAGGAACTATGCCGATTCTATAGGTTTGAATACTACCTTTTATGAAGTAATTCTTTCTTCATTAACTGTATTGGCAATTACCGTTGGCATTCAGGCAGTTGGTGTTGTGTTAATGTCGGCTTTGCTGATAACCCCAACCGTTGCTGCACGCTATTGGACTGATAAACTATGGAAGTTGTTACTCATTGCAGCATTGATCGGTATAATAAGCAGTTACTTAGGCGGATTGATCTCTTTTTTAGCGCCTTCTATGCCAACTGGTCCCTGGATTGTAGTAGTATTAAGTTTACTGGCATTTGCTTCAATGTTGTTTTCTCCGTTCAAAGGATTGGTAACGAATCGTTGGAGAAGATACAAAAGTCAAATTAAAATAGTAGAAGAAAATATTCTGAAACTCATGTATCAATTAGGAGAGAAAAAAGGCAACTTTGAATTGGCTTATCCTATGAAAACCATGCAGGAAAGAAGGTATTTACCCGATGCTGATCTTAAAGCTGGTCTGAACAGATTATCAAAGCAAAATTATATTTCTAAAGCAGATAGTAATAATTGGAAGCTTACAGAAAATGGTTTGAAAGAAGGGAAACGAATGGTTCGATTGCATCGCTTATGGGAAATGTACTTAACCCAAAACCTACATTTGAAAGACGACCACGTTCACGAAACCGCAGAAGCCATTGAACATATTCTTGATCCTGAAATGGAAGCTGAATTAGAAAAGTTGCTTAATAATCCGAATGTAGATCCGCATGGTTCTCCTATTCCTCGTGATTGATGGATTTTTTATTCCTCCTAATTGCTTGTTCCCAACTCTTTTTTATAATAATCTATTATCCATTGAAAAATGCCAAGTATATTACCGATCTCGTTGAGATAGAAAAGTTTTGTGTTTATTTTAACGCAGTCTTTTTCTAATTTCATAAAAAGCCATTCATTTCCTGTTGTTACACAACCATAAATATTTTTAAGATTTACTCCTTTTTTTTCATTATATATCTTTGCTCCAATTAATTGTGCCGCACATTGTGGAACTCCAATTTCCACATCATTTTTTTTAGCTTCTACTATTTGAATAATGGGGTAGTTTATGTCAAATGTTCCAGTATCTTTTGCAAGTATGAAATCACACTCACCTTTTAAACCTTTAGCTTCATCGGCATTAAGATTATCACCTGAGTAAATTGTAAAAAACTTATCATTTCGTTTTCTTAACTCCATCAAAATAGGGACTACAATCCACTCTGATTTTGCCTTTTCACTACGTATTGGTAATTCTTCAACTTCTTTTAATGCAGATTGTAAACTTGGGCTAGCTTCCAGAGGATTAAATTCTTGTAGAATAGGCATTCTTCTGTTCTCAATACCTAATTCTTGTCTTATCCTATCTAAAGTGTATTCACTGTATGACATTACAATTTTTCACACTAATTTATTATATTATTGACTGAGATAGAAGTGTTGTTTGAATTTTAGTAAACTTTAATATCATTTAATTGATTGTTCATTTTTGTAAAACTAACATTGAATACAACATTCAATAACTGTAAAAACTGAAAGTGTCGAATTCACAAAATTATTTGCTTAAACATATTTCATAACTACATTCTTACGATTTTAGGAACAAAACCTAAGAAAAACGTAATTTAGCGAGTGTTTTCAATTCATTCTAAAATCTATAAAAAATGTCTCAGCAAAAAACTGAAAAGCTATCCAACATGGATGCCATGATCTGGAAACTTGAAGAATCTACAGGATTGGTTACGGTTGTTGGTTTGTTGGAGTTCGATGAAATTCCGGATATCAATAATATTAAAATGATCGTTGAGGATCGCTTGTTAAGACATGATAGATTCAAACAGAAAATAGTTTTAAAACGAGGTGTTTTAACCTGGCTTGAAGATGAACTGTTTAATATCGATGCACATATTCATAGAATCGGATTACCTATGCCTTGTGATAATTCTGCATTACAGGAAGTGATCAGTCATCTGATGAGTCAACCAATAGATCAAACAAAGCCTTTATGGCAATTACATGTTATAGAAAACCCATTAACGGAAAAGGCAACTTTTTTAGCAAGATTGCATCATTCTATTGGTGATGGTATTTCATTGATCAAAGTATTATTTTCTTTAACACATTTAACACCAGAACTTTCTTTAGAACCTTTTCCTGAAGTAGAGAAAAAAGTTGAAAAGCAGAAAACATTTATAGAAGAAACAACACAACGTTTTGAAGAGGCAATGGGGGTTGGAGAGAATATTCTGAAAGAAGCTCAGAATATTTTATCGAACAAACCAGATAATTTATTGGATAAATTGAAAAGCGGTTTGTCGAGTACTTTAGAAGTTGGTAAAATGTTGGGTAATAAACCAGAAGCGGCAAAACTTTATAAAGGAAAAGCAAGTGTAATGAAACGCGTTGCCTGGTCTAGAGCATTCGATTTGAAGAAAGTGAAGGCGATTCGTAAAGCATCGGGAGCCACAATAAATGAAATTATGTTAGCAGCCCTGACAGGGGCAGTCAGAAACCACATGTTACATCACGGACTAATGATACGAGAAGATTTTCCAATTGCTATTCCGGTGAGTTTACACGATGAGAAAAGTATGATGAGCATGGAGGTGGAATTGGCAAATAAGATCGGGGCTTTACCATTACAACTCCCTGTTAAAGAATATGATTACGATAAAATTCTGAAAATTATACATGAGCGTTCAGAAGAAATGAAGAACTCTCCGCTTCCTTTGGCAACCTATGGTATTGCCAATGCTGTTGGTGGAATTTTACCTAAAGAAATTCAGAATACTGTTGCAGAAGTTTTAGGAGATAAGATAATGGCTTCAGTAAGTAATGTACCCGGACCACAAATTCCGCTTTATTGTGCTGGTTGCAAAGTGGAAGATATAATGTTCTGGATTCCTCAAACACGTTCAATAGGTATGGGAATTGGTGTAATCAGTTATAATGGAAAAGTACGCATGGGCATTACAACCGATGAAGCAATTGTTTCCGACCCTGAATATATTACTTCTGAATTTGAAGATGAATTGGCACAAATGTATGAGGAAATTTGTGGGGAGGCGTAGAGGTGTAATTTTAATAAGAACATATAATGAAACTTTCTAAAGAAGCAATAAAAGAAATAGCAGATCAACTTTATGGTGGAATGGTGTGCTATATCAATAAGCAGACTCATGATATAATCTCTATTTTTGACTCTGACGATTTTCTTGATTGCACAGGATGTTTACAAGAAGAAATTGAAGAGATCGAGAAAAATCCTTTAGACTATGTTCGGATCGAGAAGATGTCATCAAGAGAATCTTATCAGATTATGGAAGAATTTGCTGAGTTAGTGCCTGATATAAGAATTAAAGAAAGACTCTTCTATGCACTTGGACAAAGTAAACCCTTTCGGAAATTCAAGTACGAAGTTGAATACGATATGAATATTAGAGAACAATGGTTCAAGTTTAAAGCAGATAGATATGAAGATTGGGTAGGAAGTTATTTTGAAGAATTGGAAATCAGAGATAATGAATAATAAAAAGCATATCTCTTTTTTGTTCAACTGATGTTCGAGCAAATTTTACCTCGTACTTGCATTAACCTTTTTATCAATTAATTGGCATATTGTTTCTTCTATTGTTAATCTGATCGAACGATCAAATCTTTAAATTTCATCTTAAGTCAAATTGTAATGTAAAGAGTTTAACTTAAATATATTTATTTATTCAATCTTCCTTAGTTAACTTTGCTAAGGACTAAAAGCGCAACATAGTGAACACAAATATCAAATTTTCAATACTATTCCTTTTTATTGCTTCATTTATTATAGCTTCTTGTACTAAAGATCCCAATTGCGGTGATGGGATACAGAATGGAGGGGAATTAGGTATTGATTGCTGTGGCCCCTGCGATTCAAATTGTGTTTCAATTCCGAACTGTGTGGTAGCCATTCCAACTGAAAGTTGCTTTGATGGAATCCTTAACCAAGACGAAACAGAGGTTGATTGTGGAGGCGTTTGTCCTGCTTGTGAAACTTCGGATACTACGGATGTAATGAATGGAGATAATTTCTTTACTATTATAAGAAATGCTTCTGAAACTTTCAATTATTCAGGTAATCAGATTACTTATATGACACCTGGAAATCTATACGAAATTGAGTTCGACTTTGAGTTGGATCCCGATGGCTTTTTACCACTTAACTCTTTTACATTGTATTTCGATTTTGATAATATGGAAATAGGTTCTTATGACTTGTCTGGTTTTGATGTCAATGTTGCTTTTCTGAATCAATTTGCCTCTCCTTGTTCTTCTGAATCGGGAATTCTTACAATTACAGCAGGTGGTGCTGCCGAAAATTTCATAGAAGGAACGCTTGATTTTCAATGTGGTTATTTAACCACTGAACCAATCGATTCATTTACGAACGGCTCGTTTTATTTGAGTTGGTAAACATACAATATTCACTGTTATATATTTGCTCACCTACGTTGTGTCTCCTGACCAACGGATCCTTAAAAATGGTGGGTTTTTGCAACAAAAGAAAATATTCTCTAAAGAGATAATCTAACTTTTAGCCAAAATATATGCGATATTATATCGCATGTATTGTATTATTATCATACACATCACTATCTAAAATCATATTCATTTATGAGCCTTCTCATATTTATGGGCTAATTATCATTTTAAGTTTGAACTAAGATTTTAAACCAATTTTTTACAAACTTAAATTTATAATTATGAGAATTTTATTAGCAATAGACGAACAAGCCCACTTACAGGAAGTAATGAAAAGTTTGCTGAATTTCCTCAATGTGTATTCAATGGATAAGGTAGTTTTAGATGTCTTTCATAGCTACGAAAAGCCTGTAGTGAAAGGTAAGAGTATGCCCAACACTGAATTGGAAATTATTGAAAATGAAAGAAATTATCAAAATGAATTCATGAAAAGAGCTGAAGTAACTGTTAAAGCTCAGGTAGATGTTTTTACCAAGAAAAATATTGAAGTGAATACCATACTGAAAGAAGGTGTATTCATGAGAGAAATGCTTAATCAATTGAATGATGAAAGCTATAATCTGCTGGTTTTAGAACCAACAAAAAGAAGTTCTTTTGATAAGTTTTTCCGAAAAGATAAAGTAAAAAGTCTATTGGATAAAGTTGAAGTGCCTATGCTGATCATTCCTAAAGGAGATGAAGTGTTTGCAGAGAATTTTAACCTGATAGGCTTGGTTAAAAACTATGAAAATATGCTTTATATCAGAGAACTTCCGGTTTATAAGTGGGCACATCAGGAAAGAAGAACTTTACTTCATATCGGTGATGAACTGGATAATAATGTAGAATTAAAAGTAATTCCGGCAATAGAACAATCTACAGATCATATCTTTCAGGATTATGTTCTTAAAAATGAGAATAATAATCTATACATTATCGATCATCAAAAAAGACATGGTCTTAAAGATTTCTTTAAAAGAAGCTTTACACAGAATCTGCTATCTACCGGTTATATGAATATTATTGTTGTTTAGACTTAATTGTTTATAACAAAAAAAAGACTGTCTCAAACTATTGAGACAGTCTTTTTCTTTTACAAAAGTTACTTTAAATCTAATCATCTATCAGGTCTTGCAGGAGTTTAATATTTACCTCAATTCCTTGTTTGTTGATAGTAATAATACCTTCTTTTTTAAATTCAGAAAGTGTTCTGATCGTAGTTTCTGTAGAAGTGCCCACATACTTTGCCAGATCATCACGCGAATATTTTAGAAATCCCGACTCATCATTTTCCGGCTCCATTAATTGATTAATAGCTTTACCAATTCTAATTCTCACAGTTTGATAAGCAATATCGAGTAATTGCTCTTGTTTTGTATTCAAACGATTAGAAATTAGCTTAATAAATTTTGAAGCTATATTCCGATCATTATAAAGCAAGTTCAAAAAATCGTTATTGGCTAAAGGAATAATTTCGCAATCTTCTATCACCATAGCAGAAGAAACATAATTCCTGTCTTCAATAATTGCATGATATCCAAGAAAATCACCTTCTTTTAAAACATCCAGAATAAGCTCTTTACCAAAGTTATTGATACGATAAACTTTAATTGTTCCCTTTTTTATATAATATACTTTTCGAGGGCTTGCTCCTTCAGAATATATAAGCTGTTTAGCCTGATAATAAAAGGTGTCCTGATTTTCAAGCAGCTTTTTTAGCTCATCTGATTCTCCGGGATCAAAAAATTGATGTAATCCTGAATCACTTTTCTGATTTGGTAAATTCCTTAGATTTTCAATGCGCGTGAATCTCTTCTCTATGGTTTCTAAAAGAGCTAATTTTTTAAATGGCTTTGTTATGTAATCATCGGCACCTAAGCCCATACCTTTTCGGAAATCACTTTTTTCAGATTTTGCTGTAAGGAAAATGAATGGTATTGATGCACATTTTGGTTTTTTGGATAACAAATGTAATACCTCATAACCATCAATTTCAGGCATCATTATGTCACAAATAATTAGATCAGGTAAATGTTCAATAGCCTTGTTAATGCCAACCTTACCGTTTTCGGCAACTATAATATCATAACCAGCTAATTCAAGGATTTCTGAAGTGTTTTCCCTCAATTCATCATTATCTTCTATAAGTAATATTTTCTTCAATTGTTATTTTTTGTTTTATTATTCGGAAACTGAAGGTTAAATGTTGTGCCTCTACCTTCAATACTAGAAAAATAAATTTCTCCATTCATTAATTCAGTATATCTTTTTACAATATTCAAACCTAATCCGGTTCCCTGAATGTTAGAAACATTATTGGCCCTGAAAAAACGCTCAAATAGTTGATTCTGTTCTGAAGCAGGTATTCCTATACCTTCATCTTTTACTGAAATTTCAATTGTATTCTCTACATTTATAGAGATAGTTATAGTTTTATTTTCTTCGGAATATTTAATTGAATTACTCAATAAGTTCAATAGAATATTATTCAATAACTTCTTATCTAAATATACCTGTTCCGAACCATTGAATTCAAGAACAAAAATCTGTCTTTTTTTATTTGAATCTTCAACGGCATCTAATATTTCATTAACCATCGCTTTAAGGTTAAAGGTAATAGCTTGTGGTTTTATCTTTCCTTCCTCTAATTTACTTATCGATAAGAAGTCGTTAAGTATATCTGTCAGCACTTCTACATTCGATACGATCCTGTTAATGTGCTTTTTTCTTTTTTCTAAAAATTCTGGCTTTTCGTAACTGCTTATTAAATCAATTGAAGAAGAAATGGTACTTAGTGGTGTCCTGAACTCATGAGAAGCAAGCGAGACGAATCTGGATTTAAGTTCATTAAGTTGCTGTTCTTTTTTTAATGCCAATTCACTTTCCTCGGCTCTAACACGATCGCTGAGATCATGTATAATCCCTGTGAAAATAATTCTATCACTTAGTTTTACTTTACTTATTCCTAATCTGAATGGAAATAGTTCTCCTGTTTTTTTAAGCCCCCATACTTCCCTGCCTATACCAATTATTTTTTTAACTCCTGTATTCAAATGATTATTGATATATTGATCGTGTCTAGTGCTATGATTTTGTGGCATCAGCATTTTTACATTTTTCCCTAATACTTCTTGCTTTTCATATCCAAATACTTTTGCTGCTGCAGGATTGATCTCTTCGATAATTCCTTTTGTATCTATTATGATTATTCCATCTACTGCTGAGTTGATTATCGCTTCAAGTTTACGTTGATATTCTTTTACTGAATTTTTCTTTACTATTATCCAGGAACCCGAATCAAATTTATTGATCGTACACTTCACATCTAATTCTTCTGTTTCGTTTATTCTGAATTTATATCTGCGTTTTTCATTATCAGAAAGAGTGAAATTATCAGTGAAGTTTTTATCTATAAGCAAGCTTTTATCAATATTGAAAACCTGCTCAAAATACTTATTCTGAAACAATACTTTTCCTGCCTTATCACAAATCAGAATTGGAGATTCAGCCTCAGATACAAAAGAAATTATTGTTTTATCGATCATCATTTTCATTTTGTTAAATGTAGCAAATCATATACGATTGTGATAACTATCATATTGTAACCTGAGCGTTGTCAGAATAATCAGCACAATAGGGAAATAACTTTGGTTCAACAAAAATAACAAAATATGAATTCGATAAAAACAATAATGGTCGCTTTAGACAGATCAGAAATGGATAAAGTGATTTTAAGCCAGTTAAATTATTTAGCTGATAATTTCAAACCAGATTCTATCATCTTTATTCACGTTCATAAGTTCAGAAAAGGACATGAATTATTAAGCTTCGAAACAAAACCAATAAGAGGGCAATCGTTTTGTGAACTACTTAAAAATGAATTATCAGAATCGGTTGCTATGTTCTTCTCTGAGGCAAATAAGTACCATATTGAATATTTAGTTACAGAGGAAAAGTCAGTAAACGAAGGGCTATACAAGCAAATTATAGCACAGCATGCAGATTTACTTATCGTTGGAAATAAATATCAAAAGGGAAATGGGATCAATGCAAAAAATATATGTAGAAATAGTAAGTGTAATATTTTATTCATCCCTGAAACTGGAGTAAATAATATTCAAAACATCCTTAATCCCGTTGACTTTTCAAGTTTTTCAAAAGTGGCAACCCAGTTTTCATTAAATCTTTCCAATTATACCAATAGTAATGTTACGGCACTTTATATCTACGATCTTCCCGATTTTGGAAAAAATGAAGCTTATAATAAAATCTATGAGCCAAAGATTATCAATGCTGCTACCGATGCATATAACAGATACATTGCTCAAGTAGAACTTGAATGTGGAACTATTAAACCACAATTTGAAAGAAATCATAACTACGAGGGAGCTGAAATTGCAGTAAGAATTGCCGAAAGTCAGAATATCGATTTAATAGTGATCAGCTCTCATGGGAAGTCGGCTTTTAATCGCTTTTTGATAGGGAGTTTTACAGAAAAGATCATCGATGTTAATAAAAATATTCCCTTAATGATCGTAAAGTGTTGTACCTGTTTTGATGTACATACAAAGATGAAGAATAAGAAGGTGCTTGCAGAAATTGCATAGCCTGATAAACAAATATTTAATTAATCAAAAACCATATATTATGAAAATTTTAGTACCGATAGATTTTTCAGAAAATGCGATTCAGGCTTTTAGAATTGCACTGGAATTTGCTCGAAAATTCGATGCAACTATAGATCTGCTACATGTTATTGTTGAAGAGTTTACACTAAGCGATGAGTTTTCTTTTTTTTCATCAGATGACTCAGAAGAATACCGAAAAAAGATCAATGACTTCCTAAAAAAAGTTACAAAGCAAGATAATTATAAAGCAAGATTAAAAAAACTTAAAGTTAAATCTTTCATTAGTTTCGGAGACCCTAAAAATATTATAATTAGATCTTCAGAAGATTATGATATGCTTATAATGGGAGCCAAAGGAGAGGGAAAGGCAGATGAGAAAATTTTAGGTAGTATCACTGAATTCGTTATCAACAATGCAAATTGTCCGGTTATGTCTGTGCCTGTTAATATAGAAGAGTTTTCAATCGACAAATTCATTTTGTGTGAAGACTTCGACCAACTTGATCTGGAAACGTTGGATTTCTTTGAAAAATTAAATGACTTAAGTTCGATCAACATTAAGTTCTATCATGCTGTAGAGGTGAAAGACAATGAAAATAACCTTAGAATACACAATCATAGCACCTTTAAGAAATTGGTGAAAAAGAAATTATCATCGGATGAATTCTTTTACGACAGGGAAGTTAAACCTTTACCCGATGCCATTATAGATCATATACAGAAAAGCAAAGCACCCATTCTGGCCCTGGTACTGCGCCAGCAAGAAGCAGCTAAGAATACAAATCTTGTTACAGAAGTATTCAGAAGAGGGCAAACAATTATTCTTTCATTTCCTAAAACTATGAATTATGAAACAGTTACTAATTCCAATTGATTTTTCTGAAGCATCGATAAATGCTATGAAATTAGGTCTTGCTATTGCTGAAAAGCGCAACTTTAAAGTAACGATCTTACATGTTTATAACATTCCTCCAATGGATTCACAATATGGTATTCCATACACAAAGGATCTGATGTTGAGCAGAGAAAAGTACATTAATAATCTTTTTATTCAGACGATTGAATCAGATGAGGCACTTAAAGTGCTAACACAAAAGAACCCATTTGACTTTAAATTGGTAGTTGGTGTTACAAAGCCAGTTATTATGGAAGAACTTAACACGAATGCTTATGAAATGGTTGTAATGGGCAATACTGGAGCTGGAACTATTAAACAGTTATTCCTCGGAAGTATTACTGCCGAAATTATGGAAAATGCAAATTGTCCTGTTTTGGGAATTCCAGCTGAATATAATATCGACAGATTTGCCAGAAATATTGTTATACCAACCGACTTTAGTAAATTGAGTAAAGACTCTATTCAGTTTGCTAAAGAATGGTTCAAAGAAGCAGAATCGAATTTTACGGTTCTGCATATTAACCTTAGCCACAATTATGTAGCTAACAAAAGAATGAACGAATTAAAGACTTATGAAGATTATGATAAAAGTCAGAACAATAGCAAGATAAAAATTGATTTCGAGGTTTTAGATGACATTTATCTTGAAAAGGGAGTATTACAATACATGAAAATGTACGATGTGGATTTATTGCTTATGTGTACACACAAAAGGAATTTTTTAAGGGAACTTGTAGAATTGAGCTACACTAAACAAATGTCTTACTATGCAAATGTTGCTGTATTATCTCTACCGGAAAAATTTCTTGAACGAAGAAAAAGTGAAGCAATACTCTGGGATCAGATTTAATTCAGGAATTAAGTAGGTGAACAGAAGTAAACGTATAATGAAAAACTCAATAAAATTTACTTTAATCAAGGCGAAAAACATAAAAATAGTGAACTATTTGAAAAGTTTTTCAACGAAGAGAAAAGGAAATTAAATGAGTTTTACTATACGGAAAATTTTGTTTAACTACTTAAATCTGTAGAACTTATGGAGCAATAAAGAATGTATGATTTGAAATATGTTTTTATTGCTCTTTTTTAACAACAATGCCAGAAATACTCTTTAAGGCTTGGGCTTAATTCTTTTGTTTCATTAGCCTTTATTTCTATTTCTTTCAGAATCAGTTCTTCATAACCATAGTACTGAAAGTTAACATCATAAATTCCTGGCGGAATATCCTCAAGAATGAAATTCCCTTTATAATCGCTGGTAGTGCCGATTATTTTACCATCAACTTCGATAAACAGATTTACAAAAGGCAAACCATACTGCTCATTGATCTCATCAGAGATAAAACCTTTTATTGTACCAGCATCCTTATCTGTTTGTCCAAAAACAAATAAGGAAATTGTAAACAAAAGTATGTAGAACAGGTTTTTCATAATGTTGAGTTGAATAGAATTGCAAATGTAGGCAATTTCTCAGCTAAGTATAAAATTAAGTTTTATATATATTTTAATGTAAATTAACACATTTTAGTATTTACTGTCAAGTAAATTTTCTGTTTGCTTAATTTCTGACAAGAATTTAATAGAAACTAATGCGTATTTTCGCAAAAAAGTAACAAACTATGAATAAATACCTCCTTAGCCTTTTAATGCTAATTTTTATTATTCCTCAGTATGATTTGAATGCTCAGAGAAAGAAAAAGAATAAAGTTAGTGAAACAAGCCAGAAAGAAGACAAATTATTAAGTGCAGGTACTTTCTCCGGAATGAAATTCCGAAACTTAGGACCAGCATTCATGTCAGGAAGGATTTCTGATATTGCGATTCACCCTGATGATGAAAATGTATGGTATGTAGCCATGGGTTCTGCAGGAGTTTTTAAAACTGAAAATGCAGGAACTACCTGGTCAACATTATTCGATAAAGAATCTGTTTATTCAGTTGGTTGTTTAACGATCGATCCGAATAACTCACATACGATCTGGTTAGGTTCCGGTGAAAATGTAGGTGGTCGCCACGTTGGTTTTGGTGATGGAATATATCGTTCAAAAGACGATGGAAAGAGTTGGGAAAATATGGGACTTAAAAAGTCAGAACATATTTCTGAGATTATTGTACATCCCAGCAATGCGAATATAATTTGGGTAGCAGTACAAGGCTCTCTTTGGAGCAAAGGAGGTGAACGTGGTTTATACAAAAGTACCGATGGTGGTAAAACATGGAAAGAAACCTTAATTGCTGCTTCAGATATTAAAGAAAAAGAGTGGACAGGTGTTACTGAAATAGAATTAGACCCTGAAAATCCGGATATATTATATGCTGCGACCTGGCAAAGACACAGAACAGTAGCTGCTTATATGGGTGGTGGACCCGGAACTGGTTTATATAGAAGTGTGGATGGAGGAGAAACTTGGGAAAAGTTGAAATCTGGTTTGCCTTCCTCTAATATGGGAAAAATAGGCTTAGCACTTTCACCACAAAATTCCGATGTTCTTTATGCTGCTATTGAATTAGAAAGAAGAACCGGAGCAGTTTATCGTTCAGAAAATAAAGGTATTTCATGGACAAAGATGTCGGAGACTGTTTCTGGTGGAACAGGACCACATTACTATCAGGAATTGTATGCTTGTCCACATAATTTTGACAGAATTTATTTAGCCGATGTAAGAATGCAGATTTCAGATGATGGAGGAAAGAACTTCAGAAGAATGAACGAAAAGAACAAGCATTCAGATAATCACGCTTTGGCTTTCAGAGAAAGTGATCCAGATTATTTATTGGTTGGTAGCGATGGTGGGCTTTACGAAAGCTTCGATCTTGCTCAAACATGGAAATTCTACAAAAATTTACCGACCATACAATACTATAAAGTTGCAGTTGATGATGCTGAACCATTTTATAATGTTTATGGAGGAACACAGGATAATAACTCTCATGGTGGCCCTTCCAGAACCGATAATATTCATGGTATAAGAAATGCAGATTGGTTTGTTACGCTTTGGGGCGACGGTCATCAGCCTGCTGTAGAACCCGGAAATCCTGATATTGCTTATGCAGAATGGCAACAAGGGAATTTAGTGAGAATAGATAGAACTACCGGAGAATTTACCTATATAAAGCCAACACCTGAAAAAGGTGCAGATTATGAACGCTATAATTGGGATGCTCCGATTTTGGTAAGTCCTCACAAACCAACGCGTTTGTATTTTGCCTCACAAAGAGTTTGGAAATCAGAAAATAGAGGAGATAGCTGGGAAGCTATTTCTGATGATTTGACTAAAAATCTGAAACGTATTGAACAACCAATAATGGGTGGTAAAAAAGGATGGGATGAAGCTTGGGATATTTATGCTATGTCGAATTTTAGTAGTATAACTTCGCTTTCAGAATCACCTGTTCAGGAAGATTTGCTTTATGCCGGAACGGATGATGGAATTATCCAGATCAGTAATAATGGTGGAGATAGTTGGACGAAAGTCAATGTAAGCTCTTTACCTGGTTGCCCTTCGGCTGCTTTTGTAAATGATATTAAAGCTGATTTGCATGATGCGAATGTGGTGTATGTCTGTTTAGACAACCATAAGGCAGGTGATTTCAAACCTTATGTATATAAAAGTGTAAACAAAGGGAAAACATGGCAATCGATCAAAGGCGATTTACCTGAAACCAATTTAGCATGGCGTTTGGTTCAGGATCATGTAAATAAAGACTTGTTATTCTTAGGAACAGAATTCGGCGTTTATTTTTCAGTAGATGGCGGAAAAGCATGGGTTCAGTTAAAAGGAGGAATGCCTACAATTCCTGCGCGTGATCTGGCAATTCAGAAAAGAGAAAACGACTTGGTTGTTGCTACTTTCGGACGTGGTTTTTATGTATTAGATGATTATTCAGCCCTACGTAATATTTCAAAGCAAAAGTTAGAGGAAGAAGCCGTTTTATTTGCAAGCCGACCTGCGTGGTGGTATATGCAACAACGACCTTTAGGTGGAGGTAAAAAGGCAAATCAGGGACATGATATTTATATTGCTGATAATCCTGAGTTTGGAGCAATGTTTACTTATTATTTGAAGGATGGTTTCAAAACAGCAAAAGATATTCGTAAAGAAGCAGAGAAAAAAGCCAAAGAAAATAACCAGACAGTTAGCTTACCTGATTGGGATGCGCTTGATGCAGAACAAAGCGAATTGAAACCTCAATTATTTATGGTAATCGAAGATGCTGAAGGTAACTTTGTGAGAAGATTATACGCACCGAGTGGCAAGGGAGTTAATCGTATGAATTGGGATTTAACCTATCCTGCTGTTGGTGTGATAAGCAGTAAAGCAAAGCCTAAAACCGATAATAAAGCAAATGGTTTTATGGCTGCTCCGGGCATGTACAAAGCTACGCTATACAAACAGATCAACGGTGAAACAACTAAACTTTCAGAAACCATCGATTTCGAGGTGAAACAAATGAGAAAGGGAGCTATTCCTGCTATTTCTACACCTGAAGAATTGGCGAATTTCTGGAGAAGTATTGAAGATTTTCAGAAGAAACAATCTGCAACTAATGCTACGATCAGAAACGCCATGGAAAAGTTAGATGCAATGCGTGTTGCTTTAAACAGAGCAAGTGTTATTCCGGGTGATTTAGATAAACAACTATTCGATTTAAGAACTAATTTACTGAATGTTGAAAGACAATTAAGCGGAAGTAAAGCAAAGAGTCAGGTAGGAGAAAAGAACCCACCAAGTATTGGTGATAGAGTTTGGTCGGCAGTTGGTGGAACCGCTTTCGCAACACATGGTGCTAGCGATCTGCATAAAGAAAATTTCCGAATTGCACAGGAAGAATTCGCTGAATTAGAATCGAAGTTGAGCGATATACTTTACAAGCAAATGCCTAAAGTTGAAAAAGCGATCTTAAAAGCAGGCGCTCCTTTTATCGAAGGACAAACCTTACCAATAGGAGAGTAGGGTTTTTATGATTGATAATTGATGAGTGAAGAATGATTTTTCATTGCTCATCAATTATACAATTTATGGTTTAATTTGTTGGTCATTCCGAAGTATGAGGAATCTGCTCACTTTCATAAAGTGCTGACGATCAAGATTCTTTCGAGTGTCGAACCACTCATAAAATTGTCAGAATGGTTCGTCATTCTTCCCCTGCAACGTCTCGCCTTAAGCGGACGTTTGCAGCCTGATTGACTAATCAAATTTAAGCCAAAACGTATCGAACGTCCTATCACAAAAAGTGAAAGTATTCTTTGTTAAATTGTCATTGGTGATAGAGACGTTCTTAGGAAAACTGCTTACGCAACACACGGCGCTAGCGATCTGCACAAAGAAAATTTCCGAATCGCACAGGAAGAATTCGCTGAATTAGAATCGAAGTTGAGCGATATACTTTACAAGCAAATGCCTAAAGTTGAAAAAGCGATCTTAAAAGCAGGCGCTCCTTTTATCGAAGGACAAACCTTACCAATAGGAGAGTAGGGTTTTTATGATTGATGGGTGATAATTGATGATTGATGAGTGATGAATGGTTTTTCATTGCTCATCAATTATACAATTTATGGTTTAATTTGTTGGTCATTCTGGAGTATGAGGAATCTGATCACTTTCATAAAATGCTGGCTATCAAGATTCTTTTGAGTGTCGAACCACTCATAAAATCGTCAGAATGGTTCGTCATTCTTCCCCTGCAACGTCTCGCCTTAAGCGGACGTTTGCAGCCTGATTGACTAATCAAATTTAAGCCAAAACGTATCGAACGTCCTATCACAAAAAGTGAAAGTATTCTTTGTTAAATTGTCATTGGTGATAGAGACGTTCTTAGGAAATATTGAAATTTTAGCATTAAAATGAAAAACGCCCCAATTTCTGAAGAAAAAGGGCGTTTGGATATTAATGCCATACCAAAAACCGCCCTTCAAACAACAGCTTTTCTCCATCAAAAACTTGATACAAATACACCCCATTTTGCCAAGAACTGACATCTAAAGAATTTTGGTTATGTGTTGGAAAATTGGCGTATTCTCTACCTGAAACATCAAATACTTGAATATTTGTAGCCTGTTGGTTTAAATTATTATTATCAAAATGGATAATATCACTTGCAGGATTGGGATAAGTTTTCCATTGGTTTTTATTTATAGCTGTTGTGTTGCTCGTTGGGTCGTAAACGTGAATAATATAATTTACTTGTGCTGATGCTCCTAAAGTATCAGTGATAGAAAAAGAAAGCTCATAATCACCTTTTTCGTAGCCATAAAAAATACCACCAAATTCTTCTGTTTGTGTAAAATTGACTGTGTTGCCCGACCAAGTTGGATTTAAATAAGAATAAATACCATTACCACCATAAGGAACAGGATTGAGTAACAAACTATCTCCCTGAGGAATCCAGTATTCATTTAGTTCTGTAAAAATTCCTAAAGGTAAATCTACATTTCCCAGACTATCGATTTTTATTAGCCATATATCACTACGGCGAGGTGCAGGGAAATGAATAGACCCGCACATAGCATAACCGCCATCAAGGGTTTGTTCCATGTCATACACGTAAGCATCGTTGTTAAGCGGAGCTGGGTAAAACCTATCCCACAATAATTCACCGTCTGAATTAAATTTACTTAAGAAAGCTTGCAATGGTTCATTTAAATACGACGGGGTTAGTTTACCTCCCATGAATAGGTTACCATTTCCATCCTCATAAACACCAATTCCAAAACTTACTTCTTGATATTCAAATGGATAAAATTTCTGCCAAATTATGTTACCTAGATAATCTATTTTAGCAATAGTTCGCTCCAATTCTTCATGTCCAGTAACATAAAAGACACCTTCTTCGAGTTTACTATCATAAACATCTGTGTAACTAGATGTTGTAGGTTCAGTATATTTTCTTTTCCATAGCAACTCTAATTCTGGAGTGATTCTACATAGATTGTTTGCGGGTAAATAATTGGGTTGGTATTCTTTGAAAATAGCTAAAATAGAACCATCAGATAAAATAGCTCCTTCCATTAATTTATGATCATGTTCGTTTCCGTCAATCAATAAATAATCAATCGCTTGAATCGTGTCTTGCCACTCTTCGATGTTTAAATCAAACTTAGCTATTAGGGCTTTGTTTGTTTCGTTCTGGAAATAATCAGCCGTTGCACCAAGAATAAATAAATGGTTTTCAGTAATTATTGAAGCACGAGCTTCATAATTTAAAGTATCAATACTAGGAACAACATTAAACCAATAATTACTCTCTTCGTTATATATATTCAATAATGGGTCAAATCCATCTTGAATAGAGTTATCTACTTCAGAATAAAGAGTGATGACATAATCTTGATATTTATGAATATCTACTCCATAATAACTTCGTTCTAATAAGCCATTACCAATTGTATGTGAATGTTCAATTCTTCCATACCTGTCAACAATTGCCAAGTATGAACTGTCTCTAAACCCATTTTCATAATTCGCAAACCTTCCACACAGATAAAATTTACCATTTGTATAATCTATATCTGTACTACCCTCAAATGTATTATTCAAAGAATTAAGGAAAAGCGTAGTATCAAACACTTGCTGTCCCGTTATTTCACAACAAAACAACAAGTGAACAAAGAGTAATATGCCAATAGTTTTTATCACTGCTTGATAATTTTATCTGTAATTATAACTTCGTCAGTTTCGTTTCTGCATTCGTAGAAATAAATACCTGCCGCTATATTAGGCAACTCTACTGTAGTAGCAGTATAACCTTTTATTGTTTTTTTTAGCAGCACTTTACCCGTTAAATCATACAGTATAAAGTTAGCTGAAGTTTCGCTATCCAACTCAATAAACAATTTATCGGTAAACGGATTCGGATACACTTTCACATTATCAAACATAATTTGCTCCTTCTGCTGTTCATCGGTTTTAAATGTTGGTGGTGGAGCCAAGCTTTTTAGTTTAACGGGATGGAAATGCTGTTTCCCATCTTTGATTGCTAACTTCGATTTTGCAAAGTTCTTAAAGCGTGGATTGTTACAAACCTGCCACTTTCGTAAAGCCCTAAGAACATTTACCGGTGCATCGTCCCAACCCCAGTTTGTACGCTGTTCTCTCCCCTGCAACGTCTCGCCTCTATCGGGAGTTAGCAGCCTCATTGACTTACCAAATTTAAGCCAAAACGTATAGAACGTCCTATCACAAAAAGTGAAAGTATTCTGTGTTAAATTGTCATTAATGATAGAGACGTTCTTAGGAAATATTGAAATTTTAGCATTAAAATAAAAAACCGCCCGATTTCTGATGAAAAGGGGCGGTTTGGATTCAAATTCCAATATTATTATCTGTGCCATACTATGTGTACCATGCTATGCGTGCCATACCAAAAACCGCCCTTCAAACAACAGCTTTTCTCCATTAAAAATATGATACACATACACTCCATTTTGCCAAATACTTACATCTAAAGAGCTTTGATTTTGAGCTTTGAAGTTTGCATATTCCCTTCCGGCAATATCAAATACTTGAATATGTGTAGCCTGTTGGTTTAAATTATTATTATCAAAATGGATAATATCACTTGCAGGATTGGGATAAGTTTTCCATTGGTTTTTATTTATAGCTGTTGTGTTGCTCGTTGGGTCGTAAACGTGAATAATATAATTTACTTGTGCTGATGCTCCTAAAGTATCAGTGATAGAAAAAGAAAGCTCATAATCACCTTTTTCGTAGCCATAAAAAATACCACCAAATTCTTCTGTTTGTGTAAAATTGACTGTGTTGCCCGACCAAGTTGGATTTAAATAAGAATAAATACCATTACCACCATAAGGAACAGGATTGAGTAACAAACTATCTCCCTGAGGAATCCAGTATTCATTTAGTTCTGTAAAAATTCCTAAAGGTAAATCTACATTTCCCAGACTATCGATTTTTATTAGCCATATATCACTACGGCGAGGTGCAGGGAAATGAATAGACCCGCACATAGCATAACCGCCATCAAGGGTTTGTTCCATGTCATATACGTAAGCTTCGTTGTTAAGCGGAGCTGGGTAAAACCTATCCCACAATAATTCACCGTCCGAATTAAATTTACTTAAGAAAGCTTGCAATGGTTCATTTAAGTATATTGGGCTAAGTTTACCGCCTCCCAAGAGATTTCCGTCCTCATCTTCAAAAACGCCCCTGAAGTAGCTAAAATCTTCATTCTCTATTGGGTGTTTTTTTTGCCAAATGATATTCCCATCAAAGTCGAACTTAGAAATCATTCTTTGCGTATTGATAGAACCTGAAATGAAGAAATGCTGAGGATCATTATAACTTTCTGAAACATGCCCATAGTTGTTAAACCCAACATCAGTATAATTTTTCTTCCACAGTAAACTTAAATCTTGGTTTATTTTACAGAGGCTCATAGCTGCAAGATACCCTGGTGAATACTCGTGCATAATCGCAAGGATAGAACCATCAGATAAAATAGCTCCTTCCATTAATTTATGATCATGTTCGTTTCCGTCAATCAATAAATAATCAATCGCTTGAATCGTGTCTTGCCACTCTTCGATGTTTAAATCAAACTTAGCTATTAGGGCTTTGTTTGTTTCGTTCTGGAAATAATCAGCCGTTGCACCAAGAATAAATAAATGGTTTTCAGTAATTATTGAAGCACGAGCTTCATAATTTAAAGTATCAATACTAGGAACAACATTAAACCAATAATTACTCTCTTCGTTATATATATTCAATAATGGGTCAAATCCATCTTGAATAGAGTTATCTACTTCAGAATAAAGAGTGATGACATAATCTTGATATTTATGAATATCTACTCCATAATAACTTCGTTCTAATAAGCCATTACCAATTGTATGTGAATGTTCAATTCTTCCATACCTGTCAACAATTGCCAAGTATGAACTGTCTCTAAACCCATTTTCATAATTCGCAAACCTTCCACACAGATAAAATTTACCATTTGTATAATCTATATCTGTACTACCCTCAAATGTATTATTCAAAGAATTAAGGAAAAGCGTAGTATCAAACACTTGCTGTCCCGTTATTTCACAACAAAACAACAAGTGAACAAAGAGTAATATGCCAATAGTTTTTATCACTGCTTGATAATTTTATCTGTAATTATAACTTCGTCAGTTTCGTTTCTGCATTCGTAGAAATAAATACCTGCCGCTATATTAGGCAACTCTACTGTAGTAGCAGTATAACCTTTTATTGTTTTTTTTAGCAGCACTTTACCCGTTAAATCATACAGTATAAAGTTAGCTGAAGTTTCGCTATCCAACTCAATAAACAATTTATCGGTAAACGGATTCGGATACACTTTCACATTATCAAACATAATTTGCTCCTTCTGCTGTTCATCGGTTTTAAATGTTGGTGGTGGAGCCAAGCTTTTTAGTTTAACGGGATGGAAATGCTGTTTCCCATCTTTGATTGCTAACTTCGATTTTGCAAAGTTCTTAAAGCGTGGATTGTTACAAACCTGCCATTTTCGTAAAGCCCTACGAACATTTACCGGCGCATCGTCCCAGTCCCAGTTTGTACGCTGTTCTCTCCCCTGCAACGTCTCGCCTTAAGCGGACGTTTGCAGCCTGATTGACTATTCAAATTTAAGCCAAAACGTATCGAACGTCCTATCACAAAAAGTGAAAGTATTCTTTGTTAAATTGTCATTGGTGATAGAGACGTTTTAAGGTTGTTTTTAGGATTTCAAATAAACCACCCTAAAATTTCTGCTCTCTTTTCCAAAGTACCAAACCACAAGTTCAAAAAACGGGTTTAGCTAATCAAAGTTTATTTTATTGAGAGTGCAACGTTAAAGTGAAATATCTTATACTACTCTTTTTCAGTTCTTATAAAATCATTCAGTTCTTTAGAGCTTGGCAACTTTTCCAATAATTCTTTTGGTAGCTCACTTTGTAATTGATACTGTGATACACCTATTGGATTTTTGACTGAACGCAAAGAATATTCAACGTCTAAATCATCTTTATCTTGGCAGAGTAAAATACCGATAGCTGGGTTTTCGTGTGGTTCTTTTATCGTGTCGTTTATGACTTCTAAGTAAAAGTTAAGTTTTCCTGCATATTCAGGTTTAAATGCTCCTGCTTTTAATTCAAAAACGACTAAACAGTTTAGTTTTCTATGGAAGAAAAGTAAGTCTAAAAAGTAGTCTTTTTCTCCTAATTTTAGTTTGTATTGACTACCCAAGAAAGCAAAACCGTAGCCCAACTCAATTAAAAAATCACGCAGTTTCGCAATCAAGCCGACTTCTATTTCTCGTTCCGATGCTTTTTGATTCAGTCCTAAAAACTCTAAATTATAGCTACTTTTAATAGCTTCTGTTGTTTGTTCTACTAATTCTTCAGGCAAGGCAATTTCAAAGTTGGAAGAGGCATTGCCTATTATGCTTCTTTGATAATCTTGGCTTTTAATTTTTAGCCCTAAAACATTTCTACTCCAACCATAACTGGCACTTGCCTTTAGGTAATATTCTCGTTCTGCATCGTCTTTTAATTTACTAAAAATCAAAATATTATGTCCCCAAGGAATTTCTCCAACAAGCTGTTGGAGATTTAGGTTTTCCTTATATGTTAGATAAAATTGACGCATATACCAAAGATTCTGTGTAGAATATCCCTTGGAATCAGGTATTTCAACACATAAATCTTTTGATAGTTTTTCTACTACTGATTTTCCCCAACCTTCTTGTTCTTGTCGTTGAACGATTAACTCGCCTATTTCCCAATAAAGTTGTATCAATTCACGATTAATAACTTTTATGGCTCTTGTTCGTGCTGTGATAATAGCGGTACGAACATCTTTGAGTAATTTAGGGTAATTTGTAAGTTCCATTTTTTGAGTTTCAGGCTAAGGATAGTTCTTATTTGCAAAGATATAAACAAATGTTTCGGCTTCTTTTTCTTCCCCCTATTGGTCACTGACCAACAGGCAACTACCCAAATGATAGTAGATAATTGCTACAATGCAGCCACATTTTTCTCTTCTTCTGTTTCAGTTTCGATACACGTCTACAATGGTATGTCCATGCGTAATATCAGTTATACAATTTTACTTTAGTACAACGTATATTTATGAGCGTTTAAATCACTTTCAAATGAAGCCTAATACAATTTTAAAAATATTTCACCGTACATGTTTCAATTAAAAGCTCAATTAACTTCGTTGAAAATACTCGCCGTAGCTTAGGCTATGTCTGCGTTTTTCGCCTCAATAATTGAGCTTTTTTCCCAAAATATTTATACGAAAAATTATATTTCAAATTGTATAATAATACGAATTATCCAAAAAAATAGTGAGGTGTCTATATTTCGGCTTCATTACATTGCGCTCAATATGACACGATCATTTGTACGTTTTTTTCTTTTTAAATTTGTATTATAAAAAAATCCCCAACTCCATAAGGAATTGGGGATTCAAATTCAATCAAGAAAATAGATTAATACTTTAGTATTCTATCAACTTCTTGTGTTCCGTCTTCAAATTCAAAAACAAGTAAATAAGTACCTTCTGCCAAAAATTCAATATCTAATAAAAGAGATCGATCTTGCTCAACTGGAACATACTCATAAGCTAATTTACCTTCAATATTATAGAAAGTAACTTTTTCTAAATCACTCGAAGCTAAATAGTCAATATTCAATATAGAGCTTACCGGATTTGGATATACATCAATATTGAAATCATCATTTGTTCTGCTTACTTTAACAATATCCGATAATTTGAAGCTTCCGTCATTATCAATCATCTTTAATCTGTAGTAAGTTGTATTATCAAAAGGTTCATAGTCCATATACTCATATAATTCCTGATTAATCGATCCAGTACCATTAACGAGTGTAAGTTGTTCAAAATCATGACCATTTTCTGATTTCTGTAATTCGTAATAATCAAAATCTATTTCAGAAGCACTGATCCAACTCACTAAATTTCCTTCTCTTTCAGCTTCAGCTTCAAATGAAATTAATTCGAGTGCCAAACCGCCACATTCAACTATATTCTGACTAATGCTTATAGAACAATCATCAGCGTCAGTAATTAATAGATCAAAGCCAGTTCCTGCATCAAAAGAGCCTAAAGTAAAGGCATCCGTAGTGAACATATCTGAAACAGTTCCGCTTACAGTATAAGGTGCAGTTCCATTTTCAATTGCAATAACAATTTCGTAGGTTGTTCCATCGCCAGAACAAACCACATTTGGTGCTACAATCAATTCTTCACAATCTTTCACACATGATTCAGGGCTTGCAGCAACTGTATTTGGTGGACAAACACCACTTACGTCTTCAACAGATATGGTATAAGGTGCACCATCTTCAAATGTTCCAATAAATACATAAGAAGCACTAGTCTCTTCGCCATTTACAATATAATCACCATTTCCACCAAAAATTTCAGCAAATAGATTATAAGTACCATCTTCATTACATTCTACGTTTGGAATAATTGTAATTGATTGATCACATTCAACAGGTTCAATACAAGTTTCAGGAGTTGCTGTTAAGCTTACAGGAGGACAGTCTCCAACGGTATCTTCTATAATGATCTCATAAGTTTCCTGATCATCGTAAGTTCCTACAAAATAACTTGTTTCACTTGTAACTTCACCATTTATCATGAATTCACCATTACCACCTTCAATCTCAACTGTTAAATTATATGAACCACTGTCATTACACTCAACTAAAGCAATTGCCGTAATCGCTTCATCACAAGCTATTGGCTCAGGAACAACATCTACATAAGATTCATCTTCATCTTCAACTTCCTCAGAATCAGGTCCGGTTGCGGTAACAGTAGCAATATTGGTGAATGATTCAGTTACATTATCAATTGTACATTCGTAACTGAATAAGTCACCAGGCATAAGCGGTTCGAATTCGTACGTTGCGTTACAATTAGGCGATAATGGATCTGACACAACAATATCGTATAAAGGCACATTACCAATATTAGTAACTGTTATTGTAAAGGTTGCTGTACCTCCTTCGTAAATCGTTTGATAATCATTTTGATTATCTGCATCATTCTTTTCAATTAATATAGCAGGATTATTTTCCATCGGCTCTTCCACTTCTACATCAGAAGGATCATCATCATTCACATCCTCTCCACCATCTTCCGGTGTACCTGTAACAGCAGCAACGTTAGTAAATGATTCAGTAACATTATCAATAGAACAAGTATAAGTGAAGCTTTCGTCAACAGCTAAGTTTCCAATCATCATATCACAATCAGGTGATAATGGATCACTAACAACCACATTCACCAAGTTAACATCACCAGTATTTGTAACAGTGATTTCGAAGTTGGCAGTTTCTCCACTCATAATGGTTTGTAAATCAGAACCATCTAAAGCAGACTTTACAATTTCGATAGCCGGATTCGAAGGCTCTTCCACTTCTACATCAGAAGGATCATCATCATTCACATCCTCTCCACCGTCTTCCGGTGTACCCGTAACAGTAGCAATATTAGTAAATGATTCAGTAACATTATCGATAGAACAAGTATAAGTGAAGCTTTCGTCAATGGCTAAGTTTCCGATCATCATGTCACAATCAGGTGATAACGGATCACTAACAACCACGTTCACCAAGTTAACATCACCAGTATTGGTAACAGTAATTTCGAAGTTGGCAGTTTCTCCACTCATAATGGTTTGTAAATCAGAACCATCTAAAGCAGACTTTACAATTTCGATAGCCGGAGTGTTTGGAGGCGTTTGTGGTGTAACCTCCGCATCATCCCCATCATCTTCATCATCCGGATCTTGGTTGTCATCCGGATCTTCAGATCCAATGTCTCCATCACCATCTGTGTCAGGGCCATTATCTGGTGTAGAATCTGAATCTGGTTGATCAGCATCTGTAACTTCTGCAATATTCACATAATCAGCCGTAGCGGTAACTTCCGCATCGAAAG
>JAHDFD010000013.1:0-44406 GCA_020628375.1 Chitinophagales bacterium | reverse complement strand
GTAACTTCTGCAATATTCACATAATCAGCCGTAGCGGTAACTTCCGCATCGAAAGTCAAGGTAATGCTTTCACCCACAGCTAAAGAAATACCCGACCAAACAATATCGCTACCAAATAAACCACCACCGTTAGAAACGTTGGTAATATTGGTATAACCTGCTGGCACGTAATCAGTAACTTCAACACCTGTTGCAGCATCCGGACCATCATTTGTAACAACGATCGTGAATGTAACGACATCACCAACGAATGGAGTTGTATTGTCCACTACTTTCGTTAAGTTCAAGTCGATCTCTTCAGTCGGAGGCGTTTGAGGTGTAACCTCGGCATCATCGGCATCATCTTCATCATCCGGGTCTTCTGCATCATCAGGATCACCATCATCTTGTGAACCAATATCCCCATCGCTATCCGTATCCGGACCATTATCTGGTGTAGAATCTGAATCTGGTTGATCAGCACCAGTAACTTCTGCAATATTCACATAATCAGCCGTAGCGGTAACTTCCGCATCGAAAGTCAAGGTAATGCTTTCACCCACAGCTAAAGAAATACCCGACCAAACAATATCGCTACCAAATAAACCACCACCGTTAGAAACGTTGGTAATATTGGTATAACCTGCTGGCACGTAATCAGTAACTTCAACACCTGTTGCAGCATCCGGACCATCATTTGTAACAACGATCGTGAATGTAACGACATCACCAACGAATGGAGTTGTATTGTCCACTACTTTAGTTAGGTTTAAGTCAATTAAAGGAGGTGTTACTAATGCGTCATCACTATCATCTTCATCTGTACTATCTGTATCCTGACTACTATCAGGGTCTTCAGAACCTATATTGCCATCACCATCAGGATCAACACCATCACCAGGAATACTATCAATATCATCCTGATCATGCCCAGTTACTTCCGCTACATTTACATAGTCGTTGATATTGGTTACCTCGGCATCAAAAGTAAAGTCAGTACTTTCGTTAACTGCAAGGTTGACACCTGGCCAATTGATTGTACTTCCTGTTAAAATTCCACCATTACTTATATTGGTGATATTTGTGTAGCCCGTTGGCACATAATCTGCAATGGTAACATTTGTAGCAGGGTCAGGACCACTATTAGTTATTGTAATTGTAAATGTTACTACATCTCCAACTAATGGAGTTGGGTTATCTACAACCTTTATTAAGCTTATGTCAATTTGCTCACTACAGTCAATTACATTTACCGTTACAACCGATACATCATCGATACATGGATCTGTTCCAGGAATTGTATATTCGAATGTATATGTTGCAATTGCCGAACCATTGAAATCAACAGTAGTTCCGCCTGACAAATCACCTGAAGGTAATATTATACCTGAAGGAGCTAATGAAGTTTCAGTCCAAGTTCCTCCGGTATCAGGATTAGTTAAAGCCCCAAATAAATCGACGGTACTCGTACCTTGAGTGTTATCACTACATGCCTCAACTGTGCCATCTGTACCAGCATCTGGTAAAGTATTTACAGTTATTGCTGCACTTCCTGAAACAGTTCCAGAACAATTGTTAGCATCTGTTACTGAAACTAATGTATATGTTGTTGTAACAGTAGGTGAAACGTTTATTGCAGTTCCGCTTGTGTAGCCATTTAATAAAATATTATTTATTCCATTGCTATAGACAACATCATACGGTCCAGTTCCTCCTGTTATTGATACTGATAAATTTGTTGTGGTATTGTCTTCACAAACGGTTGCTCCCCCGCTTAACACGCCATCAATAGCTGGACAAGGCGTGGCACAGTCATTAACTGTTACCGTTACAGTGGCAACGTCATCCACACAAGGATCCGTTCCTGCTACGGTATAGGTAAAGGTATATGTACCAGGAGTAACTCCAGTAAAGTCAACTGCGCTTGGAGTGGTAATATTTGCCCCTGAGCTAGTTGTTTCTGCCCAAACACCTCCAGTATCTGGCATTCCTAACAATGAGCCAGGTAAATCAATGACGCTTGTACCTTCTGTTGAATCATCACAGGCTTCGGCTGTTCCATCTATTCCGGCATCTGGTAAGGTGTTGACTGTTACTAATGCTGTTCCTGATACAGTACCTGGACAATCATTTGCATCGGTTACACTAACTAAAGTATAAGTTGTTGTTACAATAGGTGAAACTGAAATATTATCACCACTATTATAAGTGAAAATAATTGTATTACTTGAACCATCTGAATAAATGACTTCATAAGGTGCTGTTCCCCCATCCATAGTCACTGTTAAATTAGTTGCAGTATTGTCTTCACAAACAGTTACATTTCCACTTAAAACAGCATTATATATTGGGCACGAAGCACAATCAGAAACGGTAACTGTTACCGTTGCAGTATCATCAGTACAAGGTGCGGTTGCTGTAACAGTGTATGTGAAGATATACGTTCCTGTTGTTAAACCATCAAAATCAACTATGTTTCCTGCTCCAATAACAGCACTACCAGATGGATCGGTTGTTATTGCCCAGGTTCCTGTTGCATCTGGTGTTCCACCCAAAGAAGCTCCTAAATCAACAGTTGAAGTACCTTCGGCACTATCATTACAAGCAGAAGCTGTTCCGTTATCACCAGCATCAGGTTCTTCAACTATGGTAACCTGAACTACATCAGAATCATCATCCAATCCATCATCATCCAAGTTATCTAAATCCAGACAGAAGGTTCCAGTTCCAGCACCACCCGATGAAACATCGCTGTCATCAGCAATTATTTCTGAAATATTTGATCCTATTCCACCTGCTGTTGCTGAACTTAATTGAGCCAAATAAGCTGCAATAGTGTTAGGTATATTGTCAGCAGTTGAATAATTCAATACATAAATATCATAAGTACCTACACCTAAAATAGAGAAGTCGAAATCTCCATTAGTCGCTTCTTGTAAAATAATACCACTAGCATCGGTTAATAAATAAGTCGTTTCAAAATCTGTAGCAGGGTCTGGTACAGTTTCATCAGTGGCTGTATAATCATTGCTGAAAGCAGCTAAATCATCGCCTATACAAATTGTTTGGTTTCCTGTTACAGGGTCAACTTCGCCACCGGTAGGTCGTATTATGTTTCCTGCGTCAGCTAAACAGCAATCACTCGCAGTGCTTGGTTCTGCCGGGCAAGCCGGGCAAGTTAAAGCAGATGTTGGGATTGTAAGATCTGCAGTAGAACAATCTCCCTGATTCAGGCTCATTAAAAATGAAGTAGGAGAGTAAGCGTAAACATTTCCATCTCCAATATTACTACCACTAATCGTTAACGAAGAATTAGGTGTAGATAAGAATGGTTCGTAGGTATATTCTGTAACATCATTTCCATCAGTTCCACCTGATGCTGTATTTCCACATATAGAAGAGTTATTAATTGTAAGAATATCAGAAGTACCATTTCCTTGAGCATCAGAACTATTATCTGTTAAATTAAAGAAAATTCCACCACCTCCAGAATAAACTGTTGAATTTCCGGTTACAATTGAATTTTCTAAAGTGAATGTGGTAGTTGTTGTATTGAATTGACCATTTGAACCATCTGGGAAAGCATCTACATGAATTGCTCCACCACCATGAGCATCAGAACCACTTGCTGCGTTCGCTTCATTTCCAGTAAAATAACTCGAACTAATTGTTGAGGTCGTTTCTCCATCGATCCAAATAGCACCACCACTATTTGCTATGTTGTTAAAGAATGACGAACCAGAAATAGTTAATGCGGGATCGGTTAGATCGTTATTCGTAAATAAAATAGCACCACCATACTGCATTGTTGTATTTCCAGAGAAGTTAGCATTTTGTATATCTACATCAGCACCACCTTGAATACGAATAGCACCTCCACCAGAAGTACCATCATCTGCATTTGAAGTATTACAAACAAATTCGGTTCCATCTATATTTAATGTTGAGTTATCCTGTACATTTAATGCACCACCATCACTTGCAGCACCAATTCCTAAGTTATCGTAGAAACCACCACCTTGCATACATACAATTGGACCAGCAAAGGAAGGAGGACGATTATCAGGGTCGTGTCCAATAAATAACGCACCACCAAAGCCATCACGCTGGTTACAATTCCAAGTTGCCTCGCAGAAATTAACAGTCGTATTAATGCCTTCTGTTACAGAACTTGCCCAAATATCCATAGCTGATGTAAAATTCGGACCGTCGTGATTATTAAATGCCACATTGATAAAAGTTGCATCGGTATTTGAGGCATCTGAATTTACAAAAACACCATTAAGGCCATTGTTATCTGAATTGTCAACGACGCTATTGCACATAGTAAAGCCAGCAACATCTTCGATTTCTAAGCCCTGTGCAAAATTTGTTAAATTGATATTTGTTATGGTAACATTATCAGCTTCTATATCAGCAAAACCCACAGATGTTCCATTTCCAATTATTGTTGAACCTTGCCCATCGACATACATATTGTCTAATGTTACAGGCCATCCACCTGCCAAACCAAACGCATTGAAAACAGAATTATCAGTTTGATATGTTGCAGGAGCGAAAGAAATATAATTGATATTATTAGCTTGTGCATAGGCTAAAGCACCATTCCAAGTAGCAAATGGATTGTCTTCACTTCCATCGGCAGCTGCATCCATTTCAGCTTGGTCGGCGTATTGTGGGAAACAGGCAACCGGAGCAACGTTTACAGTTGGGATTGCCGGAGGTGCCGGACACGTTGGGCAGTTACAACTTGTTACTGCACACCCCGCACAGGTCAAACTACCCGATAAAGTAGGTAAGTTACAAGCAGTTGGAGGAGTGCCCAGATTTGTAATTGTTGCAGTTGCTGAGAAATCATAATTTAAGGCATCTCCATCGGCTACACAACTAACAGCTGTTTCAGATTCACATTCTGATCCATCAGCAGCTTCCAATACAGCAGTTAAAGTTCCACATGTTCCATCGCCATCTGTAGTTACACTTAAAGTAGGGAAAATAGTAACCTGCGTTACCTGATATGGGAAACAATCATCGGCAGTTGCATCGCTACCATTTCCATAGCCACCCGCAGGAAACTCATTTGCAATAGCATATAAGTTATATACCTGAATACCGCAAGTTGTATTCGTTGGGAAGGTAGCTCCGGTAAATTCAAGCGTTGCTGTAGTCGTTGCTGTTGGGTTATTCGGATCTTGTACATTCGGAACAGTTCCTAAAGAACTTGCACCTCCCGAAAGATTGTCATAAGCATTTTGAGGACTTTCGGCAGCTATAGCATCTGCTACTGAAGCATAAGGTGTAGGATCATATACGAACTCAACAAAATCTAATGAAGTTACAGTAAACGTACCTTCATCTGTAGAACCTGAACAAAAGTTAGCAGGATCTGGTATGACTAAAGGTGAAGTAATTCCCGGAGGGAAAAGATCGAAATAAAAATCGAAGAAACAGTGTTGACCAGTAAACCCATCGATCATAATATAATAGTGGGTATTTGAATTCAAACCAGTTATAGAAACACCTTGACCTGCAATTAATTTATCAAAGCAACCAAACATATCATAACCATTACTTGTTTCTGGAGCATTTATAGTACCATCTGCTGAATCATTATCCCAACCACTACCGTCAGCGCTAGGACAAGAACCAGACACACAGCCTGTTGATGCACCAACAGGACCTTCCCAAATAGTGAACTGAATTCCATTATCGTCTTCTCTTTCATTCTGACACGAGATATAGTTCAATAAAATTTCTAAGTTGAGTTCTTCACAAATATCAGGCGTGGCAAACTGATACCAAATTGTATTTTCTAAACGTGTGATTTCAGAAGGATCGCAGCCATCTGAATAATTACCTGTTCCATTTTCTTCTCCTGGGTCGGTTCCATTAGGATTATAAGTTGCATCATATCCATTTCCAGTATCGTCAATGTTCGTTCCAGCCCAAAAACCATTTGCATTTATACAGGTTGCGTTTGAACATTCGGTGCCTCCACCATTTCCTAAATCACATTCAACGCATTCCATATCAATATCGAAACCTGCTACACCCGCAGCCCAATTTGGGTAATTTATACAATTATTGGTAACTAATTTGAATGTCAAACAACCACCTGGGTTTGCTGGTGTCCAATCATTAAAAGCAGTAATACCTGTAATATTAGTAGTAGTTTCAGAACCATTTCCTAATACATTGTCGCTTGAACCAGTAAGAATGGCAATTGGTGAACTTGTATCATCTGTTCCATTATAAACATATAAGTAATCCATATTAGGGTTAAGATTCAAAGCAGTTAAAAAACCATTCAAGTCACCAGCGAACATACACGAACCAGGAATGTCGGGACAATAGGTTACAATGAATTGGTCATTTTCGACAAGTGAGGCACTTCCTCCATTGTTATACGTGTCATCAGACAATGTTAAGCCTGTTCCACAAGTTCCAGAACTTATTGTTGTCGGTGTAGGGTCGTTAACACACTCGACCACAGCTTCCCATCCTTCTTCAACAGTAGTTTGACTTGAAGTGAAATTAACTGTTAAACAAGTTCCGCTTGAAACAATAGTTCCCGGTGAAGGATAACTTAATGTTTCACCGGTATTTACACTGATAATCGGGGCGCCTGACGATGTGCCATCATAAAAAGTCAAATAATCGGCTAAATCACCACCACCTGTAGTACTTCCACCTGCATCAAGATCGAGGGCATGTGTGCCATCACCAGCCGGACGAATTATTGTTCCTGTTCCAACTGTACTGTTAAAAATATTCAAGAATGTTAATCGAATATTTTGTCCAGCTGGCGCACAAAAAGTTATCGTGTTATTTTCATTGTTTGCATAATCAGTAGCACCATTCACAATTCCAGGTCCACCGCTATCATAAAAGTTGTAATATGCTCCACAATCTACACTTACTGTAGTTCCATTTGTGCCAGCATCCAAAAGTATATCAGTATTTATGTTTGGATTTGACAGACACACTTCAAAATCAGTTGTAGTGGTGTTGCAATTCCAGTCCCATAAACGAATATAGATAGTTTGTCCAGCTAAGCCTATATCATTAATGTTAATTACAGGCAATGTGCTTGGACCACCGTCTCCATCGCATGCATATTGTGTTAGACCAGAGCAAGTTGCACCTGTATAAACTGCCAATGTCATATCGGCAGAGCCGTCTGTGGATGTTCTGTCAACATCAATGTCTAAAATACCATCGGCAGGAACTGTGGCCTCAAACCAGGCATCTGCACAGCTTCCGTTGTCAAGAAAACCACCATCGGCACTACCATTGGTACAAGACCCCGGGTTAGGAGCGTCAGCAACATCTGTTTCTGTATAATCGGCAAAAGTCCCAAAGCCACACTGTCCAACAGCTAAGCTAGTTGCCGTACATGGATCATCGTTACTACCCGGCACAATCTCAGCGAAAACATTTGCACTGAAAAAGGAGAATAGTATAGTTAAAAGTAAATATTTATTTTTCATTTTATATTCTTTAATGATGTTTGCAAAATGGTTATTTGAATAGTTGATTGAAAGTAACTCGTTGGTTAGCATCTAGTAATCGGAATAACTTTTTATTTCTGTATTCCATAATTACCGCTCTTTCATTCTTTATAGCATTATCATCTCCCTTATATTTTTCTTCAAATTCATAGAGCATTTGAGCTGCCATTAGGTTAACATTGAAAACATCAATAGATTGATACTTATCGAATTGAAAGTCTTTTAATAACTCAGCAGTCAAATTCTCAGCTACTGTATTTACTTTTTCGATTTTTGAAGTTTGTTTTTTATCTCTTATTGCAAGAGCCTTGTCAGCACCATATTCAACTAATAGGTCTATTACTGCCTTGTCAGCACTTAAGTCATAAGCATGGAATAAATAAGTTTTTCCCATCCAACGATTGTTAGCATCTCGTGTGCCGCTATCCAATAATACTTTAATGACTTCTAATTGTCCATGTTCAATTGCATGAATCATTGCAGGCTTTTCATTTCTTTCAACATATATACCTGTTTCAAGAAATGCTTCCTGAGAAACAATGTAAGCAACAATGTCAGAATGTCCCATTTTAGCTGCTAATTGCAGAGGGCGTAATCCGGACTTAAGATCAATTTTTATGATTTCCTGAGAAGAATAATTGGCTTTTACTTCTTCTAAGTTATTTGACCGGACATGGTCGGAGAGATTAACAGATTCATTTTGTGCGTAACATACACACTGAATCAAAATTAAAATGTACAGAAATAGTTGTTTCATAATTAAGATTTAAAGGGGTTGTAAATAAATGTCTCGTGCTAATATATAAATTAGTTTTGATTAAAAAATTCGCTTTAATTAATTATACTTTTTTTGCAAGTATTTTATTTTGAATTTGCCCTAGAGTTATTGGTGGTAATTGATGGTTGATGGTTGATGGTTGATAATTGATGATTGATGATTGATGATTGGTGATTGGTGATTGGTGATTGGTGATTGGTGAATGGTGAACTGAGTTTTAAAAGTCCAAAAATAGAACTATATCTTTCTTTTTAGTAAATAAAGAGGAAAACCATACTAATTTTAAAAGAATCTTAACAAATTTAAGAATCTGAACTTAGCTAGGTTGAATAGTTTTTATTTTGTTGTAAAATTGAAATTATGAATCTACCTGAAGCTTATTTAGCCTTTTTGAATGCTGGTAAAAAGTTAAACTTAAAAGAGGTTTTGAATTACGAAGATTTAGCTGATATAGAGTATGTAGCAGCAGCAGACCTTGAAATCAAAACAAGTCGTGTTCATACAAGTAATTTTGAATCAAATCTGAATATCGAAAAACAAGACCCTTCTGGGATGTTGCAAATTAAGTATGTAGATCTTGCTGACTATAATGAGTTTTTAGTATGGTATCCAGAACTAAAATGTTTTGGGCAGTTTGATGCAGAACATGCTTATTACTTTGCTTTTCAAAATACTAAATGGGAAGATATTGAAAATGATCCTGATAAGTATTTGTGTGGGATGTTCGATTGGGAAGAAGGCTGGGATTACATTCTGAATCCTTTTGATTTTAAGTTTGAAATAATTAAAGATGCTCCCAAATCTAAACCGCTGAAAGCATCAGACTTTGACTTAAAGACACTGAGTTTCAATTATGAAAAAACATATCTGAATTTACTTACTTTAGCTCCATTGGGGAGAAAAGCCAAAATTTCTGTAATTACAGATGATGACCATGAAGTACTTTTTTATTACGAGGAAGGGAAAAAAGTAATCCCGGAAGAAGCTCTGGAATTGGTTCAGGTTGATGTGGCAACAAACAAGGTTAGCAGAAGATCTTCTTTTTATAAGTTGAGCGATTTTGCAATTGTGCCACTCGGGTTTAAAGGTTCTATAGATGAAAATAAACATGAAATACTAAAAAAATCATTCAATCTCAGAGAAGAAGATCATGTTATTTACTATCTGCTTTCAATACATAAAAAGCAAAAATATTGGGTAAATAGTCAAAGTTCAATGAAGCTTTATAAGGATAAAGATAAGTATCATAACTTTATGTATAAGTCTGGTTTGCGAATTGGTCAGCCAGAAAGAGTTTATCAAATAGTTAACTGTTTGGGTTGGGAGCTGGTTGTTGTTTGTGGAAATGAGAATGGTGTTTGTAAAATATTGCATGATAACTATCCTATTCCATTTCACTATCAGGTTTTAGCGCCTTACAATGAAAAAAGGGAAACTTATTCTGTTCAGAAAGAGCAATTAAGTATTGGTGATACAGTTGTGCTGGATCATTTTTCTAAAGTTGAAGTAACAAGACCTAAGATCAAAGAGCAGTTATGGACTATCAGAGAAATCAATAAAGTTGGAGATGCTAATAATATAGATAAAGATTATTACGAACTCTCGTATAAAGCAGCAAATAAAAAAGACTATAAAGAAGCGATCGAATGTCTTAAAAAATGTTTTGAAACTCCAGATCAATATGATATGGAGAATGTGCATATTGATATAGCTTCTTATTATTTTGAAAGAAATATCGATAAAGCGGTTTATCATTTATTGGAAGCTGAAAAGGTAGCTAAAGAAAAGGATGTGAAATTACACCCAGCTTTTCATATCAATTTAGGCTATGCTTATTTATACACTTTTGATAATGAAAAGGCATTGCCATTTCTTAGTGAAGCAATTAAAACCTTAACGACTGATGAAGATTATAGCAGATTTTCAGAAAAAGTGGAAACGCTACAGTTTCTGAAAGCACAACACGAAATCGTTATTGGAGATGTAGCAAAAGGCTTGGATTTTATTGAAAAAGCAACAGACTTTGATAATGTGGATAATGAGGTTGCTGTTTATACTTTCTTTATGTTTTACGGCTACACTAAGTTGAAAGATATTGAAGCGGCGAAAAAGTGGAAAGAAGCATTTAGGGAGGATTATGATTGTTTAGAGGATATTCAGGATATTGTACTCATTAGAAAATTATCTTCGGAAATAAATTTTGATAGCCCGATTTGATATGAATGATGGTTAATGAATGATGAATTTTATCAACCATCAACCATCAACCATCAACCATCTATTATAAATTATACTCCATAAATTGCTCCGAATTTCTCTTTAGCGTATTTTAGGAAATAATCAAAGTTAAGAGATTCGCCAGTTGCCTTTTCGCACAACTCACTTGCCTTATAAGTAGATCCATGTTGGTGAATGTTACATCTTAGCCAATCTAACAAAGGCTGATAATCACCATTACGAACCAAGTCGGTGTAATTATTAATATCTTTAGAAAGTTTGTGATAAAACTGAGCAGCATAAAAACTGCCTAAGGAATAAGTAGGGAAGTAACCAAAACTTCCGTGTGACCAGTGTACATCCTGCATACAGCCCATCGCATCTGAAGGTACATCAACATTTAGGTAATCTTTATATTTCTGATTCCATGCAGAAGGTAAGTCTTTAACTTCTAAGCTGCCTTCGATCAGTGCTTTTTCGATTTCAAAGCGAATCATAATATGAGAGTGATAGGTTAACTCATCAGCACTAGTTCTTATTAGTGAGGGAGCAACTTTGTTGATCGACTTGTAAAATTCATCTAAGCTAATGTCAGCTAAGTTTTCAGGAAATAGTTGTTGTAGTTTTGGATAACAGTATGTCCAGAAATCATAGCTTCTTCCTAAGTTGTTTTCATATAGTCGAGATTGTGATTCATGTATGCCTAGTGAAACAGATGTGCCCGATGGTAAACCGTATTCTTCAATTGGTAAGCCTTGTTCATACAAAGCGTGCCCACATTCATGTAAGGTGCTCCAACTCATTTCCATGAAGTCCTTATCATTAATTCGTGTTGTTAAACGAACATCATGTGCACCAAAATCAGTCGTAAAAGGATGTGTTGAAATATCTTGTCTTCCATGCTTAAGGTCGTATTTGCAGAATTTCAATAAATCCATTCCCCAGTTCCACTGTTTATCGTGATCGTAATGCTGAGAAATCCAACTATCGTTCACCTGAGGAGCATCGAAAACTTTTTTAATGAAAGGTGTTAGTTTGTCTCTTACTTCATCAAATAATACTTCTACTTCTTTGGTCGTCATATCAGGTTCGTACTCATCCATTAAGGCTGTGTAGGGATGGTCTTCAAAGCCCAAAAGTTCAGCTTGTCTGCGTTTAATACTAACCATTTTAGTCAAGTGAGGCTCAAAGATGGCAAAATCATCTTCTTTTTTAGCTTTTTGCCATGCCTGAAAACACTCTGAAGAAGTTTTACTGTATTCGATAATTAAGTCAAGGTCGAATTTGGTGTTTTTTTGGAATCTCTTTCTTGAAAGTTCTACATTCCTTTTTTGCTTAGCATCCAAAGAAGCTTCATTGTTAAGTTCTTCCAAAAGCTTTCCGTAACTATCTTTTGTATTGTGTTCATGAAGAATACCAGATAAGGTAGAAATTTGCTGAGCACGTAAAGCCGCGCCTCCTTGAGGCATTTGAGTTTCCTGATCCCAGTGAAGTACAGAAATTACTTTACTCAGATCATTTGCTTTCGTTCTGATTTTTTTGTATTCAGCGTATTTAGTCATGTGTATATTTGAGTTTAAGAGTTTAAGAGTTTAAGAGTTTAAGAGTTTAAGAGTTTGGGAGTTTTAAGAGTTTGGGAGTTTTAAGAAGTTGTTTTGAATAGCTGAACTGCCAGAATTGCCCATGCTAAAATGAGTAAACTGCCACCGATGGGTGTTATAGGGCCAAGTAGTTTTGTTTGTGTAATGCCTGTTATTGCTCTTGTACTTAATAAATAAATCGAACCGCTGAAAAGTATTGTTCCTGTTAGGAATAAATAAGCAGGAATTCGGATCTCACTGAAGTCTAATTTTATGGTTAACAAACCGCAGATCAATAAAGCAAAAGCGTGATAAAATTGGTAACGAACTGCGGTTTCATAAGACTGAAGCGAATCGGGACTTAATCTCGATTCTAAAGCATGTGCACCAAAAGCACCGAAGATAACTCCCAATAGGGCTAATATACAGCCACTTACTAAACAAAATTTACTCATAATAGACTGCAAATTTAGCAGTTAATAGCCACTCTTGAAGTATCAGTGAAGCAAGATTTTTTGTTGGAAAAGTTCATTTTGATCAATTAGTTCCACAACATAAATACCATTTGCCAACATATTAAGATCAAGAATATTTGTTTCACCTTTATTATCTTGTATTCTGTTGACTAATCGACCATTAAGATCGTATATATTCAGTGTGAAAGAATTGCCTGAATCATATTCAATAATAAGCTGTCGATCTTGAGTGTAAATTGTATATTCTTGCTTGCCTATAAAATTACTATTTGAAGTATATATTTCAGGCATCATACAATTTGCTCCAGAAACAGCACTTAGCATTTGTAGTTGATGATTAACAGCATTCATGCTTTCAGAAAAACATATATTCTGTGTTTCATCTAAAATTTCTAAATGCAGATTCAAAATTCCCAAAGGATCTTCACTGAATGGAATAAATTCATTTTTATAAATAACCGTTAATTTATCCTTATTAGGATCAATAATTACGCTCGCATCATTTTGTCCGATAAGCAATTCATAATCTAAGATCATTGCATTCTCAACGCTTAATTCATAAGCCATAATTCTAGCCTCTGGTGTTTCTATGTTTATTTGAGTCCATGCTTGTTTAGAACTATTGAATAAGAAGGTTGAATCATTGAAAGAAAAGTTTACTATCGATTCAGAATTAGAAAAGCTGAAAGGAAAGTTACAGTTTGCTCCAGTATTTATGCAATTGCTCAATAGAGTCAGATCATACATGTCTAAGTCGCCGTTACCGCTTGGGTCATAACATTTTTTGTATGCTCCATCATCAATTATGTATTGTGATAAAGCATTAAAATCATTGTTTTGATACTTTTCATTTTCAATAATATCGCCAATAAGTGCGTCCCCGTTACACACACCTTTACAATCCAAGTAGGCATCACCATAAGGTTCCCCATAACAATCCACTATCAGATTACATGTTTCTTTGATCTCAAAAGAAGCAACACCTTCGTCATCTCTGAGAAGTTCAAAACAAACCTGCGCCCAATTATTACTATAATCTTCTTCATATCTTCCTAAAGAATCAGGGACAAAGCCCCAATTTACTCTTACTACTAAAGTATATAAGCCAGCATCTACATCTGTTATATCCAACCATTGACAATTATAATCTGCTTCGTAAAGATCATAACATCCGGCGGTGAGTCCTTGTGAAATACACGAAAATTTGTAATCACCTAAATTAGGGCAACCTGTATCTTCTAAACAAAAACCAGTTTTTCTTCCAAGTGGCAGAGGAGCATTTGTTTCATCAAAAAGAATATACTCAGCATATTCTTCAAAATGATAATGAAAATGACAGCTATCCCATACCCAAAGCGGGTTGTCTGCATCTGGTCGCCCAAGATAGAAATCTTCAGAACCAACATTATAAATTTTTGTATCAAAGCGAAGTACTTCACGTAAACCGACACCAGTTACACAGCCTTCCTGAAAATAACAATCAGCAATTTGGCTGTTAAAGCTACTTATATACATACTGCTTTTTATGGCCTCTTCATCGATCATAAAATCAGGGCCGGGACAATCATCGTTTCCACCAGCATATTCGCATGAACTTGGGTCTGAAATAACTGTAAATGGATTGTAATTACAAGCATTTGGATCATCGCAATCTGTAACTGGTGCTAAATAAGATAACTCCCAGAAAATTACCTCTTCACATTCTTCTATATGACCAACCCTTATGAAATATTTTTCTCCTTCGATTAAGTTAAGCTGTGTTACAGCTAATTCATTATTGTTTACACAACCATTCGCGCTAAACTTAATACTTCCCTGTAAGTTATTTGTGTAAGGTAAGCCCTGGCAATAATCGTAAACCCAAATTGCAGTGTTGCAATTATTTGCATCGAAGCAGGTATTTATTTTGTATAAGCCCGATTCTTCCGGAGAGAAAGTGTACCAGGTTTCTGGATTGGGTGTGTTGTAAACACCTTCACCAATGATTTCAAATGAATCAGAACAAGAATCACCATTATCACAGCCAAATGCACCACTATATTCGCTATCGGTGTAATCTCCTCCTTCAATTATTAATTCACCTTCATAATGAACAGAATATCCACCCTGAATACCGAACTCATTACAACAAATTCCATCACCTGCCAGATCGAAAATTGTAAAGTCATAACAACCGTCTTTTGGTAAACAGTAGGTACCTCCCTCCCAGTTTCCATATAAAATAGACTCGCCGGTTTTGTAATCTTTTACTCGCCAGGTAATTTCAAGAAAAAACGCATCAGGTTCGATCGTAATGATCAATTCTGATTCTTCTGACGAGCAATTAGCATTTGCCGTATTACCAAAGAATAAAAATAAACAACAAAAAAACAGAGCAGGTATAAATTTTCTCATGCAGGATAATTTACTGATTCACAAAAGAAAAGACTACTAAAAAAGCATAAAGTAACCTAAGACTTTGCACATTAAAAACGCTATTTGATGATAAAATGTTGAAAACTAAAGTATTAACTTAATTACTGTACTTTAATAAAGAAATACCTTTATTAATTGTAAAACCATTTTTGTATAACCGAGGCAGTGATATGGCAACAACTACAAACAAACGCAGAAGAACAACACGTTCTACTAAATCGAAAAAAACGACAAGCAGAAAACGCAGATCGACAAAAAAAACAGATCCTAAGTACAAACAAATGTTAGGATTTGCCCTCGTTTGTATTGCTATATTTTTGATTGTATCTTTTATCTCTTACTTTTTTACCTGGAGAAATGACCATGATGTCATTTCACTTTCTATTACAGAAATCCTAAGTGGAAATCATGATTCAAAGAATTTATTAGGAACTGCCGGAGCATTCATTGCACAAATTTTTGTTTTCAGATTATTTGGAATTGCCTCATTGATCTTAGCAGCTTACATTGCTCTTTGTGGTGTAGATCTGATGTCTAAAAAGTACAATTATAATTTAAAAGATTGGGGAATAAATGCAGTTGTTGCTACTGTATTCTCATCTATTGTTATTGGTTTTTTGGCAAGTGCATCACTTAATCCATGGGCTGGTGTTTTTGGAATGAAGATCAATGCCTGGTTGAATGGTTTTATAGGTTGGTACGGAACATTGTTATTTTTATTTCTTGTTGTTGGTACATTAATCATAAGTTTCTTTAATCTTAACATAGATCCAGTACTTACTTTCTTTAAGGAGATGAGATTACCGGATTTCAATAATCTTGCCTTACCGACTTTATCGATGTCTTCTTCAGCGGCTAGTTCTAAAACTAAATCAAGAGCTAAAAAAACGACTACAAAAAGAAAGAAAAAGCCTTCAGATGTTTTAGCTGAAAATGTTTATGAGATAGAAAATATTGATTATGATGAAGACGAGATAATGATCGAGCCGGAAGTTGCCGGAGAAGAAATAGATATACAGATTGGTTCTTATGGTGAAGATCAGTTGCCTTTACCTGCACCTGATCCGACTTTCGATCCAGCCGCCGATTTGGAAGTTGAAGTTTTAGATACACCGCCTGAGTTAGAAACGCCTTTTAACCCTACCGAAGATCGATTAAGAGTTTCAGAGCAAAATGAATTACCAATTGCTGTTGGAGATTATGATCCAACATTGGATTTAGCTAATTATAAAAAACCTACTATAGACTTGTTAGAAGCTTATAGTAATGATAAGGTAGGTTTGAATAAACAGGAATTACAAGCCAATACCAAGCGCATTATTGAAACACTAAAGAATTTTGGAATTGAGATCGTAAAAATTTCTGCTAAATTCGGTCCTACGATTACTTTGTTTGAATTAGTGCCCGCTCCTGGTGTCAGAATTTCAAGAATCAGAAATTTAGAAGATGATATTGCCCTGAGTTTGTCTGCTTTGGGTATCAGAATAATCGCTCCGATTCCGGGTAAAGGAACAATAGGTATCGAAGTGCCTAATGAAACCAAAGATATAGTATCATTACGATCTATTATCAATACAGAAGCTTTTCGCGATTCCAATATGGAGTTACCGATTGCTTTGGGTACAAGTATTAGTATGGGGAATTACATTGCCGATCTTACTAAAATGCCCCACTTACTAATGGCAGGTGCAACAGGGCAGGGTAAGTCGGTTGGTATAAACACAATTCTGGTTTCCTTATTATATGCTAAACATCCAGCAGAATTAAAGTTTATTCTGATCGACCCGAAAAAAGTGGAACTTTCAATTTACAATAAGATAGAAAAGCATTTCCTTGCTAAATTACCTAGCGAAGAAGATTCTATTATTACCGACACCTCGAAGTCTATTCATACCTTGAATGCACTTTGTGTAGAAATGGATAATCGCTATAACCTACTGAAAGATGCGCATGTAAGGAATATCAAAGAATACAACGCTAAATTCAAGGCAAGAAGATTAAATCCTGAAAAAGGACATAGATTCTTACCTTATCTTGTATTGGTTATTGATGAGTTTGCCGATTTGATAATGACTGCAGGAAAAGAGGTTGAAATGCCTTTAACACGTTTGGCTCAATTAGCACGTGCGGTTGGTGTTCATTTGATCATTTCGACACAAAGACCAACTGTTAATATTATTACCGGAACCATCAAAGCGAATTTCCCTGTTAGAATTGCATTCAGAGTGATGTCAAAAGTAGATTCTAAAACAATAATCGATAAAAGTGGGGCAGATCAGTTAATTGGTCGTGGAGATATGCTATTGGTTACCGGGGCAGATACTTTCCGTTTACAATGTGCTTTTGTAGATACACCAGAGGTGGATAGAATTACTGATTTTATAGGAAATCAGCCGGCTTATGCTTCCGCATTTGAATTACCTGAAGTTGCCGATGGAGAAACAGGAGCAATGAATGTGAAGATGATGGAAAAAGATGCCCTTTTTGAAGATGCAGCCCGCTTGATCGTAGGTTCACAACAAGGTTCTACTTCGATGATCCAAAGAAAAATGAAGTTGGGATATAATCGTGCAGGTAGAATTATGGATCAGTTAGAAGCTGCGGGAATCGTTGGCCCTTCAGCAGGTAGTAAGCCTAGAGAAGTTTTAATGTTAGATCTAATGTCTTTAGAAGATTATTTATCACAAATCAGAAATTAAACCGACCTTTGTATTTTTAATCAAAAAGCGCAATTAAAACACTACGGATGCGATCTATATTAATTTTAATTTTCAGTTTATTCTTTATTTCTACCAATTCTTACGCTCAAAATGATGATAAAGCTGTCAAGCTACTCGAAGTAGTTGAGAATAGATATAATGCCTTTTATTCTTTTAAAGGGAAATTTGAAATGTCAATTGAAAACAAAGAAGCAGATATTGCTGAAATTCAAAAAGGTAATTTTTTGGTTGCTGATGATAAATACAGAATTGAAACAGATATACTAGACCGAATTACCGACAATGAAACAGTATGGACGGTATTTAAAGAAGACGAAGAAGTACAGATTACCGAATTTGACGAAGAGGAGGAAGAGTTCAGTCCTTCAACTATTTTTAATATTTATGAAGAAGCTTTTACTTTTAAGAATTATCGCGATACGATTATCAGAGCACAACAATTGCATGTTGTAGATGTATATCCAAACGAAGAAGATGAAAGTTTTGATAAGGTTATTTTAGCCATCGTTGATAAAGAATTTTACATAAAATATGGAATTGTTTTCACTAAAACCGGTTCTGTTATTACATACCTTTTAGATGAGTTCAAGGGATTCGGTGAAGAAGAGACTGATGAATCTTTGTTCCAATACAGAAAAGAAGACTATGAAGGTTTAGATATGGAAGAAATCGATCTGAGATAATCAAACAAATAAAACATATTCAAAGCTCACTTGTTTTTTACGAAAATAAGTGAGCTTTTTTTTGTAAGCTTTTACGAAAAATTACAAACTTCAGAAGCTCATGGAAGTTGCCAATTTATGGTTTCTTCTCCTCTTTCTTTTAAAATTTCATTTACCTTGTTGAAATGTCCATTTCCGAAAAAGCCCCTATGTGCCGCTAATGGAGATGGATGAGCTGATTTCAAAATGATATGTTTTTCTGTATCTATTAGTTTTTCCTTATTTTGAGCATATCGCCCCCAAAGTAAGAAAATTACCCCATTCTTTTCTTTAGAAATAGTTTGAATAACCGTATCTGTAAATTTTTGCCAGCCAATGTGTTGATGGGAAGCTGCCTGATGTGCCTGAACCGTTAAAATTGCATTTAGAAGAAATATTCCTTGTTCTGCCCAGGGAGTTAAATCTCCTGATCTCGGATAAGTTGCGCCTGTCTGATTGCTGATTTCTTTAAAAATATTGATCAAAGATTTGGGGTGAGGTACATTGGGGCTCACAGAAAAACACATACCGTTAGCTTGGTCGGGACCATGATAAGGATCTTGACCCAAAATAACAACTTTTAGTTTGTTGAATGGTGTTGCATCGAAAGCAGAAAATATTTTTGGTCCGGGAGGGTAAATGAGTTTACCAGCTTTCTTTTCATCTATCAGGAATTTTTTTATTTCCCTGAAATATGGTTTTTGAAATTCATCGTAAAGAACTTCTAACCATGATTCGTGAATTTTAGGCTTAATATCTTCAGGTGGTTTATTGAATAAATCAGGCATAACATAATTAATTTATCGCTATAATATTTGTGTCATTCAGAACGAAACGAAGCTTAGCGTAGTTGAAGTGAAGAATCTGTAAATTATAGGTGGTGTAAGATTCTTTATTCCAAATTTTGCTTTGCTCATTTTCCATTCCGAGGGTTCGTCACTCAAAAGAATCTAATAGAGCTTTTTATAAAAATGTACAGATTCCTCATACTTTGGAATAATCGTTAAATAAACCATTACTTTTATAATTTTGTTTTATACAAATTTACGCTTCTATCGGAAAGTTAAATTCTTCAAATAGTTCAGCAAGCGGAACATGAATATCACTCGGCTTTAAACCGTACTGTTCTAAGGAATAATTGTGTTTACTCTTGTATTTGCGGGTAATATTGGTTTTGGCTCTTAGTTGTTCCTTGAAATTTTCGCTCATAGCCATATTGAAATGACTATAAATTCTTTCTACCGTTTTATAAGGATGTTTGCTTAACTCTGTATATGGTATTGTCAATATCTGTGATTCAGGATAAGCTTTTTTAAGTTCAAAGAAGTATTTGAAATAGGCAATACCCAATTCACCCCATGCTCTTGCTTCCTCAGAATCGTTACCAATATCTGGGCTATGTGCTTTCCAGGCTGCGGTAAACATACTTATGAACGAAGGAATAACATTATATGGATTTCTAACCAGATAAATGATCTTCGCATCGGGGAACCGATCTATCAAGGCTTTAAACCGACCTGTTGACATTACATTTTTAGACAGAAAGACTTTATCAGAACCAGTTGCATACAGAAACCGTTTCAGACTACTTTCATAATAATCCATTAGTTTTTTTTGAGTTTTGGCAGGCATTTTATCCATGAATTTGGCATCGTCCATTTCATTTATAAATGGAATCAGCAGATAAATTCCCGGAGTCATTAATGGAAATATAAACATACCTTCATCTTCTTCAGACTGTGCCAGGCCCATTGGATGAATATTTTCCCAACCCTTAAAAGCCCAACTATCGATCCATTTAAAGAACTTTTTAAAAGGGCTGCCGATTGGTTTTTCGAGTTTACCGATTCCTTCAATTAGTTTGATCAAAAGTATGCTTGGGAAAATTGTATGGTACAAAAGTGTATATCTGAATTTTTCCTCATCATCACACATAAGCCGATGTAAATAAGTAGTGCCGGATCTTGGGTTTGCTATAATGAAAACGGGTTCTTTGATCTGAGTTTTACGATAGCCAAAGAAAATAATTTCATCAAGTAATCTGCAAATAGTAACCAAAGAAAATAATAAGATAAACAGAATCAGAAAAATTAAAGTAAACAAAGCTCTTCTGATACTAAAATGCTTAATGAGTTGTAGATATAATATTTTTCCAAAAGTAGAAAAATGAAAATACATTATAGATGGATGTAAAAAACTCATATAACGAAAGTAATTGATTTATGTTAAGAATTAAATTGAATTGCGTTAAAAGCTTGTTTTTGTTTAGAATTTCTTTGTATTTAAAAGTAAAATTTTTAAAATATTTTTTCAATTAAAATGGCAAGTAATTTAAAGTTAATAGTAAATTTGCGCTTCCTTAATTGGTCCTGTAGCTCAACTGGATAGAGCAGCTGCCTTCAATTTAGGAGCCTTTACAGCGAAACGTAAGCTGTAAAGTGGACAGTGCTATATCGGTGAAGGCTAATTTCATTGAGGTGATTATGCTAATACCGAGGAAACTTCTGATCTTTTTTTAATTTTGAGTATGCAAAAACACCATACCAAAACTTTAGGAGATTTAGGCGTTTTGAAGGCGCAAGTTGATTTGTATGAAAAAGGTTATTGGGTATCTATACCACTTACCGAGCATGCTCCATTTGATTTGATTATCACAAAAGATGGAGTATCTCAAACGGTACAGGTTAAGACCCGGAATCTTAATTCACGTGGAGTAATAGAGATTTCATTCAGACAATCTTATAGCACTTCAAGAGGAGTTCATACAAAACAATGGAATAAGAAAGAAATAAACCTTGTATGTGTGTTCTGTCCTCAAACAGATACATGTTATTATTTCAATCCCAATAAATTCCATCGTACAATTAGCTTGCGGGTAGAGATGCCAAAGAATAATCAGAAACAAGGTATTCACTTTGCGAAAGATTATCAGGAGGTTCCGTAGAGGCCATACGCACTGCACCTGTAATGGTGAAGATATGGTCCAGACCCCAAAGCCTTTAAATCAAAGGTGGCAGTGAAAACTGTAGTGGTAGGCTAAGCAGCAGGTTTCAGGTTCGAGTCCTGACAGGATCACTTTTTAAGATTTTAAAGCCTTGTAAATCAATGATTTATGAGGCTTTTTTCTTTTGTGCCCTAACATAGTACCTAACAATTCTAATCTTCTATTCTTAAATACTGTATCTTCACATCAACAGTAATAATAGGTGAATTACGAAAATAAATAAAAAATATTTTGTACCAGTAGCTAACTGGGCTATGTTTAAACGAAGCTGTAAAAAATACATATTTATTATTTATAAGTATTAGGAATAACTTTTATTTACATTTTGAACCAAAATTTTTTACCCCACCCCTACAATCAAAACTCAATTACAACATCTTTTTTTACTACCCCGCCCCTAAATTCAATAGCCTAATTCATACGTAGAACTCCCCAGAATCCACCCCCCATAATAATCTGGTCTTTGGCTACCTGCGGGTGGTCTTATTTATTCACAATTTAAAATCCATTAATTATGGTAACAGTAGTAGATGTTAAAGTTGTTGAGAACAACAACACAGGAGAATCATTTATGGCTTTGGTAATTCAAGGCGATATGGAAATGGTACAATCTAAGCAGACAGGTAAATTCTATGCCACAGCAAGGACTTGTAACATTCCGTGTACGTTTGGAGAAACAATGGCTGCACAAATGATTGGTAAAACTATGCAAGGTGCAATTGAGAAAATACCTTGTGAGCCTTATTCTTATGTAGTTAAGGAAACAGGCGAACAGATTACTTTAGATTACACTTGGTCGTACAATCCAACACCAAGTACAACCGTAGATGCTGATGTGGTTACAGTCTAATCATTCTCAATTACAGTATTTAACAAGAGGCATATTCTTCATTGAATATGTCTCTTTTTTTTATTCACTAATTTAAACTTATAACTATGCAGTTAAGACAAGCAGAGAGAAAACAAGCTAAGATTAAGTTGGCACTTACGGGTCCTTCAGGCAGTGGCAAAACGTATTCTTCTTTACTAATAGCTTACGGTATGACTGAAAAGTGGAATACCATTGCTGTTATTGACACAGAGAACCGTTCCGCAGATTTGTATGCTCATCTTGGTAATTATAATGTGATTTCTTTAGAACCTCCATTTACACCAGAGAAATACATTGAAGCGATTAAACTATGTGAAAAGGCTAATATGGAAGTAATTATTATAGATAGCATAACCCATTGCTGGGAAGAACTACTACAATATCATTCTTCATTACAGGGCAATTCTTACTTTAATTGGAGTAGAGTTACCCCTATGCACAAGCAATTCATTAATTCTATTCTTAATAGCAGAACACATATTATATGTACTATGCGAGTAAAGCAAGATTATGTAATTGATGTAGTAAATGGTAAAAATGTACCTACTAAAGTTGGTTTGAAAGCAGTACAACGCGATGGTACAGATTACGAATTTACTATTACGCTTGACCTCGATATGAAGCATAACGCACAGGCATCTAAAGATAGAACCAGTTTATTTACTGACCGTCCACCTTTTAAGGTTTCAGAAGAAACAGGTAAACGTATATTGAATTGGTGTAATACTGGAACAACCTTACACGAGGTAATTACACAGATTGGTATGCTAACAGAGATTGAAGATTTACGCAAATTATACAAACAATATCCAGAGTTTCAAACTCAATTAGAGCCTGTATTTATTCAGCGTAAAGAGCAGTTATTAGGATTAAATGGACAAGTAAAACAAGAATCATGACAATTACACCAGTTGAAGAATTAGTAGTAGAAAGACCTCCGTTTATAGAGGCGAATACAGTTCCAATGAATATAGGAGAAATGCACTCAAAGCATATCATTCCTGTATTTGTAAAGGACAATGAACCAGTAATATCTCATACAGATTTTATTCAAGTATCTCAAGACATGGCTAAGAATGTGTTTAGTACTAACCAGACACAACCTGCCATTAGAGTTTCACATCCAATTAAGGGAAGAATACCGGAGGCTAAGAATAAACCTGCAAAGGAGTTATTGGAACTCGAGAAGACATTATACTATGAACGTATGATGTTTGTAATTGAATTACCGGAAATCAAATCTAAGGTTGGTAACAACAGTTTATCGCTTACAATTGGAGGTGTAAAAGCTTTCAATCAGGATAACCTATATAACACAAAAGGAGCTTTTGAGAAGTTTAAAATCTTCATTGGATTTAAAGTAACAGTATGTTCTAATTTATGTGTTTGGTCAGATGGATTTGTGAGTGAAGTAAAGGTTACAAGTTTACATCAGTTAGGTCAGGAAATATATAATCTATATAAATCATTTAACGCTGAACAGCAGTTGAATGTGATGCAAGATATGTTAGATTATGGCTTAACGAAACATCAATTTGCACAGGTTATGGGTAAGGCTCGAATCTATCACGCAATGATGAATAGAAAGGAATTGCCTCAATTACTGTTATCAGATAATCAGATGAATCAGGTGGTTAAGAATTATCTACATAATCCTGTATTCAAATGTGAGAGTAATGGTGCAATATCTATGTGGAACTTCTATAATCTATTAACACAGGCAAACAAGAGTAGCTACATTGACACCTTTCTTGATAGAGGAGAAAATGCACTTAGTTTCAGCTTAGGAATTGCAAATGCGATAAGTAAAAATGAATCACATTGGTTTCTGTAGTCCCTACCATATATACGTTGTCAATCCTAAAGGGCTGTTCAGATTGAATTGTCCGTTTTGGGTAAAATGTGTGTATGCCGTTGGTTCTATTAAACCAAGTGATAAATTACAAGTAACACGAGTTCTCAGCACTAACGATAATAATTTAGTGTATGAGATAGACAGGAAGTTCTACTACTGGTACTGCTTCCATATATTAATGTAGCTCCTACTGGAGTTACATTTTTTCTTCACATTATTATTAAGCATAAGGGTTTCATATTACAATAGACTGTGGGCTACACTTATTAATTATCTAACCCATAACATAATATACTATTACCTTGACAGAAATTAGGGGTTGAATAGAGAACCAAAACATCAGCACAACATACCATTACCTTAGTAGAATACATCACAAAAATTAAAAGCTGAATACTCATTTGATAAAACAAGAATAGACTTTACCAAAACAGGTTTTATGTTGTATTTTTTTGCTACTTTTTTTGAGCCGTTCTTTTACCTTGTGGTTGTCAAGAGATTACTATACAGAAAGAAAAAACACTGAAAAAAAGAGCGACAGCGAGGGTGCACATTCGTGAATAGAAAGCCTACTGCTATCTGTTATTGGGTGGTTTGTGGGCTTTTTTATTATCCATCTATCCAATGTATATAGAGATTAGATGGATGGATGATTTTGTAGTTTACTGCACATTGCCATTTTTGTCAGTTTTGATGAGGTAAATATCACTATTATCCGAATCAAAACTCGAAGTTCCTGCAATAATATAACCTCCATCAGCCGTCTGCTTAACACTATATCCACTTTCGTTTGCAAATCCTCCGTACATTTTAGCCCATTCTTTATTACCGTCAGAATCAATTTTAACTAAAAATAAATCAACTTCTTCACCGAAGACCTCTTGTGTGTAACCTACAAAAAGGTATCCACCATCCTTAGTAATTATAACTTCATTACCCAAATCCCATCCATCGTTACCATAAGACTTTGTCCAAACCTCATTACCATTATCATCAGTTTTAATTAAAAAAGCAGACCTATTAAAATCAAAACTTACTGACCAGCCAGTAATAAGATAACCACCATCATAAGTTCTTGTCAGACCTATTCCTTCTTCATTACTTTGTCCTCCATAAGTCTTACTCCATATTTCATTCCCATTTTCGTCAACTTTGAGCAGGTAAATTTCTATGTTGCCATTTATTTCTTTACTTCCAGTAATTACATAACCACCATTAGAACCTAATACAATATTATTTCCTCTGTCATTTCCTGAACCACCAAAAGTTTTAAACCATTGCTCATTACCGTTTTCATCAACTTTTAAAAGACACAAATCAGATGGATTGAATCCAAACTGACCAGTTATTAGATAGCCATCATCATTTGTAATAATAATATCATTACCATATTCAGTACCTGCATAATCAAAGACTCTTGACCAAATTTCATTACCGTTTGCATCAGTCTTTATTATGTAAATATCAAAAGTACCATTATCAAATTCTCCATTAAACCCAGAACCTGAACCAATAATTATGAAACCATCGTCTGAGGTTTGATAGACTTTATTACCTTCAGTATAGTTATCTCCACCAAAAGTTTTTAGCCAAAGTTGATTTCCATAAGTATCGGTTTTTAAAAGGAATAAACTTCTAAAGTTAATCCCTGAAATATCTTCATCAGAAAAACTTTCAGTAGAGCCAGTGAAAATATAGTTGTTATCCGTACTGATAGTAACATAATTACAATAATCTTCACCACTACCCGTCAAGATTTTTTCAAAAGTAATAACTTCCTCTGTACAATCATCGCCCCAAAAGAAATCGTTACACTCGCAAAAGCCATTTATACAAGTAGCATTAACACCACATACGTTAGGGTCTTCCGAGCAGTCAATTAAACCGTTTTCTATGGGTATTCTATCTAAAGTCCATTGCTTATCACAAGCAGATACGGCACACAATAAAACTGATAAGATAAATATACAAAGGGCTTTCATTCTTGGTATTTTGTGTTTCAAAGTTAGGGTGTTTTATCAATAAAATTTAGCTTTGCTTATTTCATTTCAAAATACTACAAACGCTGTAGAATACAATCATCGTGAACCCTAAGTAAAGGCATAGTATTGGTGGTAGTTTCAAAGGCATATACTTTATTGGCATATTCTAAATAATACAACATATTAGCTTTATCAAAATAAATATCGCCTATTTTTTCTGCTTCAAAATTACCGTATAAACTTAGGGCTTCATTGGTATAAAAATAATAAGGCGTAACCACCAAAGCATTTTGTTTTTGCTTTATGGCTTCTTCAATATTTATTTCTATTTCTGCTATTTTCTTATCCACGTTCATATACGATTTTACAGGATAAGTTTTAGGCGAATTATCCAATGGTATTGCCACACTTTTATCGTTTGACAATAGTTCTGGAACATAGCCATTACTGGTAGTATTAATACTGTTTTTAGTAAATATCCAAACTGCCGAAACCAAAACTACCAAACTTGCTACCATTAGCAACCATTGTCTGTTGCCAATTCTACGCTTGTTTTTAAGCATATCGGCGTGGTAATCATTTAGTTTTTCTCTGAATTGTGCCTCGTGCCAAGCCTCAATACCTTTTATGGTCGAAGCTGTTTCTATTACTTCTTTTTTAAAGTCCATATTATCTAAAATTTGTTGTTCAATTTTTGCTTTTTCTAAGTCAGATAAATTACCCTGAATAAAGGCTTCTATCTGTTCAAATTTTTCTACATTTTTATTCATCACATAGTAGTTTTTAGTGATTAATATTTAGTTCTAAGTTTAAAAAGTGGCGTACTCTCAAAGTCTCACTTTCTCAAAATCTATTTGACTTTTAAGCCGTTGCACACATTTATATTTTTGTGCTTTGGCTGTTTTGTCGCTACTATAATTCATTTCAAGGGCTATTTCTTTCATACTTTTTTTAAGGAAATAATAGGCTTTTAGCAATGAAGCACAGGGGTTGCCAATTTGCTCTACCTTTTGCATTACCAACTGTATCTGTTGCTCCAATTCGGTTTTATTAGGAGCTAAAGTTTGTGGTAAATCATTTAGCTTTTCTTCAATAATAGTGACTCGTTTTTGTTGGCGTAATTGCTTTAACCACAAGTTTTGGACTATGGAAAAAACATAGGTACTTAGCTTACTCGTGAGTTCAAAATCTTCTCGTTGAATATTACGATACAACACCATCATTGCATCTTGGTAGGTGTCTTTAGCTTGTTCTTTATTACCGTTGTTTTTCAAAATATAACTTTCTGCCATACGGTAATTATTGGCATATACCTTTGACCAAACAGCATCGTTTCCTGCCTTTATTTTTTCAATTATATTGCTTTCTTCCAGTTTCATTATGCTAATTAAAGTCTAAAATCTCAAAGTCTCATTTCTATGCTTCTGATTGTATATTCCAAAAACAAAAAAAGGTAAACCCCAAGTTTGAAAAATTTATTTTTATTTTTTCTGGAAATACGGTTTACCTTTTCAAGCTAATGGTATCAACTTGTGGTAAACCACTTTTTTACACTCATTATGTTTTTAAAATAGCATATTAACTTTGTAAGATATAAAACAATTCAAAATGAAAAATTTATTACTATTCCTCTTCTTAATTCCTATATTAGTACAGGCACAAATGAAACCAGAATGGGGCGGTATGGGAACTGCTTTTGCCATTAGTTCAGATGGGTATTTTGCTACCAACAACCACGTTATCGAAAGTCAAGAATTTAAAACCAATGCAGAAGTTATTTTGGTAAGGGTGCAAATTAAAGAACAGGTATATGTGTTGAATATGAAAATAGTGGCACAAGATAAAGAACACGATTTAGCCATTTTAAAAGCCGTAAATTACGTTGATTTAGGTACTTTACCCTATTACTTTAGTGCTGAAGAAATTGATATAGCTGAAGAAGTGTATGCTTTAGGTTATCCAAGAGTGGAACTGCAAGGTTTAGAAGTAAAATTTACCAATGGAAAAATTAGTGCTAAATCTGGTTTTCAGGGCGACCCAAGTTGTTATTCTGCTAACCTAAATATTGACCACGGCAATAGTGGCGGACCAGTTATTGACGATAAAGGAAAAGTTATTGGTGTAGCAACTTCTGGCGTTGTTACAGAAAATAGCACCAGTAACTATATTGTTAAAACCAAACATTTACTGAATTTGGCAAAAACGGTAAGTGGTTTGCAATTACCAACCAAAGCTGTTGAAGTAGAAAAGGAATTATCGAAGCAGGTAAAAAAAGTAAAAAACTATGTTTATATGGCTGTTGTATTTTCATCGGCAGAAATGTTTGAAGAAACTTTTGAAATGCCTTACGATGAAAATGTAGATATTACGCCTCCAACTTTAGTGCCTTCTAAAAAAGTAATGGAAGAAACGCCACCACAACCACCAGTTGAAGAAACCGTAGTAACAACTCCAAATAATGTGGCTACTTGGACTACACCTTTAATATTGCCAGAATTTGATTTGATGGACGTAAAAAAGGGCGATAATTGGAAGCAAGAACTATTGGAAGTATTTGCTAATGAAAATATAAATGTAATTGTAAAAAGTAAATCTGGAATGGAGTTAGACCGTTTTACTATAACTGATTACATAACAAGACTAAACCTACTTAAAAGCTATAAAGTTGAAGTTTTAAATACAGATATTAACGATGCTGGAAAAGTAGAAAGATTAGAAGTAAACGAAAAACGTCTTAGATAACGGAAATCTCATTATCATATAAAATGAATGATTTTGTAGAGACGTAATACATTACGTCTGTGGATACAAGCTAAATTTTCACAAAACAATTTTAAAAATCAAGAAATGAAAAATTTATTTATACTATTTGCTCTTTTATGTTCAACTGCTGTATTTGGGCAAGAATTAGAAAAACTTAGCAGACAAGAATTTGCCGATCGTGCTATTGAAAAAGCCAAAGATTTAGGCTCATATATTAGCACTATTTCCAATAAATCTACCAGCCGTGAAGATGCCACCGATGCTATAAAATTGGCTTTAGATTTATTTTATAAAGATGGAACAGAAAGCTATATGCAGGTATCGAGTACAAACCGTAGTGACGTAAAAAGCTATTTAATCCCTGATTACCTACGCCGTTTAAAACTAATGAAATACAGTAAAGTTGAAATTCAATGGTACGATGTTTCTGAAACTACAGAACTTATAAAACAACCAGATGGTACTTATACAGGCTCAATAACCATTTACCAAAAATTTAAAGGCTACCAAGAAGGCGTGTTAGTTTATGAAGATATAACCAAGAAAACCATTAATGTAGTGCTGGAACAAATTGACATAAATTCAGGTGGTAAAACAGAAAAAGTTTGGAGTGTTTTCTTAAATGATATTGGCGTAGAACAAACGTGGTAAGTCTAACAATCTCATTTTCTCAATATCTCAAAGTCTAAATTAAGATGAAAACAACAATAACAACCTTAATATTACTATTCTTTACGCTACCAATTTCAGCCCAAGTAATCAACAACAGCTCCGACCTTTCGGCACAAGATTTAATAGACGAAGGCAAGGGTTACCTACTTACTATGGTTGATAGAGTTGATGAATTTATTGGCTTATACAATACTGCCATTAGAAAAAATGACCAACAACGCCTAAGTAATTTAATAGATAAGGTAAGCATTGGAGATACATTGGCTTTACAGAATTTTAAAAGTAATATTTTAAGCCAACAACAGCCCCTTTCTTATTACGATAATAATTGGTATGCTTTAGTAAATTGCAATGTGCTGTATAAAGGGAAACCACAACAAATTCAGTTGGTTATGGAGTTAGTATCTTATGAGCCTGATATGCGTTCTGAGTGGGTATTTAACAATGCTTATGCTCCGTTTTTATCTATTGAACCAGAATGTGATGATACCACAACCTTTATTTCGCCAGTAGCCAATAATACTAATTTTGTTGAATTGCAAAAGGCGTTTAACAACCGTGAAAGTATTACGGCTTATGGCTACCAAAACTTTGAACCTGATAACCTTAGCATACTGTTTCACGAAATTAAAAGTGGCGATGTAGTTTTACAAAATGTTTCTACCGTACAATATGTATTTGCCCAATTAGATAACTATATCTTTACACTTAGTTATTTTAATCGTAAGGCTTCGCAAAGTGGTTGGCTGGTTAGCCAAATAAAAACCGTTGCCAACGAACAAAAAAACACCATTTTGAAACAACAATTCAACATTAAGCAATGAGAATAAATTTACAAGCGTGTCATACTGAGCTTATTTTAGCGATGTACAACGGAGCAAAAATAAAGTCGAAGTATGTACAACACAGCCTATTATTTAAAGCGTTAGTTTTTATAATTATACTCATAACCAATTCGCTAAATACCCACGCCCAAAACAGTATAAATACCGATGATTTGGTGTACCTACAAGACCAAATTAAAAGCATTATAGGCGATTATGAGTTTACCATAAATGAAATAGGACGCAAGGAATTGAGCAATATGGAACGCAATAGAATTATTGACAACCTTATTGAACAATCGTTTGAAAGCGAACAGGTACAAATTGAAGATGACCTAATACCAGGGCGTAAACGCTCGAATAATACAGCAGTAATTACCTACCTCAAAAACGTAGATTTATTTTTTGAGCGTACAGGCGTTGAATTTGACATTTACAATATAAATATTAGCCCTTTGTACCGTGGCGATAAATACAACTTTTTTACCGTTAGCTACAATAAAAGCATTGAAGGCTATTCTACCTACAACTCAGGAATAAACTCGGCTTTTAATGTAGAGCGTGAAGCAGAAATTAGCTATATAAACGGCGTATTAAAAATTGTAGGCATTAAGAAAAAAACATATAACAGTAAAAACTACCCAACGGTAACCGTTACAGAATCGCCACGACAAAAAGCAGAACGAGAAGCCAGAGAAGATGCAGAACGTAGGGCAGAAAAAGAACGCATTAAAAAGGAAAAAGAAGAACAGGAACGTATTTTAGCCCAACAAGAAGCTGACCGCAAGGCACGAGCAGAAGCCCAACGACAAGCAGAAGCACGTAAACAAGCAGAATTGGAAGCTGAACAAGAGCGTTTGGCAGAGCAAGAAGCAGAAAGAAAACGCCAAGAAGCCAATGAACGTAATAATACACCTGCAAAACCAAGTATTTCTACAACAGAATATGAAGTATTATTAAGCGAAGCCATTAGCCAACAAAACATAAACACCAACGGCACCGCCCACGCCCTAAAATCTATAATACTACCAGGTTGGGGAGGCTATGCCGTAAGCGATAAAAAACAAATGGGAAAATTTATTGGTGTTACAAGTACCACTTTAGTTTGTTTAGGAACTTCTTATTTTACAGGCATACGCTCACAAAGTTTATACAATGAATACGCTATAATGCCTACTGAAAACCAAGAACGAGAAGACACTTACAAACAAGCCGATTTTATGAATAAACTATCGTTAAGTACAGGCATAGCAGGTGGTTTAATTTGGCTTACCGATATTGTTACGGCTTTAGCCAAAGGCAGTAAAAACGCCAAAAAATACGAGCAGTTTAAAAACAACTTTAGACGCAAAACAGAACAGAAATACAATATTACCATTAGCCCACAACTAAGCCCAAACGCCATTGGCTTTAGCCTTAAATTTTAGAGAAATGAAAATATTTAAACAAATAAAACCGTCATTGTGGCGAAAGCCACAATCCCCCCACGAAAAACAAGAACAGTCATTCCTGCGTAGGCAGGAATCCCCTACAATAGTACCCATTATTTTACTGCTATGCCTCACCCTTTTCACCGCCTGCGAAAAACCACAATGGACACTCGACCGCATAGCCGTAAATTGCACTAACTACCCAGAAAATTGTGTGAATGGTACTTGCATAAACGATGTATGTGTATGTAATACAGGTTGGTATGGCGAAAACTGCAATTCTCAAAACCCAGAAGATAGCATTGTAATTGTAAACCCTTGTGATGGTATTGACTGTGGTGAGAATGGCGTTTGTATAAATGGAGTCTGTGAGTGTGAAGAAGGCTGGGCTGGTGATAACTGTGAAACAGAAATAATTACTTTTGAAGAAGTTTTTGATTCTCCATTTGGAAGTTGGGGTATTAATGTAGAAATAATTGCTGATGCTTATGTTTTTACAGGAGGAAAACTAAATAATGGTAAAAGCGATATTACCCTTACTAAAACTAATTTTGAAGGAATAGAAATTTGGAGTCAATCTTATGGAGATTTTGACCAAACTGATGACGCAAACGATTTTGTGGTCACAGATGATGGAAGTTATGTTATAGTTGGTCGATCTTGGACATCAATTTCAACCTCAGACTTACTTTTAATTAAAACAGATGAAGAAGGAAATGAGTTGTGGTTAAAGAAATATGATATAGGTGACAATGGAGTTAAAGTTGAGCTAACAAATGATGAAGGCTATTTAATTTTTGCAAAATCTAATAATCAAAATAGCTCTAACGATATAACTTATTTATTGAAAACCGATAGTGATGGAAATGAGGAATGGAGTAAAACATTAGATGAAGCATCTATTGTAGATGTATTAAAAGTTAATAATGGCTTCACATTGATGGGTAGAACAGTTGATAATGATTATCATTTATGGCATATAAACGATATTGGCGATATAGAATGGGTGCAAAGTTTTGTACTTAACTCATTTTGCTGATGCTTGGTTTAATATTGAACTAACAAACGATAACGGTTACATCGTAGTTGGTGGAGATTTGGCTGATACTGGTACTGGAAATCCATATATAATTAAATTTGATGAATTTGGAAATCAGGAATGGACTAAAAATATTGAATTTAATTTAATACCAGGGAATGGAAGTAGTGGTTTTATCAATGTTGAAGTAAAAAAGGATAATGGCTATGTTTTATCTGGAGCGATGATAGACTCAGAGTCAAATAATCAATTTTGTTATCTTTTATCTTTAAATGAGGAAGGAGATGAAGAATGGATTAAAAACTTTGGTAATGACAGCACTTCATTTGACATTACAACAAGTAGTAGTTCTTACATTAGAGAAACAGAACAAACATCAGATAATGGTTTTATTTTAGTTGGGGCTATTGACACTACTGGGCTGGGTTGGAGTACCAGACCTTACCTCATCAAAACCGACCAAAACGGCAATGTGCAGTAGGGGGTAAATGTTGTAGCTTAAAACCTGTCAGGTTTCTTGTGTTAAATACTGTATTTACCAAACAAATTAACCACCTTTTGAAAATTAAACCTGGCAGGTTTGGCAAATTGTAAAAACACTTATATTTGTAAGTATGGACATTAATCAAACATTTAAAGAAAGAGCATCGAAAGGGAAAGAGATATTATCAAAGCAAGCACCCGTTACCTTACAACAAGCCTTGGCACAAGTAAAGCGTCTGAAAAACAAAATATCGACATAGTTACAATGCCAACAAAACCTTTAGATTATTATCTAAAATAGCTAAATCTTGGTTCGATAAATTCCCTAATCTACCAATAGCCAAACGCCTATCAAGTGTGGAAATTTTGTTTACTTTTATGTAGGAAAGTTTTTTCAAGCCGTTTTCAAGTGCTGGAGCAATTAAAATATCTAATGGCTCGGCGTATTGCATTTGTGTAGAAATAAAAACAACTATAAGCACTAAATCATTTGCAAAAAGTACAACAGCAGGTCTTTTTTTGCTACCCGATAAGTCGGAAAAAGGAAAGGGAATTAAAATAATACTACCTTTTGTCATTAAAACTTTTCCTTTAAATCATCTAAAGAATACAAATCTTCTTCCTCATTTAAGAAAGCAAAAGCATCACTATTTTCGCTTATATTTTCAATACTTTTAAGCAAATCTTCTTCTTCAATTAACGGCTTAGCCTTAGTTTGATTATTCAAATATTGTTGAATTAGTTGCTTAATTGCCTTAAAATCTTTATCAGCAATTTCAGATGAAATTAAATTAATTATTTCCAATTGATGAGCGTTTAAATCTCTTGTGTTAATTGCTTTGTTCATTGTAAAACTTATTCAATTACAACAAATATAATTGAAATTTAGTAGCTTAATTTCTACTTTTTTCAAAAAAATAACAAACAGCGGTTTACCTTTTGCAAATGCTGGTATAAACAAGTGAATTTAATTTTTAAACATCAAAATTTTACAAAATGAAAAATTTAATTATCGCTTGTTCGCTACTATTTGCAACAGCAAGTTTTACCAATTCAACAGAAGTTTCGGCACAGGTAAACAGCCAGAAAGTTTATGTTCAGGGCTATTACAAATCTAACGGAACGTATGTAAAAGGGCATTATAAAACAAAGGCAAACGGAACTAATAGAGACAACTATTCTACCAAGCCAAATTACAACCCTTACACAGGAAAAAAGGGCTACATTAAACCAGATAACAAAAGACGTTCATCATACTGGTACGAATAACTAAAGAATCACGCTAATATTTTACACCCAACCCTATCAATTTCGACATTGGTAGGGTTTGTTGTTTTAATAATATCCATCCATCTAATATATTAAGCTATTGGATAGATGGATAAAATTTATTCCTCTTTATCTCGTAATTGTCTAATATATTCCACCTCATTTTTCAGTTCTTCTTCCGTAGGTAAATAACTTAAATATTTACTGGCAAAAAGCTGTTGGTGTTCATTTAATACAGAATATTTCACTACGGTTTCTTCCTTGTCGGCACACAAAATAATACCAATAGTTGGGTTATCTGTTTCTTGCTTTTTAAGGTCATCGAACATACGCACATACATATCCATTTGTCCAATATCTTGGTGTTTTAGCTTGGTGATTTTCAAATCGAATAGCACAAAGCATTTGAGTAAATAGTTGTAAAAAACAAGGTCAATATAAAAATGACTGGTTTCTGTGCTAATACGGTATTGCCTCCCTACAAACGCAAAGCCTTTACCTAATTCTAACAGGAACTTCTGTAAATTATCAATCAGCAACTGTTCTAAATCCGATTCAGAAGTATTGGTGTTTTGTGGTATTTTCAGAAACTCAAAAACATAAGGGTCTTTTATAAAATTATACTTTTCAGTATCATCTGTTTTAGTTGCAATTACTGGCTGATTGGTGCTTAATAAACGCTCAAAAGTAGCTGTATTTATTTGGCGTTCTAATTCTCTTACACTCCAACCACTCTTTGCAGATTCTTCTAAATAATAGTTACGAGCTTGTTCATTATCTACACGCATTATAAGCCTATTATGACTCCAACTCAATTTGCTACACAGTGTGTAGCATTTTTCAAAATTGGGATAAGTAAGATAAAATTGACGGAAATTTCTGAGGTTAGCATAACTAAATCCATCACCTAATTCAGCCTGTAATGCTTTAGATAAATTCTTTAAAATAGCCTTGCCATAAGTGGCTTTGGCGTTGCCATCTTGTTCTTCTACCACGATGCGTTGCCCCATTAACCAATAGGCTTCAACCATTGCATTACTGGTAGCTTTATAGGCTTTACTTCTGGCTTTTTGAAGTATTTCTTTAATCTCTTGAACAAATAAATCTGACATAGTTGTATTTGAATATGCTAATATAAAAAAAGGTAGCCACAATTAAGCGACTACCTTTATCAGTTAGAAAGTGAGGTTTTTAGTTTACTTCACCGAAAGCAAAACACAAATTGTAACTTTTCTCATTATCAACACTTTACATTTTTGGTGTTTGTAAAAGTTATTACTGTACAAGGAAAAAAAACTCACTTTCTCACTGTTAGACAGCAAATAAGTTAGCAACAACGGAAGCTGTTTCTACTGCATTTACAATTACCAAATTCTTACCGTTACTGTACTTCTGCTCAATATTTTTGTTACGGTATCGAGCATAAATATCAATATACTTCTTCAGGCGGTTGGTTGTTACATTAGCGTAATCTGGATATTCCGATTTGAGCATTCCTAATAACTCTGCCTTCTCAAATCTGTTTCCTTCAATTAAATACTTATCAGCAAATGCCACGAACATTGGTCCTGTTTGAGAAGCAATATGACGGAAGCCAAAATTGTAAGGTTCAGCTTGTATAGCTCCTTCCTGTAAAAACACCTGAGAGCAGTAAGCCATAGTAGCGTAAAAATTGTTCCAATCGGTGGTGTTCCATTCCAAAAAGAACAGTTTACCAAACTCATCTACAGGCGTGTTAAAACTATTGTAGTGGTCGCTTACTTCAAACTCTAATCTACGTCTTGCATCTGAGTTGCCAATATCGCCCACAACCGGATGATTGCTACTTATCATTAGCTTAGGCGATTCTGAATAGTCCAGACGTAGAATTGCCTTGCCTCGTTTCTGAATATCAAAACCATCAGTAATAATTGAGTAGAAATTGGAGAACTCAACGCCCTTCTGATAATCTTGTAAATTGATGATACAAGTATCACGGTTAACCTTCTCCCACAGATACCAAGATTTTAATCGTTTCTTGATTGACTTGCCATCAATATCAACAGTATCTCTTACAACAGCCAGTGCTTTTGAAATTAGGCTCTTGCCCGTTCCACCATTTGCCGATGCTGTGAACCCTACATTCTTATCCGTAACAATCCAAGCTCGTTGGTAAGCAGGATTTTTATAGGTTGAAATCATATACCCGATGTGAGATTGAAGCACCTTGAAACGGTGTTCATCTTGATTAGCTAAGTTGTTAAGAAACTGATGAAAGTCGCCAGTAGCTTGTTCAATAGTGAAGCTGTGGTCTTTGATTTGATTTCGCCATACAGGCTTTGTTAACTCGTTGTATGGCTTCAAATTCATACCTTCTGCTGTTATCTCAAGAAAACCATTCTGGAAGAAGAAGCAAACTGCATCTTTAGAGTCACGGTAAAATTCAATATCTTCTGCCTTTAACCATTTCATTAGATAGGCATTGATTTTATTAGCTCCCTTGAATAAGGCATTTAGTACATCAAACTGCTCGTAGTGCGTTAGATACCCACGTATGCAATCCATTAATTCAACTTCATCTATTTCAGTTGAGATGTTATTTGTTATGTTTATCCAAGCAAATGACTTGGTGTCTCTACGCAATTTCTTAAATCCGAAGTGTTCAAATAACCGTAGTAGTTCAGTGGGTGCTATTGTTATTTTCCCAGAATACAATGAAAGGTGATTGGTTGTAATTATAGTTGATTTTGTTAATATTAATATTCATGATTTAAAATTTTAAAAAAGTGGGGCAGTTCATTACCACCCCTTATTATTTTAGGCAGAAACGGCAGGAATGGCACTCTTGCCATTTACCTTTTCGTATTGCCCTTTTTTTACAGATGCTATTTGTCCTTCTATCTGTAACTGTTTTAATCTATCGTAAACGGTACGCTCCTTAATTCCTAATTGGCTACCAATTATATTGGCTTCAGATCTTCTAAAATTCTCAGGTAACATTTTAAAAAAACGTTCTTCTTTTGAAATTGCTTTTCCTTTCGATATGAATGTTAGACCTTGTTTAGAATGTTGATAAAGCGTTTTGCACAGCTCAATAGCAATCATAAAGTCTATATCATCACAAACTAATTTATTTGATAAATCTACATTTTCATATCGTCTAATAGCGGTCAGTACCATACAGATTCTAAAGCAAATCAAACCCATACGAGCAATTACACCGCTTTCATACTCATTATCTAATTCTCCTTCAAAGAGAGGTCCAAAAGTTTCAAAATGAATCTGAGCTTGTTCTGCGTTGAATGATAATTCAAAAGGGTTTTCAAGGCTAAATTTGTAGAAGTCCAATGCCGATTTAGATATTCTTTCAATTGTTTCAGGTATCTTGTTTGAAGCGTTAGCAAAGGGGTTCTTCCAAACTCTATCAGTTACAAATCCATAATATAAAAACCTACTGAATAAACCATTTTCAGCATCATTGATTAACCTTTTGAGCTGATTAGGAGTGCCTGAAATAATAACTGCAATTTTTGGGTTCTCAACTTCATTATGTTCATTGTCTGTTTTACGTAGATTAGAGATTTTTTCATGTTGAAATGCTTTCCTTAACATATCGTCATATCCTGCCCAATCTTTCTTCAAAGTGTTCACCAGAGTATCTGCTTCCGTTTCAATGATAATTATATTTTCATTGTTGTCTTTCAATGCTTTAATCATTGCAGAAGAACTTGCATCAGCAGGAACAATTAACAAGTCTAACTCTGGTTCTACATAAGTTGAGTTACAGTTTTCATCTGCCTCACAAGCTTTAACATTTGATTTGTACTTATTCATTTCCAAAACAAACTGTTCCTGCTTCTCTTTATGGATACGGTCTATTATTGACTTTGAGTGGTTCAAAGTGCCTTTACCACTTGCTGGTGGAGCAGTTATAAACAAATACAGATTTGGGTAAACTGTATTAGCGTCATAAACACCGCTGACGTTTGGCAAACAACCAGATAAACCAACCAACGCACCCAAGAAGAATACATCTCGTTCACGCTTTATATCAAATAAATCAGTTCCATCTTTCAATAATTTAGGCAACGACTGAAAAATGTCATCTGGAAGTGTTGGTGTATTTGACCAAAAGTGTTTAGGCATAAGTGCCAATTCTGCCAATCCTGCCGATTCCTTATTATTACTTCCAAATTCCTCTTCATTTTTATAGGCTGAATTTACAGTTATTACAATCTCACTTGGATTCTCGTGTTCATCATATTTTGCCTCAATCAGCTCTAATGCTTCACTCTGTTCTATTCCTTGACGATTACAGTTATTCGCCAAAAGGTGTAAATGATTATTTCTGTTCCCTTCTTCATAAGGTGTATGCTGTTGAGTAAATTGAACTATTGCTTCAAAGTCAGCATCTTGAGCAAGTCCAATCGGATTTTCAATTTGTACTTTACCCTTAACTGACTTAGGTTCTAATTCAATGGAAGTATCAACAGTAAATATTTCTGAATCTGGATTATAATAAAGCTCTGGATCATAGCTAAGAAAAGTCAAACGAGCTACATCCTTACCTGATTGGTCTATTTCTGCTCCTGTCAATTCCTCATAAAAATTAACGACCTGCTGAAATGCCTGTAAGTGATATTCAAGTTCTGAATCAACTTTTACTAATACTTTTAAGCCATCACCCGAAGGTGAAGTGAATGCCAGATGTGTATTCTGACACTCACTTATTATTTGTTTTACTTTATCAATATCTTCAATGTGGTCAAAATCAAGTATCACGCAATGATTGTACTGGGCTATGTTATCCGCCTTTCTCGTTGCGTCAAATGTACCTTGAAAAGTAACCGCAGGTAATCCCATTTTGATTCTGTCCGCATTTTCTTTTTTACCATCAGCCTTAAACTGGCGGATGTCCTCGATGTTTTTCTTTAAGTTCAACCTTTTGGTTTCACCTCTCTTAATAGCATTAGCTACATGTGCTACTGTAATATTTTTTGTTACAGTATTGAATCTATGTATTAATGATACATTAATCATTGAATGTGTTTTTAGTGCTGTTTCTTTTCAAAAAATCATCCAAGTCAGCTCTCAGATAATTTGTTTTTCTGTTGATTTGCGAGAACGGAATCAAGCCGTCTCGTCGATATTTCCATAAGGTCGTTTTACAGACGCCTAAATACTGTTGAGCTTCTCGCTCACTTAGCCAGTCTTTCTTCGCTGGCTTATTATTTTGCTTTATTGCCTCTAATATTTCAGCAAGTAATTCTGCTTTCAAGTCTTGCAGATCATCTTTTGTTAAAAAGTCTATTTTCATAAATTTTTATTTTATTTATTATTCAGAGCCTCAACTCTATTAATTATTAAGTGGTGATTTTTATACTCCGCACCACTTGGAGGTTCTTTGTTTCTGTACATATTTTGTCTGTTTACGCCTTCAGTTTATTCTGAAAGACGCAACAAAATTGAACTAAAACATTATGGTTGAACAGTTGTACTGGGTTGTACAACCCTTTGAAATTGTCAAGGAAGTGTAGTGGTTATTTGTAAGATTACAGCTGATTCAGATTATCTATTATCTCTTGGAGCTTTTTAATTAACTCACTTATATCTTTTTGTGTAGGTACTTTTGAAAAGGAATTATAGGTATTGCTTTCCTTTAAGTCATCTTTTCCAGGAGTTCTAAATGATGATATAATAATTTTAGCTAAATCTCTTTTTGTTCCAGCCTTGTTTTTAGGGTGAGTTAATAGAACTCCAACCTTATCAAGCTGATTAAAAAGACAAGATAACTGCTCAACATTAAAAGTTGTTTTCACTTTTTTAAATAGCTGAGGTTCATAGTTTAATTCTTCTAATTTTTCCTCCAAGAATGAAATGATAGCCTCGTGAATATCATTAAACTTTTTACAGTCATAATAAATTTTATGATTATGTTCATCTCCTTCTTTTATTTCAATATATACTGGATGAAATACTCCATTTTCGTCTTTGTGTGCTTGGGAAATAGTTTCTTCAAATGGAGCTGTTGCTTTTATATCTTCTAAATCAATCAACTTAGATTCTACCTTTATATATTGATAATGTAAGCTACTAATATATTTAACAAGGTCTGGTATTTCTCTATTTAGAATTTGGTTATTAATTTTAATTTTAAACTTTTTAAATAGCTTCTCAAGGTGGATTAGATTAAAAAATACAATTAAATCACCAGAAACCTCTCTTACTGTGTTTTTGTCTTTATCATATTCATAGCTAACTGAACTAACTACTTTAAAATCAGATTGAAATACCTTTAGTAATCGAGTGTGTATATGTTCTTCTTCTCTAAGTTTGGTTTTCTCATACTTTTCAATGGCTACTTTCTTATCGTTTAAAAGATTAATAATTCTAACACCCAATTTTATTCGTAACTTATATAGTTCAGGTAGTTTTACTGCATACTTTGGATGAGGCACTTTAATGACTGGACCATTGTTACCATCATCATTTTCGGTGTCAAAGTCCCTGTATTCAAATGTAAAATCAGCTAATTTGGCTTTTATATTTTTTGTCTTTGTTATTTGTGTAGCAATATACTTTATTCCTTCAGTCAGTTTTTCAATATAATGAATATCATTATACACGTCTTCCAGTTTATCAGAATCAATACGTTTTGAAAACTCTTTATAGCTTTTATTTAGTTGAGCTTCGTAATGGTGTGGATATTGATTATTTATGGTGAAGTTTACTAAATTATCTGGATTACCTGCGGATATTTCATAGCTAATATTAGCCATCTCATCAAAAGCATTATCAACAAAAGGAGGATTCATATCTTTTATGTGATAATTGAAGCCTGTAAATGCTTCTTTCAATTCATCATATTCTGTTGTTCCCCAGCTCATCAAAAATCAAATTTATCCATCGCATCATCTTTTGCTTTATCCATTATTTTTCCATAAATCTGAGTGGTCTTTAAATCAGCGTGTCCTAATAATTTAGATAATACTTCAATAGGCACTCCACGACTTAAAGCAACAGTAGCAAAAGTATGTCTGGAAATGTGAAAACTTAAATGTTTAGTTACTCCAGCTTTTTCAGCTAATAACTTTAATACTTTGTTAAAGTAAGCATTTTTTGATGAAATCTGGTTAAATAACTTCTTTTCATCTTTAAATACTTTTTCAGCTAATATAGGAAATAGTAAGGCTTCTTGGTTTGAAAGGTCATTGTATTTATCAACCATTTCTTTAGCTCTACTTGGTAATTTAAAAGTTAGCACCTCTTTTGTTTTAGCTATTCTGAATGAAAGATAATAATGGTCATTTTTAGGAACTATGTTATTAACCCTTAAACGTGCAACATCACTAAATCTGATACCACTAAAACAAGCAAAGACAAACATATCTCTAACTAGTTTGTAGCTTTCTTGTGTGAGTTCTAATTCAGCCAAAGTATTGATCTCGTCTTCTACTAGAAAGGTACGTCTTGTTTTTTCTTGTTTTATAGAGTAGTTTTCAAAAGGATTAGTTACTATCAAACCTTCTTTTTTTGCTTTATACAGGATCTTTCTCAAAACCTTCAATCTGCCATGAATGGTATTCTGTTGGTTGCCGATTCCTTTCAGGTAGTTCTCATATTTCTTCAAATGCTTAACTGAAACATCTGATAACTTCACTCTTTTAAATAATTTAGAGAGTTGTGTGTAAACGGTCTTGTAATACTTCATAGCACCTAATCCAATATCAGTAGGATTACTTTCTAAGTATTCTTTAAAATATTGAGCTAAAGTAATTGTGCTTTTATTACTCTGTAGATCAACACCTCTGTATTTATCTATTACATTTCTAATGGTATATTCTTCTCCTTCAATTTCAAACTTATCAATAATAGATTGGATATTAGAACACTCTTTTCTAATCAAAGCATTTAATGCTGTACTTACTGGATAGTTAGATTTTGAGAGTCCTTTGTTTGAATCCCAATATTTTTCTGGAATAGCCCTTTTTAGTGATATTTCTCCATTACTTCTGTCCTTAATTATACGAAGTATAATAGGAGCTTCTCCATTCTTTTTAACTCTTGATTTCTTTATAATTGCTTTGATAGTTGCCATAGTGCAAAGTTAGTACATTTAAAAAACGCCCTAACAATGTACCTAACATTTTGTAAATCTAAATAAATCGTAAAAAACCACAAAACACATAAGTTGTTGATGGTTAATGTCTTAAATATTTATTTAAGTTTATTAAAAGTTACCGAGGTCTATATTTAGGAATCCTGACAGGATCACTAAATTTAGACCGTAACTTATTGATTTTCAGTTTGTTACGGTTGTTTTTTTAACTACAAAATTACATAAGGTTTATTCTATTGGTTCACTTTATTCAAGTTTTTACCTTTTTTATACCTGTTTACTTCAAATCTGAATTAAACTCTATTCATCGCAACGGCGAACCGTAAAAAAGCCTTAACAATCGCAACGGCGAACCGAATATTACTGCTAAGGCTTCATTTTTAAATATCTTTAAAAGTGGAGGTTAAACCGCACCCTCCACAATTTGTATTTCTTCATCGGTTAAACCATACAGATCATAAACCATTTTATCAATCTCGGAATCTGTGGAGGTTATTTTGTTTTGTAGTTCGTTTATGGCTGCTTTGCTTTGCTCGAAAAATTCCATCCACTCGGCTTGCTGGGCTAAATTGAAACTTACTTTCTTTTTCTTCAATTCTGAAACTAAGGTTTTAAAATCGTGATCGTAGAACGACTGTAATTTTTTACTTAACTTTTCTATTTCAAAATTGCTTTGTAATAATTTCAAAAATTGGTTTTTCTGCTTATTTAAACTTTCATTTAAGGAAAGCATTGTTTCGGCTTTTTCTTCTAAAGAGGATTTAATTTCATTTTTAGGTACAATGATTGGTAAAGATTTTAATTCATGAATTTTAATTTCAGGAAAAACCTTATCCTGTCTGTCAGAACTTTTTTTGAAATAATATGCAATAAGTTTTGAGCCTAAAATTTGACTTAAAGATTTACTTATATTTTGTTCAAACGGCTTTACGATTTGTAATAGTGCATTTGAAATGATTTCTTTGTCGATATAAGAACAAATAATTTTACGTCCCATTATCCTTCTTACAAGTATTCTTTCAGACTCAAAAAGTTCTTTGTTTCGAGGTGCAGCTAAATTTTCACCATATTTCAACCATTTATTATTCCAATTTATAAGATTTGAGTTGACATCCTTACCTTCTAAATAAGGTTTGTATGTTTCATCAATTTTATGATTAGATTCGTATATTCTGTTTTTAGTATCTTCCTTACTTTGTGGAGGATTACCTTTACCAACTTCATATATTTTAACTCCAAATTTTACTAAAGCCACATCTTCTAATCTTGAAGACTCATTTAACATTTTTTTCTTAATTGCAACATCTGTTTCAGTTAATCTAATATTAAATACACTATTATCATTTTCTTTAAAAAGTGACTGTTTAATCTCTTGTAAAAAAATTAGAGTTTCATTTCCTATAAAAATTTTAATTTTATCGTTAATGTTTGATTTTCTAAATACTATAATTGCAGTCATAACAACTGCATCTAAAAAAACTTTGTGATTTGAATAATCTACTATTTCAGTTATTGAAGTATTGTTTATTATATATTTTCTTAGCTTAGTGTTAGATATATTAGTAAACCAAGTATTAGGAGTAATGAATGACACAAGTCCATTGTCTTTAGTTAATGTTACAGCTTTCTCAAAAAATAAAACATACAGGTCAAATTGATAATCTGCAACTTCATATTTATTTAACCTTCATTCCGCACCCATTTTTAGAAAAAGTAAAAATATAGTACCTTTCCCATCT
>JAHDFD010000012.1 GCA_020628375.1 Chitinophagales bacterium | reverse complement strand
TCAATGACTGGATCGCACTCTGACAACCACTTTCTTCACAAGCATAATAAATTGTTATTGCATTTGCCTGATCATAACTCGGTACTGCGATCGTATTCGTTCCTACTGCATCATCGTAGTATGTTAATGTTCCGATGCCACAATCTGTATCTATATTAAATGTTCCGCCTGTTAAAGTACAAGTTGCATCACAGGTACTTTCGGTTGCACTTATCGCTGGATCTACAATAGTAATCACCACCAAACTAACTTCTTCCACATCATAACAACCAGTAATATCATCTTCAACACGTACCCATACTTCATCACTTGTTGGGTTTAGGTCATTTCCATTTGCTAAAGCATTAGTACCAGCTTCCGCATCTGATTGAGATGGATGATAAGTTACCGTTACTCCAGAAGTTACTCCATTATCTACATCTGCACCACCTGTATTAGATGCTGCTGAAGCATCTTCAGCATCTGTTAGCGTAAAATCTCCCTGCCCTGAGCCAGCAGCATCTTCACATTCAGTTAATTCTGTAGGATTAGCAATTGGAATTATTGGCTCATCATAAGTAATTTCACAATCATAACAAATACCTGCACTTAATTGAGTAATTACATTTCCATTTCCAGTGTTATTTGACGCACCTGGTGTTCTGATGCCTGCTGCACCTGATGATTCATTAGCTGTATCACCATAATCACCACAGGCAAATTGGGCTGTATGTCCACTATTTAAATCCAGAACGTCGAAAGTTGCTCCCCCTGGTGCATAAGTATATGCTTCATCGGCTCCACTGGCAGGAAATCCCATAATAGTACCATAAGCATTCCCAGAAATATTGGTACAAGGGTTTGAATTATTTCCACAGCTACTCATACATAAGTGATTATGTGGAATCACATATACACCATCGCCATTTCCATCATAAGGGTCAGAAGCTGGCATATTAGGGTCTTGCTGACCATTTTCACCATTATAAACAATGATGAGTGAACCAGGTACAATTGCACTTAATATAGAACATGACGGATCATTTCCCAGATTGAAAAATACATATCCATTTGAATTGCCATCATCAACTCCCCAACCATCTACATCTAATAATTCATTTCCAACTACTAATAATTCGTGCCAGTCTGAATTCCCTGCATCACCATTAGATGCTTCGTTTACTATCAAACCAGAATCATCTAACATACATCCAGTACAAGCAGCATCATAAGGAGCACCTAAAAGAGCTGAAGGCTCGGTACTTCCATCGTAAATGATAACAGGTACATTGGTTTCATTATTTGCAACAAAAGCCGCATTATCCAAACAAAAGTTATTCGTACCATCGGTTACTGCCTGTGTGATTATAGTGCCATTTACGTCTATACTTACCGAGGTAGTTCCGGTTATATCTACTGATACTTCCAGAAAATAATCGCCGGTTGGTGTTCCTGAACATGCTGCTGATGCACAAACTGCTGTTACTGTAAAGTTTTCTATAGTACAACAGTTGAACACATTAAAGTGTAATTCCGCTACTTCAGTGCATCCATTTTCATTTACTTCTACATAATACACATCTGCATCATTAATTGTTAGGTTTGAAGGTGTAGAAACAGGTGATGAAAGACCAGCATCGGAATACCAACTATAAGTTGCAGTTCCAGAATTATAAATATTAGTGTTGTATGTCGCCAAATCTATTCCTGTATTTGCGTTGCTGCATAAACTTGCTGTTGCATTATTTACTTCCGGTGGTGTACATGCAGGATAAACGTAAGTACAAACAGCCTCTACTATACCACAACAATCAGCATCAAAATTTTCGACTGTCGTACAAATCTGGTACGTTGTACCAGAAGTTAAGGTATATACATCCCAACCAGTTGGAGCGGTTGCGCTTCCTGTTGGAGGTGAAGTACTACAATCTGTATTATAAACATTGGTGATCATGTCTGTTCCATTCTGACAAGTTCCCAATCCATCGCTACTTACCAAACCAATTTGGCTATTTACACCAAAATCACCATCAGTAGTAGCAGTATATTCATAGCAAAACTCATAAGAAGCTGAATTATCTTCAGCAGTCAGGTTATAACTTGACAGATCGAAACATTGAGGGTCTGTAACTGCTAAAGCAGGATCGTTATAGGCAGTGGTTGCATCTGTTTCATTCGGAAATTCTGTACCCGGACAGTCGGTAAGTGGATCTGAATCACAATCACAAGGAGAAACAGGGTTTGTTGACCCAGGTAATAAATTTACCGGAAAGCAATCAGTTGTTGTTGCGCCACATCCAGCAGGTGTATATTCTAAACACACATCGCCACTTGTTGTACCCCAATCTACAGAGATCACATCTGTTCCTTGACCAGAAGCAATAGTTGCTCCAGTAGGTACTGTCCAATTATATGATGAACCACCTGTATCACTTGCGGAATATCCCACTCCAGTATCATTTTCATTGGGATTTGCAGCTCCTGATACATCTACAAAACTAAATCCAGCTACCCAGTTAGGATCATCCACATCAGCAGATCCAGATGAACCTAGTTGAAGGTCGTTAGAGCCAGAACTATCCTGTGCTGTTTGACCAGTTCCTTCATCGAAATGATATAAAGCATAGGTAGTAGCATCATCAGTAAATTCACATGTTGGTAATGTATAAGTAGGTCCTGTATATAAATCTGTAGTTGAGATTCTCAGTTCATCTATGGTTATACAAGCATTAAAAGCTGCAGAGCCATAACCACCTATAGAAAAACTCCCATTAGGATTACTCGTTGCTCCTGAATAGCTATGTACCTGTACACCATCTACATAAAAATATAAATTCGTACCAGATCGCACTAGAGCAATCTGATGCCAAGTATCTAAACTTAATACATTATCTATGTTTGTTACGGGTGAGCCACTACTCCAGAAATCCAATCCATTATTGCCATTGGCATTTGTTGTACCAAACCAAGGATCCCATGATGAACCACTTAAGTTGAATATAGTTTGCCAACCATCGACAAAGCTATGGAATTGCATCATAAATTCAAAGGTGTAATCACCTGTTAAATTAATAGGAGCAATTGCATAGTCATCTTCGGTACAGTCGAATTCGAGTGCTGAACCATTTTGGGCGAAGCTATTTGATGAAAACAATAATAACAAAGCTATAACAGACTTGAAAAGTGTTTTCTGTAGTATTTTTTTATGTAAATTGTATTTCATATTCTCACTTAAAATTCATTCAAAAAAAGGTAGTTGCTTCTAATTATTAATAAAATCGATTGTAGTAGGACAAGAATCTCCACAGGAAATTATGGCTTCCCAGCCAGGAAAAACCTGCCCATTACTATTTGAAAAGAAAACGAATGTTAAACACCCATCGGCTGAAGTAGAAGTAAAGGAATCTCCATTACTAAGTGGATTATCTCCACAATGTCTGCTGATAAGGGTAGTCGTTCCGTTTCCGTCATAGACCTCTAAATAATCTTTATCGTTAGGGCATCCTGAATCGAAAGATTCATTCATATCAAAAGAGCTAAAAGTTACTGTAACTATGTCTCCTGGTGTATCGGGACAAAAGTTATAGGTAATATTCTGATTAGCCGGATAATTTCCACCTGCACCTCCAGGATCAGTAAAAGTAGAACCACAAACAGCCGGTGGACTTATACAATCAATGGTTGCTTCCCACCCAGCTTCCTGAACAGAACCATCGGATGTGAAAAGAAAAGTCAAACAACCAGAAGCATCAGTAGAAGTAACAACTCCGGGTGAGTTCGTTCCACAGAAAACACCCATAGAACTAGCACCGGTAGAATTTCCGTTAAAGATTTCCATTTCATCGGCACAAGCAGCAATAGTTTCTAACTCAAAGTTTGAAAAAGTAACTTCTACTACTTCTGTTGCCGGATTATCTGGGCAAATAGTATATTCAATATTAGAATCCGGACAATATTCATTAGCAGCTCCTCCCGGATCGGTAAATACGCCACCACACGCTAAGGTTGTATTAGGAGTTGTTAAATAATTTATTTGCATTACACAACCTGCAGCAATACAATTATCACCATTATTATCGAAATCAAAGGTACACCCTATGCCTCCTGTAACACATTCGTTATAGTCGTAAGTTACCGGCACTACCCACAGTGTTGAGAAGGTTCCTAAATTATCTGAAATAGAAAAGCCTCCACAATTTCCATCATCTGCATTATCATTGATTCCATCATCGGTATTATCCGTATCAGCATCTATATATCCATTTGCACCTGAATAAGAAGCCGGATTTGTTAAATCTAAAGCTGATGGATCTGAACTGAATATTGCAAATGCAATACCCGGAGGATAAATTCCAGAAGCTGCCGGAGGCAGAACAATATCTCCATTATTAATAAATTCGATATAACTACCATTCGGTAAATCATACTCATCACATGCGGCTTGCGCTACTCCATCAATTTCAACAGTATATGTTCCTGCATTAGCGGTACAAGGTCCTCCACAATTCTGAACAGTAATAGAAATCGGACCAGTACCACAAACATCTGAACCTTCTGTTAATTGCAAGGTTACAGTATTTGTTCCGAGTGCACTAGTATTGATAGAAACGCTACTACCCGTAGTGCTTCCTGTAATTATATTATTTGGAGAAGAAGACCATGAATAACTTAGTGTTCCTGAAGGTGTTCCTGTATAAAAATCTGTTGCATTAAGTGTTAACACATCATTTTGACAAGGAGATTGTGCAGCAGGACTTTGTAGTGTTACATTACATGCAGCAGTGCTGTTATCCATAATGATATGGTATAATTCACTTGCATCAAAACATCCATCGCCATTGGCATCTACCTGATCGTCGCAAGTTCCTGCTGGGCAACCTGTAAAATAATCTAAAGTAACTTTTACTACCCAATATTCAGTTGTGCCAAGAAAACCAGAGCTTCCTCCTGTATTAGTATCTGTATCTCCAAATGAAGGGTCAACACCCAAATAACAAGGGCAACTTGAAGCAGATGCAGTTGGGCTTGTGTACATTGTTGGATCATTAATATTACAACCTGCTGTAATTGTTGGATCACAATTAAAAATAGCATATCCAACCGTAGCTGATGAACCTGATGCATTTGGCGGTAATACTTCGCCTCCTCCATTATTAAACGTTACACTTCCTCCTAAAGCAACGGTATATTCATTACCCGTATTTGTTACATTTCCAGTGATACTTAACGTTCCTGCTTCAGCATTACATTCCGGCTCAGCGGTACAATCTAAATAAGTCATGGCACTTCCGCTCCAATTCAAATCGAAACCAGCATAAGATGTACTATAATTATCGACTAAAAGGTAATAACCTTCTCCCGGATTTACGGTTAAACTTGTAACAAAACCATCAGAGCTACCGCCAAGGTTATCGGTAGAAGCACTTTCTGAGTTATCAGAAGACGAGGTACTTAATCCAGTATCAGCAACTCCGGCATCGAAAGAACAAGCTATTGGGCTTCCTAAAGCTCCACAAGTAACATCAGGTCCCCAGATTGCAAAATCATAATCGTCTGTACCTGAAGGATCAATGGTAAAAGAAATAGTTGAATTGGCAGGCATCGAAGCATCGAATTCAAAATAATACCATGCTGAGAGGTTTTCCCCTGTTCCTAAACAACCTGCATCATTTGCAGCAGAAGCAAAATCATCGTTTCCGGGTCCAACCGGATTATAACTAATTCCGCCACTATCACAAATTGTTACCGCATCTGAGCAATCAGAGCCAGTGGTATTACCGGTATCAGGTAGTGGAGCTGCATCGGTACAGGTATCTAAGTTGGAACCTGTTACTTCTAAAGTAAAGCTTTCACAAGGATCTCCAGGAGTCATTTCCCAAGCACTAATACCAAGATAATAAGTCGTACCCGGTTCAAGGAATTGAGTTATAACAGCATCTGCGCCATCACCACCGCCACATCCCGAACCTGTTCCATTTCCACAACCACACTCATCAAAGCCAATGACTTCAGGAGAATAGTTTGACCCGTCTGATTCATATTCCGTTAAAGTATTACAATCTGTGGTTAGTAACATATATAAGTTCATATTGGCAGGTGCACCATTACAAGAACAAAAGGTATAAGCATCGGCTGTAGTAACATTTATTTCCACAACTACATCGTAAAACCCCGACCATGGCCCTGTGTCATCACACATATTGATGGCATAGTTTCCAGCAGTTGTAATATTAGCTTCAAGCGGATCACCACAAGTAGAGATTCCTCCACCGCCTCCACCACAAGGAGGGCAGGTACTACCTCCACAATCAACACCTGTTTCATCACCATTCTGAATACTATCGAAGCAGGTTGGTCCGCCACCTCCACCATTAGGCACACAGGTAACGGTTGCTTCCCAACCACCAAAATGAGTAAAACTATCTGAAGTAAACTGAAATGTTAAACATCCTGATGCATCTGTTGAGCTTACTGTTCCAGGCGAACCTGTTCCATTACAATATTGACCAATAGAAGTGGCTGCCGTGGAATTACCATCAAATACTTCTAATTCATCCCAACAAATCGAGGATCCTTCAACATCAAAAGAAGTAAAAGTAATTTCAATTGATTCTATTGCCGGATTATCAGGACAATAAGTTACATTATAATTCTCGTCAGCGGCATAATTTCCACCAGCTCCACCTGTATCAAAAAAAGTACCTGAACAGCCTGTAATGGTTTGACCATACAATCCTGTTTCAAATAAAACAACAAATGCCATAAACACTAATAACCTTAGTGAACTCAACATTTTCTTGTCTAAAAGAAATACTATATTTTCCCTATTAAAAATATACATAAAAACAACTGATTTTGTCAGAAATAGCATTATTGCATTTTCAACAACTACAGATTATTATCTTAGTAAAGCTGTCTTTAGTTGGTATTTAAACCCAAGACAACTTCAATACTTTTACAAAAGGGAGTCACTTATATATCACAGAATGAAGTAGATTGCGATATTAAAATGTCATAATATTTACAAGTACAAATAATTACTTGTAAAAATCTGTAGCGTCTTAACAAATCTAATAAAACCGCTACTCAACAAAGTTTTAGTTCATAATTCACTTTTGAATTTAATTTAAAAAAAGCCCTATTTACTATTAAATTAATCGGTTATAAATTGAATTGGTCCAGAACAACAGGATTCAATGGTTACAACAACATCAAAAACAGGACCTGCACAATTTGTGGGAGCCGGACCGATTGCCTGTAATGTATAAGTAACTGTTTGATCAGAGGCGGTAGGATTTACCAATGTCTGGTTAATCGTAACTTCACCAGCAGCATCGATAGTTGCACTACCTGCAGAAGTACCAGTTACACCACCTGTATTACTTGTAACTGTCCAGTTAATTGTGGTACCCGGATCAGAAGCAGTTGTCTGCGCAATCAGATTCATTTGATCTTCACTACAAATAGTCAAAGGACTAGCACCCACAGGTGGAAGGGATAAAATTTCAACCGTTTGTGTGTCGGCTAGTTCACATCCGTCAATAGTATAGGTATAAATAATTTCGTGTATTCCCGGACCAGCAGTAGCTGGGGAGAAAACTCCTTGATCATCAGTATTAACATTATCGGTTATTCCCGGACCTGAAAAGATCGCAGTTGAGGTAATATCTTGAGAGGTAAGCGTAATTGACCAACCATTCAAAGTACCTTCATCTGTTGCAAACCCGTCAATAGCAGTTATTGTCCAATCTCCATTCAAATTACAGCCTAAAAAAGCGGCAAAGTCGTCAAACGGTAAAAAGGTTCCAGTATTTAAACTAGGACTTCCACCATCCGGGCCAATTACAGCCCCTCCACTCATAGAGAAAATATATCCTCCACCCGTAAAGTTATCATCTGTAGCAATATTAGAAAACAATGTTACCGTTTGACCACAAGGAGAACTTAATTCTAAGGTTAAATCAAAAGCGTAATTATGATTAATATCTAATTCAATGGAAATATCAGTATTATTAACTAATGTTGATAAATCGTTAAAGCCACTTACATTTATTGTTGAAGTAATACCTGTTGCATTACCATCTGTAATAGTTACTGATGTAGTATTCGAAGATGTTTGTGTAGAACCAGATTCTGTTCCCGGAGCAGGTGTTCCAGTTAATGTAATATCAGCAGCATCGGCACAAAGCTCTGTTGGTAAAGTTGCAAAATCTATTGTAGGAGCGTTATATGTATAACTACCTGAAACTGTTACAGGACAACCATTATCATCTACTATATCTAAGTTCCAAGAATCACCGGCAGACAAATTTTCAATTAAAAAAGTTTCTCCTTCAACAGGGAATGAATTTGAAACCGAACCTGCTCCATTATTGGTTATGGTATATCCTCCTCCAAAAAATTCGGGATAACCACCAGTTATGGAAAGCTCTATGCCCTCACAAGTTAACACGCTCACTACTTCAATAGGGTTTAGATAAGTAACCTGAATCGGGATACCAATATCAAAACATGGATCATCGGTACTGTACAGATCATAAGACGCACAACTTCCTACATCTGTAGGACAACCACAATCACCCGGATCAATAACTGCCTCCATAGTTGAGAGTAAAAAGATCAAGGTATTATCAGTTAATGGTAGATCTGAATTTGCATTATAAAAGTCCATTAGGCTTCCATCATTAACATCCGTAAAATTACCATTATAAATACCTGCATCCGTTTCTAACCAACCTGTTGAAGTACTTGCATCAAAAGGATCTCCTGCAACAGGAAAATCAACATGTGTTACAAATGCCCAACCTGTTGGATGTGTACATGAAGGAGGACCAGTAAAACAGCAAGGTACTTCCGTTGGAGGAACACCATCTTCTTGTCCATCTAAAGAAAGTTGATCTCCATAACATAAAATAAAGGGGCCAGTTACATCAGTACCATTATTTGATGCTGTTAGTCCATCCCCTGTCTGAGTAATTATAACTGTGCCAGCATCTGCACCACAATCAACACAGTGATCAGCTGAATCAATAGGTCCAATATCGATTGTTATCGGACATCCGGCACCATCTGTTACAGTTAATGAAACAGAACCACCATCGGGTATATTGCTAACATTTACAACATCGCCATCGAAAGCCGTTGTTGTACTTAAAGTACCATCGCCGTTATTAATAATTGTAAAAGTTTCCAAGACATCTGTAGAAGGTAATCCACCGGATATAGTAATATCTACCTGCGTTGTTGAACTTGCTACATTATCACAGTCTATGGCAAAGGTGTAGTCTATAACCGGATTGAAATAAACAGTGGTGAAAGTCCCAAAATCGAAACAACCTGTATTAATCGTAGAGGTAGCACATTCCGACATTGTTATTGGAGCTATGTAATAAGTTACCCCATTTTCTTCATTAGGAAGCGTTGCATTTTCACCATTTGCCAACGGGTAATCAACACTAGACCAAACCCCAACAAAATTCGGATCGTCGCCTGGATAACCTCCTGTCGGAGCATCACCAATATTAGTCAATCCGGCAAATACACCAAGAGGATCATCAGCTACCCAAAAGCCCCATCCTAAACATGGGTCTGACCCCGCATCGGTTGGAACATATCCTGTTGCTGAGACAGTTGCATCAGTACCAGCACATAAAATCTGTGGGTCGGGGGTTGTTGTATTTGTTCCAGCTTCGGCAGGACATGAAGGGTTTGTGGATTGGCAATCAATATCAGTATCATCACAAAAATCCAGAGAAAAATCGGTTAAAGTACCTGAATTTTCCCCTGCATTATCATTAATTGTTAATACCCACGCTCCATCTACTGGTCCGGTATTGAATGTTGACAAACCGTTTCCGCCTAAACAACCTTCATCCCATGTACCCCATGTGCCAGTATAGCAAGGATCACCTCCATTACAAGGATCTTCGTATTGGTCGTTAGTACAGGGTGGACCAGTTGTAGCAGAGTCTCCAAATACATTAGTGGCAACATCAGAAAAACAAACATCCATATTATCTGATTGATTTCCAAACGGAAATCCTAAGTTGGGGTTTCCATCAGCAAATAATACTATAGATTGCCCCCCCGGAGAAGTTAAAATTAACTCAAGGTCTCCTACCCAATCATGTGCGATCTGAACACAAACTTCCTGTAAACACTGCCCTCCTGCAGAAAGGTCATTACTTGCTGCACCTGAAATATCAAGAACAGCATCGTAAGATGCTCCTTCTTCATCGGGCAGATCAAGCGGACAGTTTGTACATACACATTGTGCTAGTCCAAAAGTTGGACTTAATAATAGCAGATTGAACAGCAAAAATTTATTTTTGAGTAATGATCTAATATTCATTGTAAGCATTTAAGAAGTGGTAAATTCAATAATTTGGTGTCTATTCTGTTTCTAGCTCACAGAGTTTCTTTTCCAAGGTTTTAATATCTTCGAAACAACAATTTTTATCTTTCAGATAATTCAACTTCTGAATAATGGCATTTTTCCTTTCTTCTACCGTTCGGGAATTTCGTACATTCTGTTGTCTTCTGAGGGGATTAGGTGGTTTCTGAATTTTGGTATTATTCTCCTGTGTTAAACGTTTCTCGTTAGACATAACCATACCAGAACGATGTGCTTTGATTCGATTATGAGTGTCACTTTTTTTAATAAGTTGATCTTGACTTTCAGAACTCTCCTTTTGTTGAGCATTCGTATCCTGACCAACACCAATAATTAATACCAGTACTGCAATAACAGCTTTCAAGGAGAAAGACAAACGCCCAAAAGAGAATGAGATGTTTGTAAAGTTTGGAGTAAGACTTTTTTCCATTTTATTATTTTAAGTTAGGTAAAATGCAAGGCATAAAAGGAAGAAAAATGTCTTGAGAAATTATATGTGTTTTATGTCAAACTTTTAATTCAGTGTGTATTCTGTTTTTAGTTCAATATTTTAAAAGTGGCATTAAGTTAATAATTTTTAATACTTTATAAAAGTTTATGCCAAAAAAACTACTAAAAAGAGTGTTAAAAACTTAATATGATTCAACTTTTAAGCTTTTATTACGTACTAATATGCTTTCTTACCTATCTTTTGACACGCGCCACAAGCTAATAACAATTGTCTTTTGTATCAGACCTCTAAACAATATTCTAATCCATAATAAACATCACCGGTCCGGGACAGCAGTCATTCACAACAAATGTTTCAGTATCTGAACCACCACAAGTACCCAAATCGTAAGTTATTGTATGACTTCCCTGATAAGACAAATCGAGTTCACCATTATTATTTAAACAAGCGCCACATGATGCAGACCATATTCCCCCAGAAGTAGCTGCTGAAAGTGAAACCAATGTTCCGGGACTATCTAAACAAAAAGGACCATCGGCGGTAATTGTTGGATCACCTGCTGAGACAACATTAATATCTTGTGTATCACTAGAAGCACCACAACCATTATTAGGAATATCATAACTTATAGTTATCGGATTGGCAATTCCCTGATTGACTGCTTCGCTTGGATCGAAAACGCCTGTTGTAGCATCGATACAAGAAGCACAAGCAGGGCTCATTGACCATGATCCTCCGGCAGAACCGACAAAACTAGAAAAATTAACTAATCCATCACTTTCACATATAGGCCCGGGATCGGTAATTGTGGCATCGGGGGCATCCGGAATGATCGTTACATCGTAGGTTGAAACTATTTCTCTTCCACACTCATCGGTAAAAGTTACCGTATAAGTTGTTGTCCCAAGTGGATGCCCTCCCGGTGGAGGATTTATAAATTCGAGTACGAAAAAGCCCGTTCCTGAATAAATCACACTGGTTCCATTATCTACTTCGTAGGTATAATTACCATAAGGGTTCGTACCATTCAGATCCAGCACACCAAGTATAGGTATTTGTATATCGGGGCAAACATCAATAGCCGGTGCAAGCTGAATAATTTCCGACCAGTCAACATCCTGAATATCGATAGATGCCGGTGGTGGCAAAGTACAATCGCACTGAAAGGAGTTTATCTGAATACTTAGTTCTTCCTGAGTTTCAGCTAAAAAATCTTCAATACCATCGATCAATAAAGTATCTGCTGTTTCGCCAGCAGGAATGGTTAAGGTAAAATTGGGATAAGTGCCTGTTATAGAACCTTGTGCTGGTGTTATAGTATAATCAGAGAAATAATCTGCATAATCGATATTTGTTGGATCGGAAGTATCTATTGAAAAATCGACAACTATCGGCTGTGAAAAATCTGAGGAAGGATCAGGCTCAATAATAAACCATCCCTGATCACAACCTTCATAAGCATCGTTTAAACCACCACTATTATAAGGTACAACCGAAGTAAGATTGGCTGCTGTTCCGGCGTCGAAACTATTAGCCTGAAGTAATACTGCTGAATCGACATCATCATCTCCCACATCGCATAATTTCAAACGTAATGTATAAAAACCATTGCAAGGTTGAAGATTATCATAGCTAGCTGTAATTACGGTTGTATAACCATCATACTGCACAAAAGACCCTCCACTATTATCGACGTATTGTGCTGTACCGAAAACGTTATCGATGGTAATTTCTGTTCCATTCGGAAAAGTTGCTATATTTTCTGAAGCGTTTGAATAAGGTCCGGTAATTCCGGGACCACTTAAGAAGAAACCAAAGACATCATTGAAAGTTGCATTTACATACTCAGGAAATTCTTCAGAAGCAAATAAAAAATCGAAAGACATTGAAGTACTTACTGGCTGAAATTCAAATGAAAACTCTACGCAATCTTCAACATCACCTCCAGAAATAGATTCCATATCCGAATCAACACTATCGACTCCAAATAAGGTAGCCGCTTCAGTAAGATCATTGGGTCCCTCAGCATTATCTACATCTCCGGTTGACATAATAATTCCTTCTGTCATTCCAAAAGTCCCCCCACTTGAAAAATAACCTATCTGAGCAGCATTTCCCGAAAAATTCGGATTTTGATATTGAATACAAGTACCTATAAATAATTCCACGAGGTCATCTTCATCATCAAAATTATCATTTACATCAATAGGCAATGGAGGTTCTGGACAAGTACCATTACTTGTACAATTATAGTTTACTATAAAACCGCTATCTCGAGTACTAAAATCTGAAATAAATTGAATGGTAACACAAGCAGATGTAGCACCGACTATAAAGCTTGGTCCGGCTCCGGTATAAGTACCAAGACTTGGACCACCTGTTCCTTGTCCTTCAAAAATATTTACAAAATCATAACCTAACTCTGTAGAAAAGCTAATAAAATCGAGTTCAAGACAATCGAATGGATCAGTAGGACAAATTTCCCAGGTTACATCCTGATCATTCTGATAATTGCCATTTCCTGCCGGATAATCAATTGTACCAGAACAATCTGTAAACACCGCTAAAGGGGGATCAGGTGCTGTACAGGTAATATTTACAGAAAAAGTGCTACCTCCACCTGACTGACAATTATATTCTGTTATAAAAACGGCATATTCTGTAGCACCAGAGCCTGCTGTTGTGGTTTGGGGAGCAGTAAAGGTTACGGTCGATTCCAAACCACAATCGTCATCATTGAAAGCAATGTCGTTAACTACAGTTCCGCTGTTTAATTCCAAAATGGTAATTTGCGAATCCCATCCAAAGAAGCCACTTGTTAAACCACATGTTGTGATTGTATAGGTATTGCCCGCTATGGTATTTATAATTAGTAAGTCTCCAGAATCAAAATTACCACCACCAGCAGCAGTAAAATTATAGGTAACACCATCACAAGCGGGATCACCAGATTGTGCAACGTATGTAGCTCCTGATATTGAAATATCGGTACACTGCCCATAAGCACTAACAGCAAAAACAAGACTCAAAATACAGGGAGAGATAAAACGTAAAAACCTCGATCTCATAAGCATTTACATTTTAAAATTGAAAAAATCAGAACTGCGCATAAGTGCAAATCCATTTAATTGGAGTTAACCGTCTGATTCAGGAGTAGATAGAAAAATATTTTGTCGGAGTAGTTGAATATTTTGAAACAGTTAACAATACTTGATTCTGAAAATAGTAAAGAATTTGCTTTTTTCAAAAAAAATATGTCAATACTTGACATATTATACAAAATTTATTTTCAGAAACTGCTGATACACGAAACAAATTTGAACAAAAAAACGTTGAACCATGTTGGTTTTCTAACGTTTTCAAAATGCCTATAACGAGAAATAGACATCGATAAGTCCATACATTAAGTTTCATAACTTATGTTTAGTGGTTAGTTTTGACGCTTCATGGCAAAACTTGAAAGACTTTTCAGCTAGTACTCTCATCACTCATCACCTATCATTGATCATTGATCAATAATGAACCTCACAAATACCAACGCATTAATGTTGCTTTCAAGTGATGATATTCAAATTCCATGTCTAAATACTTGAAGTGCATATCCTTATAATCCAGTATGTTCTGAATATATTCCTGTATGGTCATTTCTCCTAGCTCTACCGCAATACCCAATGTTTTTTCATAATCTTTAAGGGTATCCAATGATTTTTCATACTTGCCTAAATACCGTTCGATATTAGAAATTTTATTGTACAGGTCGAAAACTTCTCTTTGTAAAAGTTTTTTCTGAGAACTCATTAAATACTGACGGTAATGCACTTCTAACTTAGCAGCTTTCATTTGTCTTTTGTTCGACCAGAGTGGCAGATTAAAACCAGCAAAAATTCCATGAATTCCAAACTGATCTTCGTATTGCATAGAATAACCTAAATCTAAAACAGGTAGGTTTTGTTTCTGAATGTAATTAGCTTCAGCTTCTCCAAGCAAAACCTTCTGTTCGTGTTTCAGAAAACTTACATCTTTATCTAATGCCTGTTTCTGAATGAGGTCGAGTGGAAGCAGAAAGGCATTCGGTTCATATAAATCATCATCTAAGTAAATATGTTGATTGCCATTCAGGATGGCTAAATCGTGAAGCTTCTCTGATTTATCTATATTGAGTTGATTGATTTCATTTTCTATATCCAGTACAAAAAGATAAGCTCTTTGTTGTTCCAACAGACTTACAGAACCAATTGCATAAAGTGTATCATAGGCGGTCTGTAATTTTTCAGCTTCTTCAAGAAAAATTTTATTCATACGTAACTGCTTATTGATATGAATGACTTCATAACAATAGGTTTTAGCTTCGAGCAATACTTTTTGTCGTAGTTCAGCTTCTTCTGCATCCATTAAGTTACGCAATTGCTTACCACGTTCATCAATAGATCTGTAGTAACGAGGTAATCGAAATTCCTGACCGATCTTAATATTGAACAAGTCGAAATTATTACCCGGAAAATCACGATAATTCTCAGGGCGTCCCAGGAAAAGGTAATTAGATTCTATATGTAAACCTGTAAGGCTTCGGTCTTTCATTGAATCATAATAACGTGCTTGTTTCAATCGACCAAAAGCCTTTAAATCCTGATTGTACTGTTCTATTTGCCTGAGGATTCGCTCAATATTGTCGTTCTGTGCCTGTAAAAGGGTAGCACTTAGCAAAGCAAACGAGAATAATATGCGTTTCAATAGTTTCAAGGCTTCAAAGTTAATAGTAAGTAATAAAAGTGAAATGAAATGAAAAATAATTTCTTCCGTCCGGTTTTTTCGGACAAACGCTATATACTTTTGCCTTACCACTAACTGTTATGTGCAAATGCACCACCATTTTAAAAATGTTATAGCACCACCATTCACCAAGTGCATAGCATTGAACATTCGTGCTTTAGTACCATAAAAGTTGGTTTTTCATTCACCTAATTTTTTAATTATGAAAACTAATTTTTTCTTTCTTTTTTTGATGTGTTTGATACAACTCAACACAAATGCTCAAATAATCCATCTATCAGATCAGATAGAAGCTATTGCTACCAATCTAAATTTCTATGATGATAATGTAATACAAGCTGAAGAGTTTTCTGACATTGTCGAATATATCGCCGAAAATATATTGGATGGTAGTAATCAAACTTTAGTTATCGATTGCTATGATGGAACGTTCAATATTGAAGATTTTCAGCGTAATGGCAGTGAATGTACTTATCAGATTGATGAAATCAAATTTGAAGGCTTATCTGACTTCACTATCGAAATAGACCTTGGCGTTACTTTAGAAGCAGATTTTGATTTGTTTAATTCGACTGAAACCTATTTGAATAACGATAATGGGATATTCACTAACAGAGGTGTGAATGGACCTTCATCGGGTGCTGCTTTTTACGAATTGGACTGTGCCGTTTGTGATACAATTAGTAAGCCTTGTATCGATAGTCATCATGGCTCCTATATGGAATGTTATAATTATTTAACCGGAAACTTTTTTAACTATTTGCATCAGGAAAAAAACAAAACACTTTGTAAACCAGACACATTCGATATGCCTTTATGCGGAATGTTTGATTTTACTCCTGAAGCCTATAATGGAAAATATAACTTCCGATATGTAGAACAATTGGTAGGAAGTAATACAGAATCAATAATAAGCAATATTGTGTTTAATGATATGATGTCGCGCATTGAGAATTCCACAACATTGAACAATTTAGGAGATTATCACAACGCTTTGAGCAATTATCACGATTTTGGTACTTGTGGTTATGCCGCTGAAGATCTGATTCTCACCTATATATTTCAAGAATTAGGAACCAATAACCTAACATCCGATTCTCCATTATTATTGGCCTTTTTTCAGGAACTGGATATTTGTTCAAAAGATCTGATTCGGATATTTGAATGTAACAATATTACTTTAACCAGTAAAAGTACCTATCAATTTGAAGGAGAGCTCGAAAGCAACCTGGATGATAGGCCAATCATTGATATGAAAAGTGAACATGGCAATCATGGTGTAAACAATACTTGTGAAGGAAATGATCTACTTCTAATCAAAAAATCTGATAATATTTCAATTAAAAACCTGATTCTCAGAAATGGCAAAGCAGATAATGTAATTATCGATGGAGATGCAAATTTTTCATACGAGCATACATCCTGTAATAATATTTTATTAGATAATATCATGTCATACAATGCAGGTAGAAATAATATAACCCCTTTATCATTCGATACGCTAACAATAAATAATTGTCAAATCTGGGGAACAAAGAACTGGCATGGGATAGGCATTAATATTGAACCTTATCGCTCAGGAATATTTAGAGAATTAAAAGTCAGTAATTGCTATTTTAAAGATAATGAAGTGATGCATATGAGCTTTCAATTTTATAATGATACAGATTATGAACACTTAAAAGGCAACCCATCAAATGCATTCAGGGGGAAAACAGATCACATAATAGAAAATTGTATTTTCGATGGTGGTTCACAGGTTGCTATTTCCTATAATGACTTCAAACAAACTATTTATGACACATTGGAATTAAAGGATAATTCTTGTAATGTAATGGTTAAAAATTGTGGTTTTATTCCGGGAGAATATCCAAGTTTTTATAAATCAATAGCCTCTTTTTTCAGAATAGAGAATAATGGCTATCCAGTTAATGAAAATGATTGTAAAGATATAGAATTCACTTTTGATGTGTCACTCGATAGCTTAGTAATCTATGCAAATCATTGTGATATTGGAAATTATTATGAAGATTGGTTTTTTACAGTAAGTGGCGATAAAACAGCCTATTTTGGGAATGTAGGAATAGATAATATTTTTATCATTCAGAATGATGGTTCCGGTAATACCCTTACACCTAGGGTTCCATTCAGAGCAAATGGTGAAACACTTATAGGAGTAAGTAAAAACAGAGACTTGAGTGGAAATGCTCCTCCAGGGTATATCACACTGGTCGAAGACGAGAACTGTAATAACGATATTTGTCTTTTGACCAGCTCTTTAGATTGTTGTCTTGACCCCAATGATAATCAGTATCACTTATTGTGGTGGGACTTATGTAACTATGACAGTGAATATTTTGAACATGCTATAGAAAATCCGAATTTTGAAGACCAATATAATATTCTGCCAATTGATAATTGTTTTATAAGTAATCCAGACGAATATATTTACTCTAATACTTTCAATGTGAAAGTATTAAAAGATACTACTTATCAGGGAACGACAGATAAATACGAGGTCTTTAAAGAATTCTTACAAGAATATGCTCCAGAAATAGATTTCATACCCGATAACTTATCTGGTCCTTCACCTGATTCTTTTACTTTGGATATTGATCCTTATTGTAATGGCATCACAGCCAATTTAGCGATTCGCCCCAATACTCCTTTTGATATGGAATGGGAAATCACTGACATCAATAATAACAGTAATTACGATTACTCACTACTTGGAAACTATAACTCTATAATTTCCAACAACTTACCTTCAGGAGAATACACTGTTTGTGTTACAATAACGCATGGCCAGAGTTGTGATATAGGCACCTTTCTCGGTAGATGTCCACTTACCTTATGTGAAAATATTGTAATAGAAGATAATGGCAATCCCAATTTCCAGATTGAATATCAAAACCTGGATATTTCTTTTTTGAGTGATGTGGATTCAGAAGACTATTCAATTACATGGTATTTTGAAGAAGGAGCTTTTTTCGATGATGGACAACAAGTAGCCAACTTCGAGTTATTAGATAAATATAATGATCAGACAACGATAACAGATCTAGCTATAGGTTCTTATTATTCTATAATTGATGATGGTAACGGTTGTGAATTCCTGAGTAATGTTGTACATGTTAGTAATTGTAATTTATCTTTAGATACAGAAGACGATTTTGAGATAAGTGATGAAAACAATGATAATTATCTTGTCATAAATTCAGGAACATCTGTTCATATAAACCCTTTAACTTTCAATAATTTTTTTGTAAGAGTAAATGGTATTATTCATATCATGGGAACACTATATATTGAAGATATAGAACTACTTTTTTCCGAAGGTTCTGGAATAATCGTTCATGAAGGAGGCGCCTTGCATCTTGGAAAAAATACTGTTTTAGATGGCTACTGTTATGAAAAATGGGAAGGAATAACAGTAAAAGGTAATACGAATACCAATCATCCTACACAAACAGAAATTGATCTGGGCAACCATCCTTTACATGGTTATTTACATTCAGATAATGCACATATTCTAAATGCGCATACCGGCGTAAAAGTATTGAGTCAATATACGTTAGATAGTGATGGAAATTTCGTCAAAAAAATGGGAGGAGGTATAATACAACTCAATAATACACGATTCACCGATAATTTAACAGCGATTGAAATTTGTAAACACATAAAAAATGTACAACATAGATCATATATCAAGAATTGCGATTTCAAAAACAGCAATGTATGGCATGATATACCTGTTCAACGAAATTATATACAAATATTTCTGGAAGGAGCAGATAATATTCCGATAGAACAATGTAGTTTTGTAAAGGATCTCATTAGTTCAACTAGTCTTAGTAATAAAACAGTTAAAGGAATACAATCGATCAGTGGAGGGGTATTTTGTGATTCAGGAATTAATTGTTGCGAGCCAAATACCTTTCATAATCTGAACTATGGAATAGAGATCCATGATATTTATGCCTCTGGGCACTTTATCAATGGAAACCACTTCTACAACGTTAAAAAGGGAATAACCGCAACCGGCACCATGGCACTGGAAATTACAGATAACACCTTCAATGATATCCCTGCAGGTATTGGCAATAGTAATGCAGCATGGGGTATATATGCAGATCAGGCTTTTGGTTTGAATATTGCCAACAATAAGGTTAAAACCGAACAGAATAGTAGTTATACTTATGGTGTAATCATTAAAGATACCGAATCTCTCACCACCGACCCTGCCGATTTTAATAAACTACAGGAAAATTATTTTTCCGGTGCCTTTGAAGCAGCTACCCTCTTACAAGGCAATAACAGTTTTATGGATATAGATTGTAATCATTATGGATGGATATCGAGCTATGAAACACCCAAGGCTGACTGGCAACTAGCCAATAATAGCGACGGAGAATTCAATCTAAATCCTCAGGGGTGTGATTTTGATGAATTCAATATAATAACATTACCCCCCTTTTCAAATCAATGGCACGATGCTGATAGCGGTTTTCATATTGATAATATAACTGGGCAGCCTATAAACCTGGCCCTGAATTGGCATGAAAATTCAGAGCCTATTTTGAATAGTAATGTTACGGTTGACAAATTCATATTCTGTGAAGGTAATCTGACTTGTGAGAACAATTGGGGAAATGCTGAAGACACAGATGATAATCATGGGACACCTGATATATATTGTCGTGTTGTTTATGGAAATATCATAAAAAACCTCAAAAACAACGATAAAGAAAGTATTAAAGAGGAACTTAATTGTATCAACGATAATTTTAGTAATACCATCTTAACAGCCATACATATTAAAGAAGGAGAATTAGATAAGGCTCAGGATAATATTGATTTAATAACTAATGAAGGGGTTTATGCTTTAGCGAAGTTGCAATATCAGGATATCATTAATAATTTAACAGATGACGCCGGTAAAGCAGAAAAATCTTTGGAAGCAACCAAAATTAAAGCAAGTGCTAAAGCTTTATCTTTTGAGAAAAATCTTGCATCTTCATCTTTAGCATACCTTAAAGGCACAACAGAAGATAAGATTATAGATATAAGTATAAATAATATAAACGAATACAACAATTCAATAGATAATAGCGTATTCATCTATCCTAATCCTAATAGTGGCTCTGAATTATACATTCAGCTATCTAATAGAGCTGATACCGATATAGAAACTATTGAAATTTGCGATCTGAATGGGAAGGTTCATCTTCAAAAGCACTTAGTTGAAACTGAAAGGATCGACCTTAAGCAATTGCAAACCGGAATTTACATTATCAATATTCTGACTTCAGATGGGCAAAGCTATTCAGAAAAGTTAAGTATTATACGATGAAAAATAAATATTTAAGAAAAGGAGTCTTTCTTTTACTAATGCAGTTATGTGTCTTCGGACACATAACTGCCCAACAAACAGATACAACAACGATCAATTATTTTAAAATTTTAAATGATGATGCTAATGAGGGGGTATTTGTTGGATGCGATCTTTATGAAGATGGATATATTGCTGTAGGTTCATCAGCTACAGATGATGGGACAATTTATTTAGCCCTAAAAACCTATAACTTCAAAGGTGAACTAACCGGCGACTTTAGCCTGGATAATTGGGATAACGGCTTTTATCAGATCAATTATGGTAAATGTCTGGTGAAAGTAAATGAAGAAGAATGGATTCTGGCTTATCAATCTAATAATGGAAACGACACGAATATCAGGATTATTAAATTCAACATTAATGGCGAAGTATTATGGGAAACCAATTTAGGGGATAACTTTTCGGATAAGGCAAAAAAAGTAATGCTATATAACGAAGATAAAATTGTGATTATCGGTGAAAGACAAATTAATAGTAGCACAATCAAAGGCTATAGCGCTTTATTGAATCAACAAGATGGAAGCTTAATTTGGGAAAGGTTGGAAGAAGACGCTCCTTATAATGCTTTGGCAAGCCATTCGGGGGGAGTTATATATAATGATTTACTAATATTAGGTGGAGGGCGAGAAGTTCAAGGTGAATTTTATTCATATATTAAAAAAGTATCTTTAATAACTCATGAATTAATTGATGAAATAATTTATTATGAGAATGTTGGTTGTACCTGTCATATTAGAGAAATTGAAAATCAAAATGATCTTTTTCATTTCACTTCTTGTAGTCATGAAGAACAAATCGTAAATGTTTCTCGAATTGATAGCGACTTAAATATAATTTGGGAACATACATACAATATGAGTGACTATATAAAAAACGCTGGTATTAAACCAATCATTTATGAAGATGGAAGCTTAGTAAGCTTAAATGAATATAAGATTTACACCGACTTGGGCTTGCGTTCTCAAATTAGGATGTACGGCTTAGACCCCGAAGGAAATGTGAGTTTTGTTACTAAGATCCCAACAGACACCACCAAAGAAGTATATGTACGTGATCTGCGAAAAACACCCGATGGTGGTTATATTATTGCGGGTTTTGAATATTTCCCTCTTCCTCAGCGTGGATGGCTCATTAAAACCGATAGTATAGGAAACACCTGTCAACTACCCAACTGCGATAGTGTTGCTTATGTAATCGATACGATTTTTACCAATAATTATAATATGAGTGCTGATTTAGCAGGTGTAAAGGTCTTTCCTAATCCCACTCAGGCAAACAGCATCATTCATTTTCAGCTGAACAACCCCAATGACGCCATTGTATCGAGTGCCATTTTCAGTATCGATGGAAAGCAATTATTTGTCAGTAATGAAGGGAATGAACAACAAATAAAAATACCAAATATACCTTCTGGTGTTTATATGCTTAAACTACATACAAGGTCAGGTATTATTTATTCCCGTAGATTGGTCATTAATTAAATCCCATAATCAGATAAATATCTATTTATGAAATACTTCCTATTATTTATAATCTCTGGTGTCTTCGGACACATAACTGCCCAACAAACAGATACAACAACGATCAATTATTTTAAAATTTTAAATGATGATGCTAATGAGGGGGTATTTGTTGGATGCGATCTTTATGAAGATGGATATATTGCTGTAGGTTCATCAGCTACAGATGATGGGACAATTTATTTAGCCCTAAAAACCTATAACTTCAAAGGTGAACTAACCGGCGACTTTAGCCTGGATAATTGGGATAACGGCTTTTATCAGATCAATTATGGTAAATGTCTGGTGAAAGTAAATGAAGAAGAATGGATTCTGGCTTATCAATCTAATAATGGAAACGACACGAATATCAGGATTATTAAATTCAACATTAATGGCGAAGTATTATGGGAAACCAATTTAGGGGATAACTTTTCGGATAAGGCAAAAAAAGTAATGCTATATAACGAAGATAAAATTGTGATTATCGGTGAAAGACAAATTAATAGTAGCACAATCAAAGGCTATAGCGCTTTATTGAATCAACAAGATGGAAGCTTAATTTGGGAAAGGTTGGAAGAAGACGCTCCTTATAATGCTTTGGCAAGCCATTCGGGGGGAGTTATATATAATGATTTACTAATATTAGGTGGAGGGCGAGAAGTTCAAGGTGAATTTTATTCATATATTAAAAAAGTATCTTTAATAACTCATGAATTAATTGATGAAATAATTTATTATGAGAATGTTGGTTGTACCTGTCATATTAGAGAAATTGAAAATCAAAATGATCTTTTTCATTTCACTTCTTGTAGTCATGAAGAACAAATCGTAAATGTTTCTCGAATTGATAGCGACTTAAATATAATTTGGGAACATACATACAATATGAGTGACTATATAAAAAACGCTGGTATTAAACCAATCATTTATGAAGATGGAAGCTTAGTAAGCTTAAATGAATATAAGATTTACACCGACTTGGGCTTGCGTTCTCAAATTAGGATGTACGGCTTAGACCCCGAAGGAAATGTGAGTTTTGTTACTAAGATCCCAACAGACACCACCAAAGAAGTATATGTACGTGATCTGCGAAAAACACCCGATGGTGGTTATATTATTGCGGGTTTTGAATATTTCCCTCTTCCTCAGCGTGGATGGCTCATTAAAACCGATAGTATAGGAAACACCTGTCAACTACCCAACTGCGATAGTGTTGCTTATGTAATCGATACGATTTTTACCAATAATTATAATATGAGTGCTGATTTAGCAGGTGTAAAGGTCTTTCCTAATCCCACTCAGGCAAACAGCATCATTCATTTTCAGCTGAACAACCCCAATGACGCCATTGTATCGAGTGCCATTTTCAGTATCGATGGAAAGCAATTATTTGTCAGTAATGAAGGGAATGAACAACAAATAAAAATACCAAATATACCTTCTGGTGTTTATATGCTTAAACTACATACAAGGTCAGGTATTATTTATTCCCGTAGATTGGTCATTAATTAAATCCCATAATCAGATAAATATCTATTTATGAAATACTTCCTATTATTTATAATCTCTGGTGTCTTCGGACACATAACTGCCCAACAAACAGATACAACAACGATCAATTATTTTAAAATTTTAAATGATGATGCTAATGAGGGGGTATTTGTTGGATGCGATCTTTATGAAGATGGATATATTGCTGTAGGTTCATCAGCTACAGATGATGGGACAATTTATTTAGCCCTAAAAACCTATAACTTCAAAGGTGAACTAACCGGCGACTTTAGCCTGGATAATTGGGATAACGGCTTTTATCAGATCAATTATGGTAAATGTCTGGTGAAAGTAAATGAAGAAGAATGGATTCTGGCTTATCAATCTAATAATGGAAACGACACGAATATCAGGATTATTAAATTCAACATTAATGGCGAAGTATTATGGGAAACCAATTTAGGGGATAACTTTTCGGATAAGGCAAAAAAAGTAATGCTATATAACGAAGATAAAATTGTGATTATCGGTGAAAGACAAATTAATAGTAGCACAATCAAAGGCTATAGCGCTTTATTGAATCAACAAGATGGAAGCTTAATTTGGGAAAGGTTGGAAGAAGACGCTCCTTATAATGCTTTGGCAAGCCATTCGGGGGGAGTTATATATAATGATTTACTAATATTAGGTGGAGGGCGAGAAGTTCAAGGTGAATTTTATTCATATATTAAAAAAGTATCTTTAATAACTCATGAATTAATTGATGAAATAATTTATTATGAGAATGTTGGTTGTACCTGTCATATTAGAGAAATTGAAAATCAAAATGATCTTTTTCATTTCACTTCTTGTAGTCATGAAGAACAAATCGTAAATGTTTCTCGAATTGATAGCGACTTAAATATAATTTGGGAACATACATACAATATGAGTGACTATATAAAAAACGCTGGTATTAAACCAATCATTTATGAAGATGGAAGCTTAGTAAGCTTAAATGAATATAAGATTTACACCGACTTGGGCTTGCGTTCTCAAATTAGGATGTACGGCTTAGACCCCGAAGGAAATGTGAGTTTTGTTACTAAGATCCCAACAGACACCACCAAAGAAGTATATGTACGTGATCTGCGAAAAACACCCGATGGTGGTTATATTATTGCGGGTTTTGAATATTTCCCTCTTCCTCAGCGTGGATGGCTCATTAAAACCGATAGTATAGGAAACACCTGTCAACTACCCAACTGCGATAGTGTTGCTTATGTAATCGATACGATTTTTACCAATAATTATAATATGAGTGCTGATTTAGCAGGTGTAAAGGTCTTTCCTAATCCCACTCAGGCAAACAGCATCATTCATTTTCAGCTGAACAACCCCAATGACGCCATTGTATCGAGTGCCATTTTCAGTATCGATGGAAAGCAATTATTTGTCAGTAATGAAGGGAATGAACAACAAATAAAAATACCAAATATACCTTCTGGTGTTTATATGCTTAAACTACATACAAGGTCAGGTATTATTTATTCCCGTAGATTGGTCATTAATTAAATCCCATAATCAGATAAATATCTATTTATGAAATACTTCCTATTATTTATAATCTCTGGTGTCTTCGGACACATAACTGCCCAACAAACAGATACAACAACGATCAATTATTTTAAAATTTTAAATGATGATGCTAATGAGGGGGTATTTGTTGGATGCGATCTTTATGAAGATGGATATATTGCTGTAGGTTCATCAGCTACAGATGATGGGACAATTTATTTAGCCCTAAAAACCTATAACTTCAAAGGTGAACTAACCGGCGACTTTAGCCTGGATAATTGGGATAACGGCTTTTATCAGATCAATTATGGTAAATGTCTGGTGAAAGTAAATGAAGAAGAATGGATTCTGGCTTATCAATCTAATAATGGAAACGACACGAATATCAGGATTATTAAATTCAACATTAATGGCGAAGTATTATGGGAAACCAATTTAGGGGATAACTTTTCGGATAAGGCAAAAAAAGTAATGCTATATAACGAAGATAAAATTGTGATTATCGGTGAAAGACAAATTAATAGTAGCACAATCAAAGGCTATAGCGCTTTATTGAATCAACAAGATGGAAGCTTAATTTGGGAAAGGTTGGAAGAAGACGCTCCTTATAATGCTTTGGCAAGCCATTCGGGGGGAGTTATATATAATGATTTACTAATATTAGGTGGAGGGCGAGAAGTTCAAGGTGAATTTTATTCATATATTAAAAAAGTATCTTTAATAACTCATGAATTAATTGATGAAATAATTTATTATGAGAATGTTGGTTGTACCTGTCATATTAGAGAAATTGAAAATCAAAATGATCTTTTTCATTTCACTTCTTGTAGTCATGAAGAACAAATCGTAAATGTTTCTCGAATTGATAGCGACTTAAATATAATTTGGGAACATACATACAATATGAGTGACTATATAAAAAACGCTGGTATTAAACCAATCATTTATGAAGATGGAAGCTTAGTAAGCTTAAATGAATATAAGATTTACACCGACTTGGGCTTGCGTTCTCAAATTAGGATGTACGGCTTAGACCCCGAAGGAAATGTGAGTTTTGTTACTAAGATCCCAACAGACACCACCAAAGAAGTATATGTACGTGATCTGCGAAAAACACCCGATGGTGGTTATATTATTGCGGGTTTTGAATATTTCCCTCTTCCTCAGCGTGGATGGCTCATTAAAACCGATAGTATAGGAAACACCTGTCAACTACCCAACTGCGATAGTGTTGCTTATGTAATCGATACGATTTTTACCAATAATTATAATATGAGTGCTGATTTAGCAGGTGTAAAGGTCTTTCCTAATCCCACTCAGGCAAACAGCATCATTCATTTTCAGCTGAACAACCCCAATGACGCCATTGTATCGAGTGCCATTTTCAGTATCGATGGAAAGCAATTATTTGTCAGTAATGAAGGGAATGAACAACAAATAAAAATACCAAATATACCTTCTGGTGTTTATATGCTTAAACTACATACAAGGTCAGGTATTATTTACTCCCGTAGATTGGTCATTAATTAAATCCCGTAATCAGATAAATAAATGTTTCTATCGCCATTGAATAAATAATGAAAAACCAATAAAAGCAATAGCCTTATGACATTCATCTTAGGTTAGTTTTTATAAGTTTATTGAATTTAATAGTGAGCTTAGCCAAACATAATTTTAATTTTTTCTCAACCAAATTGCAATATCAGTTGTAGTAACTTTGTTATAAGAAAAATACAGCAATGGTAAGCGATAAAATTCATCCATTTTGGTTTTGTAATGATCTGGCAACTTACAAACGTTTAGTAACCCGTGAAGTCAATATCGGTGGTATTCCTATGGGTGGAAAAAACCCCATTCGATTACAAAGCATGACAACAACCGATACAATGGATACCATTGCCACGGTAGAACAAACCATTCGTATTTATGAAGCTGGTGGCGAGTATGTACGCATTACTGCCCCAAGTAAAAAAGAAGCCGAAAATTTAGCAGAGATAAAAAAAGAGCTAAAACGAAGAGGCTATAATATTCCCCTGATCGCTGATATACATTTCACCCCTAACGCAGCAGAAATTGCCGCGCGAATTGTCGAAAAAGTAAGAGTGAACCCGGGGAATTATGCCGATAAGAAAAAATTTCAGCTTATAGAATACACCGATGCACAATATGCCGAAGAACTAGCCCGAATACGGGAAAAATTTGTGCCTTTAGTAAATATTTGTAAAGAAGAAGGCACTGCCATGCGTATAGGCACCAATCATGGAAGCCTGAGCGATAGAATCATGAGTCGCTACGGCGATACACCGCTCGGAATGGTTGAGTCAGCATTAGAGTTTCTGCGTATTTGCGAAGACGAAAGTTACCACAATATTGTCCTTTCTATGAAAGCCAGTAATCCACAGGTAATGGTGCAGGCTTATCGCTTATTGGTCAATAAAATGGCTGAAGAAAACATGAATTACCCGCTTCATTTAGGTGTTACCGAAGCCGGCGATGGAGAAGATGGCAGAATAAAATCGGCAGTTGGAATTGGCGCTTTACTCGAAGATGGTTTAGGCGATACTGTACGTGTTTCTTTAACAGAAGCCCCCGAAGCTGAAATTCCGGTTTGTAAAGATCTTGTAAAACGTTATGATAATCGTTCAGCTCATAAACCGATTAAATCTGTTCACCATTTTCCTAAAAACCCTTTTGCTTACAGCAAGCGTAAAAGTTATGCCCTTAATAAAATAGGTGGTGAACAAGTTCCGGTAGTTATTGCCGATTTCAGTAAAGAAAGAGTTACACAACATCAACAATTACAAGCGGTAGGTTATCATTATTCTGAAAGTCTCGATAAATGGAATATAGCAGAACAAGCTGCCGATTTTCTTTGGCTGAATGATCAAACTTTAGACTTTGAAATACCCGGCACTTTACAAATTATCGTATCTGGCAATTATTGGTTAAAAAATAACGAAACCACCTATTCAAGCTTCCCAATGTTTACTTTGGAAGAATTTACTAATTCAGAAAGAACTTCTGAGAAACTCAATTTTATACAAATCGGTTTAAACGACTTACTTAAAAATGATTTAGCAATTTTAAAAGAAAGTAAAACCATCACTTTAATTATCGAATCAGACAACAAACATAAAATGCCTGAAATTCGCAGAGCATTATTTCATCTGGAAGAACAGGGAATTGAATGTCCGGTAATTATCGCGCTTAAATACAACACACTCAGCGATGAAGAACGTATGCTATATCCTTCAACCGATGCAGGGGCTTTATTTATTGATGGTTATGGCGATGGCTTATTAATTCAGAGTAATTCAGAAAACAGAAAACTGAATAATAATGTAGCTTTTGGAATTTTACAGGCAAGCAGAACCCGAATTTCAAAAACAGAATATATTTCATGTCCTTCGTGCGGACGTACTTTATTCGACTTAGAAGAAACAACCGCAAAGATCCGAGCAAGAACCAATCATTTGAAAGGTGTGAAGATCGGTATTATGGGCTGCATTGTTAATGGTCCCGGAGAAATGGCTGATGCTGATTATGGTTATGTAGGTAGTGGCGTTGGAAAGATCACACTTTATAAAGGACAAGAAGTAGTAAAAAGAGCCATTCCAACAGAACAAGCTGTTGATGCCCTGATCGATCTGATAAGGGAACACGGAGATTGGGTAGAATTAGAAACTGAATGATGATTCATAAATGATGGTTGATGAATCATTTATCACCCATCATTTATCAATTATGAAAAACAGAAAGAACCCCACCTCATCTATATTTAGACAAGGCAGGGATTGGAGTAAGTAAATGGAGTAAAGTATATCAGAATGTCAGATATACCTATAATCGTCTGCTTCCAAAACTTTTATTGTGCTACAATAATATTTCCACTAATCATTTGCGCATTATCTCCCGAAACCGTTAATCGGTATATATAATATCCAACTTTACCATTCAACTGATTTCCTAAAGCTTGCATAATCGCTTCATTATTGAAAGTCCCTTTCTGATTAGAAATCAATTGACCGTTGATATTATAAACTTCCAGATCATATAACTCATCATCGAAACAGTCATTACTATCGAACTGAATATTCCCACTCGAATTCAATAAGATGTCCGGCGCATTTAAAGCACAATCCAATTGAGCAATACGGTTATCCATTAACCTTGTGTCATCTTCACAATTTGTATAAACTTCAATATAAGCATCAATGGCACTCACCTCCCCTACTTCATTTATCGCCAGTATCGTTATCTGATCGATACCTTCAAAGCCAGGTAGTGGTCGGTAAGTAATACAGGTTGGACTGATAATATCATAAGAACAACCATATAACGATTCCACATCGTAGATCTCATATACATTATAGATCGTGAAGTTCTCATCGAAATGACAGAACTCAGGACAGATCAATATTTGTGTCATTGGTCGTGTACATAAATTCAAATCCTGATTTACACAATCATAAGGATCGATATTTACGCTTACTGTTGTAGTCGATTCTCCACCGAATCCATCACAGATCGTATATTCGAATGTAGTAGTTCCCACAAAATCTGTATCTGGTGTAAACTCAAATCCATTCGCTGTTTCAATCACTGAACCATTATTTGCCTGCGTAAATCCACAAATCGTTAATTCATTATTATCGGCATCTGTATCATTACTTAATACATTAATGGTTACAGGAATATTTGGATAAGTATCTGCTATATCAGCATTCGCGACAGGAGGAACATTAGCTCCGCCACAATTGTCAGAAACAGTAATATATACTTCTATTGTGCTTTCTTCACCCTGTGCATTAATTCCTGTTATCTCTACAAGATCGATTCCGTAAAAGCCCGGTAAACCTGTATATCTAATACAACCGTCATCCATCATCCAGATAGAGCAACTATATAAGGATAATACATTGCTCACCTCATATCCATCACCACAGAATTCAGGGCAAATAAATTGTGCTTCCATGTGTCCGATACAATATTCCATAGTAGTGTTTTCACACGGCTCAGGAATATATACTGTAACAGTTGCCGTAGATTCACCACCATTTCCATCACAAATAGTATATTCAAACGTATCTGTACCATAGAATCCAGGATCAGGGAAATAGAAGAAAGCATCTCCTTCGATGAATACCGCTCCATTTTCTGGTGTTTCAACTGCACAGATCGAAATCGGATCATTATCAGGATCGCTGTCGTTTGTTAATGGATATATATAGAAACCTGCTTCATCTGACGTTTCATAATCATCCACTGCAATCGGTGGATTGTTCGTTCCACAATCATTACTGATCTCTAAATTGAATACGACTTCGAGGCAATTTTCTCCATCTGAATAAAGTATAATTACCGTATCAGAACCAATAGCCTCCATTCCCGGAAGTGGTGTGTACATCACACATCCATTTGGTAATTCTTCGATAGAACAATGATAGGTCGATTCTGTTTCAATAATACTTAATCCTTGAATATTACAAGCATCGGCACAAAGCATGGTTGGAGTCATTGGTAATATACATACACTTCCAGCATTACATTGTGGTGGTGTTGCACACGAACCTGTTCCTCCGTCTGTAGCCCCATCATCGGTGCCCGTTTCATCGGTGCCCGTTTCATCTGTACCCGTTTCATCCGTACCTCCTTCTTCTGTTCCGGTTTCATCCGTACCAGTTTCATCGGTGCCGGTATCATCTACAATACCATCGTTACAGTAGGTTTCATCTACAATAACATTGAATGCAAGCAGATCACCCTGACAGCCCTGATTATCGGCAATAGCTATAAAGAATGAATAAATACCTTCACCGAATAATTCAGGAATAAATACATCACCTGTAAAGATCAGATCACCATCGGCATTATACCATTCATAACTTTGTCCGGCTATAGCACCGTTTCCTATCAGAATTATATCTGAATCCTCACAGGCAACACTTACTGATTCACTCGCCAAACCAGGATTATTGAACGCTTCAGGTCCTATTTCAGCAATGAAAACTCCGGAACTACACGATCTGTCATCCAATATTTCAAAAGTATAAGTTCCTGCCCCTAAATAGAAACTACCATCGCCGAATGCCTGTGGAATACCTCCATTGATTATTAACTGATAGTTTCCTGAACCACCAGAAGCATACAGATCGACAAACGCAAATTCTGTAGAAGCATCATAACACCCGATCGTCTCAATACCTGCCTCAATTGTGTTTGGCAATTCAAGGTATAAGCCATCTGTAATACAGCCTTCCAACGAAATATCAATAAAGATTCCATCATAAACATTCGGATCAATAAAGAATGGATTCGTAAACGGAATTCCATCGACAGAAATAGTATATTCCTGCGCGCCAACGTATAGTACATTTATTTCTACCAGTCCATTTTCATCAGGACAGCTTACATAAGTATCGAAACTAACCGATTCGCCAATAATAATTGATTGTGTATCGGTTAAACAATTATTGCTATCAACCACACTTACGACATTCTCACCTACACTTACCGTATGAATAAAGCCTTGAACAAGAACACCATTCAAGAAAACAGTGTAATTTCCAGAGCCTCCGCTTGGTACAACTTCCAACTGAGCAAAACCATTTGCATCTGTACAACTATGGAATACTTCAAAACTTAAAGGTGCATCAATATTTAATTCGTAAGGAGCCGAATAACAGCCGAAAGCGTCTTTGATAATAATTTGCTGTAAGCCAGGTGCCAGATCAACAGTTATATCTCCCGGCTCAGTAAAGGTATCTCCACCATCAACAGATACACAATAACCAGGTTTTCCACCTAATCCGACAACTGTAACATTTGCCAAGCCCGTTTCAGGATCAGTACAAGTAGTTAATACATCAGCAATTTCGGGCTGTTCGCTAACTGTATAACTAACCAAAGTCGATACATTACCACAACCACTATCGCTTACAGATTCAACTTCAAATATGTATTCTCCTGCTCCGGTCACATAAGGGCTTATATCAAATACATCCTGTAAGAAATTAATTCCTTCTATTAACAGATTTCCATCTTCATCATATAAATTGAAAGTATTGTTATAATCGCCACTAATCGCTATCGGAGTTAAATCATTAATACATGCCTCATAAGTATTCAGAACGATTAATGAAGCATCACCATTTTCAACTTCTACACTAAGGCTGAAAATTTCTTCACATAAGCCTGTGCCAACTGTATGGGTAATAGTATATGTACCTGTTTCAGTTGGTGTAAATGTGCCGTTAACAACATCAATACCAGACCAAGGATAGCCCGTTGTTTCGGCAAAACCGTCTAAGAAATAGCTTTCTCCTACACACATTTGAAGTGGTAATTCAAAACTCGGATCAAGATCGCTACCTACTAACACTACTTCATCGTGGTAGATCGTACAAGTTCCCTCACCAACCGTATAACGTATAGTTACACTTCCAACATAACCATCAGGAAGGTAATTACCTGCATTTAATATTCCTCCTCCGGCAACAATACTCCAGCTACCGTTTGTATCGGCATCAGGTAATAAGAAATCCGGTAAATAATAGAATTCAAAAGCCTGTAATTCGCACAAAGCTCCCGGTAGATCGAAATCTGCATTTGGCGCAGGAATAACGGTGATCATTATTTCATCAGAAGCTAATCCACAAGCACTTCCGAAAGTTCCAACGGTATAAGTAATATTATACGTACCACCTTCAGGAGAAGGAACCAGTTGTCCTCCTTCAAGACCAGCACCTGAAAAATGACCACCAGTTGTTGTATTATCGGTAAAGAATGCTGTAAGATCAACATCTTCAGTATAACAAATTGTAATATCGTCTATTAATTCAGCATTAACATCAGCACCCACATTAATAATGTGTGTTTCAGAATCGGTACAAGTACCAAAATCAGAACTAATATTATAAGTAATCTCAAAAGGACTGTAATTCGCTAAATTATTCGGGTAAATGATAGCACCTCCATTAATTACCGGATGTGGTTCTATCAATGAATTAATATACAGATCGTTTGCACTGAAATAACCAAACTGGCTGGTATTATTCGGAATAAGCACGATTGTATCCTGCTCACACCAGAATGACTGTGGCATCCATGAAGCATCGACAGATTGCTCAACATGAATATTGATACAATCCTGAGTACCATCACAAGTACCAAAACCATTTATAGATTCGTAACAAATTGTATGATCGAATAAACCTGCTTGTTCAGGATAGAATAAATTTCCAACAACTCCATTCCCACTAAAAGTACCAGAGTTAGCAAAGCCGTTTGGTAAATATAAATTCAGATCAATCGGACCACCTGCAATACAAACAGTATCGGCATTTGCTGTAAATATTTCAGTTAATTGATTGTCCAATACCTGAATTACACAAGTATGTGATTCTTTACAGTCTCCTTTACCCATTGTTAAGCTTACAGTATAAGTTCCTGCTACTTCCGGCAATGCAAAAAGTGCAGTTTGATTGTTAAATGCATCGCTACAATCATATACATTCTGTAAAGCATTTGAACCAAAAGGAATTCCATTGACATCTACAGCTTCTAAACTCCATATCACATTATCGTTCAAATATTCAAAGAGTGGATCCTGACAGATCAATGTATCACCTTCTGCAAATTCATATCCCATATTACTTAAAGGATTTTCAGGGAAAAGCATAAGAGGATTAAATTCATCATAATCGTCAATACATATCGTCTGAGGACAAATAAAGCTCGGATCCACATCCGGATAAATTTCAACTAGTTCTTCATAGCTAACCGTGCAATCGATTCCATTGAATGAAGAAGTTTCCGTATAACGGATACTCACCAGGCCAAATAACTGACTTACATCTAATAATACTTCGTTACTAGGTGCTCCGGTGTAGATCGTATCAGCAAAAATATCTGGAGCGACAATTTCCCAGCTTACACTATCGATCTGAATATTATTATTAGCATCACTTGTAATGTAGTTTGCCAGATTAATAATATTGGCTTCTTCAAATCCATTGTCGATCTGATTTACCGCACAGAAACCACTTGGGAGATCGATCATTGTTCCCGGAGTAGGTGTAATACAAATTTCGATATCATCAGTATCTGTTGCACACAACCCTCTATCGTCTTCTACAGTATAAGTAATGGTATAACATTCACCAGACTCAGAAAAAGGAGGAAGGAATGTATTTCCAAAAATACCATAAGGTGTTTCAATAGTTCCGGTGAAACTTGTATTCGTCAATGTCCAACTTCCACCTGGTGTTGTGTTGAAACCAAAGAATCCAGTAAGATCAATTCCCATTGCATCGTAGCAAATAGAAAGATCACTGCCTAAGTCGGCAACAAGTTCATCAACAACTGTTATTGTTCTACTATACGATTCTCTACAATCACCATTTCCTAATTCAAAAGTAATTTCAAATGTAGCAGGTAAAAACACACCCTGTGTTGCAGCCAATGCATCAAATTCAGCCATAAAGTTGTCTAAATCTATAATTCCATTCGCTGGTTCTAACTGACCTGTAAATACATTCAGATATTCTACAGTCCAGATTGCAGTCGAATCTGGTGTACAAGCCGGAGGAACTACATCTGGCATTAGCTGTATCGGAATATTAACATTTATAGGATTGGCACATACTGCTGTTGGTATGGTAAAGCTTGCATCTACATCAGGACAAACCGTTAAGGCAGCAGTATCATTACCTTCACATCCAATGCTTTCATTTCCAACAGTATAGTTGATCGTTATAGCATCAGATCCTATTCCAGCACAACCCAATTCATCTAAAATCAGGATATTGCCATTTACAGTTCCTGCCGAAGCTGAGAAATAACCACCTGTTGTTGTAACTCCATTGATGAATAATTGTGTAAGGTTAAATGTGCCATCGGCTTCACAAACCTTAAAGTCGTTAATCGTTGCGTTCGGAATGTCATATACTTCAACACTTTGACTATAATATTCTTTACAATCGTCATAGCCTGCAAAGAAATTAATGGTATAAACTCCCGGTATCAGATTCGATGGATCGAATATACCCGTTCCATTTCCATTATCGGTAACTCCCGGACCAGACCAGCCTGTATAATCATCCAGATTATTACCAGTTGGTTGTGCGGTAAACACATCTGGGAAAACATAATTTGCCAAATCAACAGGAACAAGCGGTACTGGCGGAGCATCAGTACAGATACTCGGAACCATATTAAACCCTGGATTTAATGTTGGGTAAATATTAATAATTTCTTCGATACAAACCTCACAGCCTGCTGAAGGATTATCAAGTTCACAGTAAGTAATCAGGAATTGTCCGCCATCGCCGGCAGCTCCTGGATTAATACTAGCTGAACCATCATTATTGTATGTCAGTAAACCTTCAGGTGCAGCGAAGGTATTACCATTTATATCTAATTCATTTATATCGAAAGTAACATTCGGGAAGTTACTGAATGTAGCTTCAAAGTTAATATCGATATCGGCTGACCAACCATTAACATTATCGTCAGGCTGACAATTAGCAGCAGCAGAAGTGATGTAAATATCTATAATATCAGATGAAGTGATCGGATCGATCGGAGTTCCGAAGAACTGCATTGAATTTTCATCAAAAGTATAGGTTTCTCCAACTAATAACGGGAATGGAATTTCGTAGAAATCGAAATAACTATTTCCATTTACATAGATAGAAACCGCAAATTGAGGGTCTGTATTAGGGCAATTGGTAACTAGGTTTGAAAATTCCATTGTTAATTCAAATTCATCGTTTAGTAATGGAGCATTTGAACCATCGAAAGGACCAATTTGATAATGGTATCCTTCAAGATTGAAGAAAACATCACCCGGCCATGTATTAACACCTATAACATTCGGCGCTTGGTTTACAGTCAAATTAGATTCAAAATTTTCGTCGAATAATCGATCATCATAAATTTTGTAAATCGGATCACTCGTACAGTTATCAGATAAGCCGATCAAATCTGGTTGAGGCACCTGACAGTTACCACTGATCGTTTTTTCACAACCTTGATTATCTGTTATGGTAATCGCCCAAGGCTGTCCATCAAAAACAGTTATGTCAAAACTTTCTCCATTGTTGGCAGTACCACTTGTTGGCGTAGTTCCATAACCAGTCCAAGTATAGTTTTCTCCTATTCCAAAACTTGCTGCCATAAATACATCCAACGAATCGAATGCTACTGGCGCTCCTCCATTTGGCGTAATCGTAATTGCATGTGTTCCATTGAACTGATCTGTTTCATTATTATTACAAGCACAGTCAGTGGCATCAATAATGATCGGATCTAAAACAATGAACGGGCTTGCAGGTGTTACATCTCTACATTCTACTAAAGGAATGCTTCCATCATCTTCCCAAACAGAACCATACAAATAATATACCTCGTTTGCTTCTATACCTAAACCAGCTAAACCTGAAATCGTATTTTCACCAAAGAATAAAGTTCCTAAGTCTGTTCCTTCTGACAAATCATTACCCCATACAATTCTGTTAACAGGTGTATCTGTATAAGGATTAAAGTTATCATCAGTAGTAACATCTAAGTAATAATCACCAAGTAAGTTTCCATCATTATCCGGATAGACAACTTCTCCATCATTAATGATATTTAATGTTAGTATTTCTGTGGCACAAATAACATTATCCTGAATGTCTAAATCTTCAGCCTCACCACAATCTCCACTACAAGGGAAAGATTCGATCAGAATAGTTTCCTGCCATTGAGCAATACAATTCAGGCTATTTTCTGAAATAGTATCGGTCAATTGAATGGTAACCAATCCAATTCCATTCGGATCGAAAACAGTTCCTTCGGCATTGATCGTAGCTGGTCCTGAAACGATTTCCCAGCCATAAGTATAATTACTTGTAATACTGTAAGTTTCACTTGTCAGATAGTCCGTAAGGTCATAAGTAATATTATTACCAAAATCATCTAATTCACAGAATGAAGAAGGTAGATCGAAGCTTGGATTGGGCTGTTCGATTATCGTAATTGTTGCCATATCGACTGACTCACAAAGGTCATCATAATCTCCATCATTATTTATATCGAAACCGTATTGGATTTCTATAATTATCGGGAATGTGGAATTTGAGTAATTATAGATAATATTATTATCCATCAATGCTACATTTGCTCCATTTACAACATTCATAAGCGTAAATGTGCCCCCCATTGTTGATGTAGGTGCAATGATATCGAGTAAAGAAAATAAGCCGCTTTGATTAGCACACTGTGTAAAATCGCTGATAATAGCAGTTGTAGCATCTCCTACGCTTATAGTATGACATACTGTTTCCTCACAGGCAGGTGCACCTACTGTTGCACAAATTTCATAAACTCCTTCACCATATATACTCGGATCAAAGCTTGCAGAAATACCATCAGCATTCTCAACCACTGCTGGTCCTGACCATGTTACATATTCAGCAATCATTGTTTCCATTCCCATACCATCGTTCACTGTATTATCCAAATCCAGTGCGATTATTCCGGCAGCTTCACAATAAGCAGTTGGCAGGAAGAAATCTGCATTTCCTGATTGGTTCACAACTACCTCTTGTGTGTAACTAATAGTACAAGCTGCACCATTATCAACAGTTAAGGTAATATTTACAGTTGATGTTCCGTCATTTGGATTATTCAGAATACCTCCCGCCGGATCGAATTGCCATGCTGTTCCGCTTCCACTGATAAAACCAACCGGATCGGAAACCATTGTTATGCTTGCACTTGCAGGTGAAGCAAATAAGTTCGTTCCGATTTCAAAATCATATATAGAATCGTTCTGACACCAGAAACTCGGCAAGTCAAAATATCCTTCAGTACAATTCTGTACATTCACAGTGAAGTTACACGAAGTGCTATTCGTTCCATCATTTATAAAGTAGCTTACAGAACTCGACCCCAATTGGAATTCGTACATATCTTCTGAGATCAAGCCATCACCGGTAACAGTAGTTCCATCAGGATTATTGATAACGTAGTTCAGATTAGTTGTTAAGCAATCGGCATAGGTCGGATCAGCAGAAGTATCAGCTGTCCAGAAGCATGCGTTATCATCATTACACACGTTGATACTGCTCGGACAAACAATTTCAGGGTTTTGAGAATCAATAACGGTAATACTGAATTCACAGGTCGTTGTCAATCCACAAACATCTGTAGCGGTGAAAACAATATCGGTTGTACCAATGGGGAAAGCTTGTCCTGAAGGAATACCAGACGTAAAGGTTACAGCTACACCATTACAATCTTCAGCAATTGGCGTAGAATAAATAATATTAGCCGTGCAAATATCAGCATCGGTATTCACGATCATATTTGCAGGGCAATTGATAAATACAGGAGGTGTAGTATCTGGTGCAATAATGATATTGGCAACAGCTGTACTATCATTTCCACATTCATCAAAAGCCGTAAAGCTTACAGGTATTGTAGTTCCATTACAAGCAGTGCTTAGTGAATTATAATTGAAATTATTTGCCAACTCAGTAATTCCACAAGCATCATTTGCATTTGCTGAATTAACCCAATCAATTGCCATTGCTACCATATCATCTCCACAATTCAATGTTAAATTCTGAGGAATATTCAGATTTGGCTTGATGGTATCTATAGATTTATAGTTAGCATAACAAGTAGTTGAATTTCCTGCTTCATCTGTAACTGTAAATTCGTAAACCTGATTAATTGTATTTCCACATGCACTAATATCGTTGAATAGTTGGTAATCTACGGTTGTGATTCCACACAGATCATCAGCCGTATTAATAATATTCGTTGCCCAACCTTCTATATCTTCAGCCCCACAATCAACAACTATATCAGAACAAGTGATATCGGGTGCTTCACAATCTTCAACGATTACATTGAAAGAACAAGTAGCAAATTCACTCTGATCACCTCCAAGAATAGTGTAAGTAATCGTATTGAAACCAATATTCAGGTTTTCGCCAACTGCCGTTCCTCCTCCGGTTTGTTCGGTTGCTCCTGTAATTTCGTGGAAAACCACAAATTCAGGGCAATTCTCGAAGAAAGAAATAGGCTGTAATTGTTGGTCTCCAACCCAAGAACAAGTTCCTGCATCGGCACAAACATAAATATCTGCAGTAGGACATAGAATTTGCGGTGAATCGGTATCTATAACATTAATTATAAACGAACAAGTGTCAGCGTTGCCACAAGGATCTACTGCTTCAAATTCGATTAATGTTTCTCCGAATGGGAAAATAGTACCAGAAGGCATACCAGTAATTTGCGTTACTGTTACATTGTTGAAGTTACTTCCTGAGCAGTCTTCTGCTACAGGAGTTGAGAAAGAGATATTCGCAGTACACGCGCTTACATCTACACCTACGGTAATATTATCAGGGCAATTTACAAATACAGGAGGAGTTTCGTCTTCTTCTATGATGATTCTTGAGATTCCGGTATTGGTATTCCCACACTCATCAAAAGCGGTAAACATGACTTCAATAGTATCGGCGGTACAGAAGTCAATATTTGTCAGATCATCAAAATCCAAGGTATTCAATACCCGATCTATTCTGCTACAATCATCACCTGTAAAGACAGATCCTAACCATGGTTCAACTAAAGTAAATATATCATCCTCGCAAGAAATAATAAGCTCTTCAGGAGCAGACACTTCGGGAGCTGTATTGTCTAAATTTTCATAAGTTGCAATACAAGAAGTTGAATTTCCATAATCATCTGTTAAGGTAAATTCATAAGTAGCTGAAAAAGTGCTAGCACAAAGTTCTTCTTGTTCTAATAACACATAAGTTACAGAAAGATCATCATCACAATTATCGACTCCATTGAATGAGTTCAACCATAGATCTAAATTATCACGTCCACAAATTGGATCGAGTGTATCATTGGGGCAAGTTAAAATCTGAGGTGCTTCACAATCTGAAATATTCACCGTAAATGAACATTGAGTTCTGATCGCTGGATTTGTATTATCGGTTAACACCCAAATTACCGTACTGATACCTAATTCAAACTCAAAATCTTCTAAAGTATTTGCACCTGAAGTCGGACTTCCATCTGGTCCAAGTACGGCATATAATAATGAAACATCATTACAGTCAGTTAATATTGGGTCCAAAGCTGTATCTGCTGTCCAAATACAATTATTGCTATCTACACAACGGTCGATACTTCCCGGACAGAATAATTCACAACCAGGCTCACAAAATTCAGCACTTAAATCAATAGTCGTTACAAAATCATTACATGGACTTCCTTCAGGAGCATTGATCGTTACTGATTGTGTTGCACTTCCGGTTTGCCCTGGTTCAAGTATCACAATTGAAGGGCTAGTAAAATAAGAAGGGCAATCAGAAGTAAGTGCTATCGCACATCCGTTACTTGCAGAGATCTCTGGTAACATATTTATAGGGTCAGGCCAGATCGTTATATTCGTTGCAACGAAAGGCGTACAATCGGCGTCGAGCCCTAGATTGTTGATCGTTGTATCATCGAGATAAACGTATACTTCAACATTAAACACATCACAAGTAGTATTTTCAGGCATTTCTATCTGAATAGAAGCTGTTTGATCATTCACTTGTACGAATCCTGTTTCTGCTAATGTATAAGGGTTCAGATTGGCTGCAGGGTTAACCAATACATAGTTAAGCAGCTCTCCATTTAACGATTCATCGGTATTTATTATAAAATCACCATCCTGACCAGAACAAATATCTGTTTGCATTGCCAAAACACTATTGATATCCGGGCAATCATCGATTGGTCCACAATTATCGTTCAATATGATATCCACCGGATTAAAGACCAAACAGGTTTCATCACCATTTCTGATAGCAACGACATAGGTTCCTGCGCTTAAATTGGTAAAAGTGTTAGATGCTTGCCAAGTTATACCACCATCAATTGAGTATTCTATTCCGGTAGCAGGATTGAATGTAGCAGTAATAGTCATCTGACCATCTGCTTCTCCACAATCTGAAGGGTCATTTACAGTGATCAGATTAATAACCGGAGCAATCGGAGTTGTAATCAAGATATCTTGTTCACTGGCTTCACAAGTACCGTCAATATTTCTTACTGTTACTTCGTATAAGCCACCTTGAAGGTTATCAAAGTAATTTGAACTTTGCCATGTTATACCTCCATCAATACTATATTCAATACTTTGTCCGGCATCTGCAAATACAGTAATTGTTCCATCACTAATACCACAATCTGTGACATTAGTACTGCTTATATCTGTAATGATTGGTTGAGTTTTATCTGTCAATTCAACAAATGCTCCCTGCACTTCACATGTATCATCAATATTCCTTACAAAAATTGAATAAGTACCTCCATCTAAGCCAGTAAAAGTATTAGACGTTTGCCATGTTAAACCACCATCTATTGAGTATTCATACGATCCACTTCCTGCTAAAGCAGTAATTGAAATAGTTCCATCATTAATTCCACATTCTGTTGGATCAGTAAAAGAAACATCTACTATGATTGGTGCATTAGGTGCAATTAAAAACACCGGGTTGCTCGTATAAGCAACTTCACAAGTTCCATCGGCATTTCTGATAAGTATATTATAAGTCCCCGGACCTAAGTTGGTAAAGGCATTCGAACTGTTCCAGTTAAAACCTCCGTCTATGGAGTATTCGTAAACTCCACTTCCACCAATAGCAGTAATTGTAATTGTTCCATCATTTACCCCACAATTTGATGGATTCGCGCTTAAAACTCCCTGAATTACAGGTTGGTCGGGTTCTGTAATCTCTATCGTTGTATTATAAGTAACTTCACAAGTTCCATCAACATTACGTACAGTTATGGTATAAACACCTGCCTCCAGATTATCGAAATAGTTAGATGACTGATAAGTTGTTCCTCCATCAATGGAGTATTCAACGCTTTGGTCAGCATCAGCTAAAATAGTTATTGTTCCATCATCAGCTTCACATTCTGAAATATTTGAAGCGGTAACACTTGTTATTAAAGGCGCAACTTTATTGGTTAATATTATATTGAAGTAACTAACCTCACAGCTTGGTGGAGGTCCTTGATTCCTCACAATTATCTGATAAGTTCCACCCATTAATCCAGTGAAAATATTCGATGTTTGATAATTAAGTCCTCCATCGATCGAATATTCCAGTGTTCCTGTTCCATTGATTGCTGAAATGGTTATTGTTCCATCTGTCAATCCACAATCGCTCGGATTTGTAAAAGATACATTCGTGATTTCTGGTGCATTTGGTACAGTTAATACTAGTGGATTATCTACACTGCTCACCGCACAAGTTCCATCTGTATAACGAACGATTATATTATAAGAACCTGTACCTAAACCTGTGAACACATTTGAAGATTGCCAGTTCAGACCTCCATCGATACTATATTCTAAAGCTCCATCTATTCCATTTGCTGTTATAACGATCTGCCCATCATTTACATCACAATTACTTGGATCAGAAGAAGCAATATCTGTAATGATCGGTAGTGTAGGTGTCGTTATTATTTCTGTAGAACCATTTACTTCACAGGTTCCATCTACATTTCTAATTATAATATCATAAGATCCGGCAGATAAATTATCGAAGTAATTTGAAGACTGGAAAGTTGCTCCGCCATCGATCGAATATTCGATACTTTGATCAGCATTTGCCAATATGGTTATCGTTCCGTTTGTTTCACCACAATCATCGATATTGGTACTGCTTACACTTGTAATTGTCGGAGCTACTTTATCTGTTAAGATAACGTTCGGATAAGTAACCTCACAACTAGCAGGAAGCCCTTGGTTACGAACACGGATCTGATATATTCCACCGTCTAATCCGGTGAAAGAGCTTGACGTCTGCCAGCTAATTCCACCATCAATTGAGTATTCCAAAGGTGGATTACCAGCGATCGCTGTAATATCAATTGTACCATCATTCACACCACATTCTGTTGGGTCAGTGAATGCAGTATTAATAATGATCGGTGCATCCGGAGCAGTTAAGATCAACGGATTGTTCGTATAAAGCACTTCACAGGTTCCATCGTCATTTCTAACAGAAATATTATAGGTTCCCGGCCCTAAACCAGTGAAAGCATTACTTGGTTGCCAGTTCAAACCACCATCGATGGAATATTCCAGAATACCTCCGGTAGCAGAAACTATTATGGAACCATTAGCTGTTCCACAATCAGTTGGGTTTGTCGAACTTGCACTATTAATTACAGGCAGACTTGGTTCGGTTATCGTAACATTTGCTGCAGAAACTGTACAGGTTCCATCTACATTTCTTACACGTATCAAATAAGTTCCAGCGCTTAGGTTATCAAAATAGTTTGAAGATTGGAAAGTTGTTCCTCCATCAATAGAATATTCTACACTTTGTGTTGCATCTGCCAGAATGGTAATTGTTCCATTATCTATATCACAATCTGTGATGTTAGTTGCTGTTACACTCGTAATTATTGGTGCTACTTTATCTTCAATCATAACTATTGAGCCTATAACTTCACAAGAATTATCAGCAGCATTTCTTACGATTATTTCATAAGGATTACCGGAAGCATCTAATCCAGTAAAAACACCGGTTGTGTTCGTCCATGTTAAACCTCCGTCAATAGAATATTCATAACTTCCACTTCCTCCAATAGCCGTAATAGTAATTGTACCATCCGTTAAATTACAATCTGTCGGATCGGTGTATGCTACATTCGTAATAATGGGTGCATCAGGAGCGGTTAATATTTCAACGCCACCACTTACCTGACAAGTTCCATCATCATTTCGTATAATAATGTTGTATGAACCAGGTCCTAGATTGGTAAATGTATTTCCTGCTTGCCAGGTAAATCCACCGTCAATTGAGTATTCTATTGCGCCAACTCCTGCTGAAGAAATGGTAATGTTTCCATCGTTTATTCCACAATCACTTGGATCTGTACTATTTATATTTGTTATAATAGGTGCAATAGGGCTTGTAATGATAACCAATGCATCATCTAATTCACAAGTACCATCTACGTTTCTGATGGTAATGTTATAGGTGCCAGCGGCTAAGTTGTCAAAGTAGTTGGAAGATTGGAAAGTTGCTCCACCATCAATAGAATACTCTATACTTTGCGAAGCATTAGCTGTTATTGTTATTGTTCCATCGGTTAAACTACAGTCGCTTACATTACTTGATACTACATTGGTAACAATTGGAGCTATTTTATCTTCTAAAATGATAACTGAACCAGTAACAACACACGATTCGCCAATTACATTTCTTACTTGTATTTCATGAGGATTTGAGGAAGCGTCTAAACCTGTAAAAGTATTACTTGGTTGCCATGTTAATCCTCCATCGATAGAATATTCTAAGCTTCCGCTGCCTCCAGAAGCGGTAATGGTAATGTTTCCATCGCTTAAATTACAATCGCTAGGATTTGTAGCTGCCACATTGGTAATAATTGGTGCATCTGGTGCCGTTAGCATTTCAGTATTACCTGCAACTTCACAAGTTCCATCTAAATTTCGGATTAAAATATTATAAGAACCAGCTCCTAAATTTGTAAAACTGTTTCCTGTTTGCCAACTGAACCCTCCATCGATAGAATACTCATAAGTACCACTTCCACCTATAGCACTGATCGTGATAGAACCATCTTCCGTATCACAATCACTTGGGTCAATACCAATTACTCCATTTATAACTGGTGCAATAGGTTCAGTAATTATAATATCAGCACTTGTTACTTCACAAGTTCCATCTATATTTCTAACAACGATCTGATAAGTTCCTGCATCTAAATTATCAAAGTAATTTGAAGATTGGAAAGTCGTTCCACCATCAATAGAATATTCTACACTTTGATCAGTATTTGCTAAAATAGTTATCGTTCCATCATTGGCACTACAGTCACTTACATTGGTTGAACTAACATTAATGATTACAGGTGCAACCTTATCTTCTAAAATTACATTCGGGTAGGTAACCTGACAACTAAGGTCTGCATTCTGAACTACGACATCATACGTCCCTCCGGATAAATTCGTGAATAAATTAGATGGTTGCCAAGTTAAACCACCATCATTTGAAAAATTATAAGGAGGCAATCCGCCGGTAGCATTTACTGTAATTGTTCCATCTGAAACACCACAATCACTTGGGTTAGTTGTTTCAACTGAAATAAAAATTGCACAATCCGGTTCACAATAAGGTAAATCGATATTAGTGATTTGAACATCGGCACAAGGACTTGATACACCTCCACTAATGGTTAAAGTTGGTACCCCTGCCGCTGGGTCGCTTGCTTCCGGAATTACAAAACTTGAAGGGCTTACTGTAACACCACTATTTGTACCATTCGGGCAAACAGGTGTAAAAGTAGCAATACAATTTTCAACGTTTGTTGTTATTGTAACATCGGTCAGGTCGGGATAAATTGTAAAATTGGTATATATAACCGGTCGGCAATCATCAGGCAATGCTGAATCTAAAGGACCTGCTGTACCCGGATCGGTTAAATAGGCATAAACGATATAGTTTTCTGGTTCGCAGCTATTGTTTGCCGGTAGTGTTCCAGAAGCTAAAGTAGCAATACCAGTTCCACCATTATTTGTTATTAATACATTAGTAGAAATGATATTACCAGGTGCAGTATTATATACATTTGTAAGTACCCCTTCATTAGCTGTTCCATAGGCGAAAGTCAATGTTTCACCAACAAGTTCTGTATCAACCGTAACGGTTATTTGTGTATTTCCATTTTCACAAATGATTTCTTCGTTTAATTGAATATCTGTAATATCCGGGCAGTCAACTACACAAGCGGGTACTGTTATTTGAGTTACATCACTATCAGCACACGGACTTGCCGGATCGGCTAATATCTGAACATCTATATCGGCTGCATCAGAACCATCAGGTGCAATATAGAATTTTGGGTTAGGTTGATAAGCCGGACAGTCAACCACTTCAAAAATGGTTAAACAATCTTCTGTGAATGCAATTCCAACGGTCATTTCAGCCGGATCCGGCCAAACTGTTACAGAAGAATAAGCAATCGGTCTGCAATCAGGAGGAAGGGCAGTTGCTCCTGGTCCCGCAGTACTCAAATCTGACACATAAACGTAGATGATATAATTTTGAGGATCACAAGTATTATTTGCAGGGAAGTTTCCTGAAGGAACATTAACTACACCATTACCCGCTGAAGCCACAACTATTTCATTTGCAACAATAATATTCGCTGGTGGAGTTGAATATGGATCAGTAATTACCGGCTGATTTGGATTTCCGTAAGCAATGGTTAACTCTTCTCCGATCAAAAGATCTTCTGTTACCACAGTAATATTTACGCCACTTACTTCACAGATAGCTTCTGCATCTAATTGAATATCGTAAATTTCAGGGCATGCCGGATCACACGCGGGTACAGTAACCGGTACAGCTGTTGCATCGGCACATGGATTAGAAGGGTCTGATAATACTGCAACATTCGTTGTAGTCGTTAAATCTCCTTCATTAGCTATATAGAATTCAGGATTCACTTCAAATTCAGGACATTCCAAAACGCCAAAATAACTGATACAATCTTCTGTATTGGTTACAATTGGTGTTAAATCAGAAGGATCAGGGAATACAGTTATTTGTGTATAAATAACCGGTTGACAATCGGCAGGTAGCGGAGAATTTCCTGGTCCGGCTGTTGTAAGATCTGTTATATATGCATAGAAAAAGTAGGTTTGTGTATTACAAGTCGTATTAGCCGGAATACTTACTGCAGGAACGGTTGCAGAGCCAATTCCACCTACATTTTGTACCAAAGCTGTAGTTGTTATAATATTTGCAGGTGCTGCCGCATATACGAATGGCACAGCTGCTTCATTCACGTTTCCATAAGCTATGGTCAGGTTATTACCTATTAAACTCGCATCGGTTGTAACAACAATGTCCGTTGCATCTGCTTCACAAAATGAGTTTGCATCTAATTGGATCGTTGTAAGGTCTGGACATTCTGAGGCACATGCAGGTACCGCAAGGTTCACAGAAGCTGCATCTGAACATGGGCTAGCAGGATCTGCTAGTACCTGAACGGCAACATTACTTGCACCATCTCCTTCATTGGCTGCATATATTTCCGGATTAACTTCATATTCAGGGCATTCTAGCACTCCGAAATAACTCACACAATCATCTGTTAAGATCACAGTAGGAGTCATATCTGCCGGATTAGGCCAAACGGTTACATTCGTCCACGCAACAGGTCGACAAGAAGGATCTAAAGCAGAGTCGTTGGGACCTGCTGTATCAGGATTTGTTATATAAGCGTAAACAATATAGTTTACAGGATCACAAGTATTATTAGCTGGAAAAGCCCCGGTATTTACAGATGTTGTTCCCATTGTAGCAATTACCGCAGAACTGATCACAGTGTTAGGTGTATTATTATAGACATCTGCTATCACACTTTCATTAGCATTACCATAAGCAACGGTTAATAATTCGCCCATCAGAAAATGTCCCGATGTTGTAATACTTAATGTTGTTGCCTGACCTTCACAAACTGTTTCAGCATCTAACTGAATATCATTGATCTCAGGACAACTTGGTACACATTCAGGAATTGCGATATTATCTGGTGTTGAAGGGGCACACGGACTATTGTCAGGAGGCAATATCACAACTGCCTGACTTGTTGCTGCATCTCCTTCATCAGCAGCATAAAATTCCGGACTCACTTCATAACCGGGACAATCATCAACTTCAAAAAAGGTTACACACTCTATTGTTGTTGCTGTTATAGTCATATCATCCGGATTGGGCCATACCAGTACATTGGTATAAGCCAAAGGCTGACAGTTATTTGCCAAACTTGTTCCATTTGTTCCTGCTGTTGCAGGGTTTGAAACATAAACATATACTACATAATTATCAGGTGTACAGCTTGTGTTAGCTGGTAACGCCGGAATACTATATGTTCCAACACCTGTAATTGCTGATACAGTAAAGTTGTTATTCAAAACATTTGCAGGTGGAACAGAATAAACAGAGGTAATAACCCCTTCATTTGCATTTCCATAAGCAATGGTTAAAGGTACGCCTACTAAATTGGGTTCAACTGAAATGGTTATATCAGTTCCTGTACCTTCACATACAGACTCTGCATCTAATTGCGCATCATAAATTTCAGGGCATTGTGGTTCGCATAAAGGAAGATCAACTGTGGTATAGGCAATCGCCGGGCAATCACTTCCAACGCCTCCACTTATAGTCAAGGTAGGTGTTCCAACAGCTGGATCTATCCCTTCAGGAATTACATAACTGCTTGGACTAACTGTAAAGTCAGAAGCCGTGCCATTACAAAGTGCCTGAAAAGTAGCAATACAATTTTCTTCAGTTACCTGAATGGTAACGTTGCTCATATCCGGCCAAATGTTCACTGTGGTTGCAACAAAAGGATTACAATCCGCATCTAAACTCAAATTCGTTTTTGCATCATCAGATAAATAAGCATATATCTGAACACTGTTCATTCCACAAGTAGTATTTTCAGGCATAGCTTCTGTAAAATTCAGAATATTACCAATAGCTACTGCTGAACCTGTAATGTCATTCGCTCCCGGAATGTAAGTATATGGATTTATTGAAGCTCCAGGATTCACGATCAGATAATTGATCGTTTCTCCACTTAGGTTTGCATCAACACTTACTACAAAGTTTACATTTTCATCTGAGCAAACATCTTCCTGATCTGCATGTATTGTATTCAGATCCGGGCAATAAAAACATCCATCATCTAATATTATCTGCGTACTGTGCTGAACCTCACAGGTTCCATCGTCATAGCGAACAATAATATCATATTCTCCGGCAGGCAAACTACTAAAGCTGTTCGATGCTTGCCAGGTTGCTCCATTATTAATGGAATATTCAAGTGTTCCTGATGGACCACTTGCTGTAATTATAATTGAGCCATCTGTGGCACCACATTCTGAAGGGTCAGTAGGGCTTACTGTTGTTATATTTGGTTCAATTAAGGTATTGATGGTTGCTAAAGCTGTAACAGGACAAGTCCCATCTGCATTTCTGACTATTACATTATAAGTGCCTGAAGATAAGTTGATGAAAATATTACCTGTTTGCCATGTTGCCCCATTATCTATTGAATATTCAAGACTATTGCCAGCTGTAGAGCTTGCATTAATATCAATAGTTCCATCGGTTAAGCCACAATCACTTATATCAGTAGCGATTACTGAATCGATTATTGGTGCAACAGGATCTACTAATACAACACTAGCATATTGGGTAACACATGAATCATCAGCGGCATTTCTGACTAATATAGTATAAGTTCCTCCAGAAAGACCAGTAAAATTTCCGGTTGTATTCGTCCATGTTGCTCCATTGTCTATAGAGTATTCATAACTTCCCGATCCACCTGATGCTGTTACCGTAATAGTTCCATCTGCCTGATTACAATTAGAAGGATCTGTTCCAACTGCATCTATAATTATTGGTGCAGAAGGGGCGGTTATGGTTACCACTTGTGGCTCTGTAACCGCTTCACAGGTTCCGACTATATTTTTAGCAATTACTACATAAGTACCCGCTGAAAGTCCGGTAAATGTACCTGAAGTTTGCCAGGTTAAACCACCATCTATTGAATACTCATCGGCAAGTGTTGCAGCAGTAATAATCTGTCCATCACCTGCATCACAGTTTGTTTCGTTATCTACATCAACTTCAAAATCAAAAGGAATATCGATTGCATCATAAGTAAGTGTAGCAGTACAAGTATTGGTTTGCCCACATTCATCTGTTACTGTAAAAGTTACTATTTGCGTATCTCCTTCGCTGAAACCAAATAAGGTTCCTGCAACCGGACTTTGGGAAATTATTAGATCAGTTGATGCTGTACAATCATCTGATGCTACAAGACTAGCAGTCATATCAGGAACAACACCATTACAAAGATCGTCGGTGGGTGTTATCGTTAGGTCTCCCGGACATGTTGTTATTGCGGGGATATTTGTATTTGCTGTGTAAGTAAATGTTTGTGTACAGAAAGCAGTATTACCACAAGCATCTGTTGCCTTATAAGTTCTATAAATAATTTCAGCATTTGTACCACAATTACTTGCTCCATTAGAGGCATCAGAAATAAATTCTACCGTTACAGCATTTTCAGCAGGGCATAAATTCATATTTACTGTTACTAAAGCCGTATTGGGTGTTGGTAAAGCCGCCCCACAAGCTAAGTTTTGATCTGCCGGACACGAAATGGTCATCATATTCGGACGAATAGAAACAAACTGACTACAACGCTCTGTAACGCCACAATTATCGGTAACAGCATATTCAACTTCATACAATGCTCCCGGACAATTTGCCTTTCCACCAATAAGTGTTGGTCCTGCAACAGCGGTTGTCGGATTAGGACAGGTTGTCGTGAAAGTAGCATCGTTTACATCTACACTAATATCTGCAAAACAATCGACCATATAATCGCTTGGGCAAACTATTGAGGGAGATGTTTGATTATTAATAACGATCAACTGTGTACAGGTGGAAGTATTACCACATTGATCTGCTATTCTATAAATTCTGGTTACAGTTTCGGGGCAGGTATTACCATCTGAAGTTTCAGATAAAAGTGTAAATGAGTTTTCATTTATTCCACAATTATCATTGGCTGTACCACCTGCTGCCGTAAATGCTGCATAGTTCGCATAAGCTGCTTGTTCGGTAATAGAACACTCAGCAAACAAATTACCCGGACAGAATATTTCCGGTGGTGTATCATCAATGATTGTGATACGATGTTCGCAGGTTTCTGTATTACCGGAAGCATCGGTAACCTCATAGGTTCTTATAACCACTGTTGGATCACCCGGACAGCCAGTTTGGTTTTGTCCTAGTAAACTAAGCTGTGTTGAGGTAAACAGCAAGCATCCGATTAAAACTGAATAAATATTTTTCATAGTTAAGCGTTTTTAAAGTTTGGGAGTTATTGAATTACTTCTCCTAAAAATTGATAATTAACTATTCCACAGGCATCTTCGGCACTTCCGCCATTAGCTAAAAACTGTGTATAGTTGATATATGGATCAGGTAAGTCGTCGTCGCATTGAATATCAAGATCTTCAGGGCAAACCATTGTTGGTGCTAAAAGATCTTGAAATGTTTCTGTAATTGTTGAAGGGAAAAGGTTATTACACCCCTCAACTAAGGTAAATGTTGGGTCTGTTGCATTAATTATTTCTATCGTAACCGGCACCTCACAACCCGGAGGTGGAAAATCAAAATAGATCCAGTCGTTATAAGAATTGGCAGCTAAACCATTACAACAATTTATTTCGGCTTGAGTACAAGCATAAGCCACTTGAACAGCAGTAGCACAGCCTGGTAAACTTCCTATAGGTGTATTATTAATAAAGCCATTACCAGCAGTTGACAATGGAGTTGTAACACCATTAACAGTTACATTCATATTCAACACCGATTGCTGAATACTCGCATTGGTTTGATCAGAATGCCAGTGTTCTAGATATACTCTTATCTCTCCTGTCGTAAGTGTACAGTACACTATCTGAACAGCATGTGCCTGAGCTATTTCTGATAAAAGAAAACAGTTCAGGCAAAAAACTATTAATGTTTTTATGTGCATGTTATTACTCTTCATATTATTCTATTCTTTCGCTTACACATTGAAATTCTACAGGTCCATCGCCACAACCACCTTCGATTGCTCCTCCGGCAGTAAAAAATTGTGTTTCATTTTGAAAAGAATTACTTAATTCACTATCGCATTGAATGGATAGATCATTAGGACAAGTGATTATTAATTGAGGATAAACCAATACTGTTACTTCGGTTCTGTCAGTTATACAACCAGCAGGACAAGTGTTTTCAGCATAAAAAGTGTAGCTTATCGGAGCACCTGTTGTATTGGTATTCGAGAAAGCTCCTTCTTCAGCTAAATCACCCGTTGTTGGTGTAAAGCTTGCACCACTAGCTACCAGCGAACCTCCACTTGAAGCATTATACCAATTTGTAGTAGGGCTTGTGAAAGTGCAATCAGGACAAGTGGCATTGAAAGTAGCATTATCTCCTGAGCAAATTTCCTGATTTGGGCTATCAATACTTGGTACCCGAAGTTGTTCCATTTCCCAGATAAAACTCGATACTTGCATACACACACCATCTGAACCAGCTAAGCCATCTGTGTCTTGATCTCTATTAGAAGAGTGACAAGTTCCGTCCACTTCAGATCCGGAAAAACCATTGTCAACCAGATTAGGATTCCCATTTGTTCTTATTTGTAATTCTATAACCCCATCTTCAGCACCTGACTTCAACCCCTGGGAAGTAAGTGGCACTGTTAGTGCAACACCAATAGGTTGTGCACAAGAAGCAGTTTCACCAAAACCTGTAACCTGTGATTGTCCAAGAATAATTCCACTTTCATCTACCAGATAAGCAACTTCACAAGTGTTGTTAAAATCACCTCTTAGAATTATAGTGATCTCGCCACCTGCACAGGATTCTCTTTTATCTGCAGGAACAGGAATTTGAATCAATAAATCCGGCCCTTCAGGAAAAGCATTTGCGTTCGGATTGATCCCATTTCCATTTCCACCTGTATTATAATAATTATCACAAATCAGGTCGGTAGATGTTATAGTTGTACTATATTCAAAAGTATTCGCATCTCCTGCATTATCGGAAAGCACCAAAGCGCCACCCGTTAACTGAGGATTTCCTGAATAGAAATTTGAGTTTCCATCAGCAGTTGTGATATTATTTCCTACTGATGAGCCTGTATTACAATCCTGAGGATTAGGCGGCAAAACCTGTGCTTTCAAATCCTGCATGAATAGAATAATCAAGAGGAATAAGACGGTTTTTATATTATACTTTTGTGTACTATTCATTCTATTCTTTCGTTTACACATTGAAATTCAACAGTTCCACAACCATCTATTATGCTTCCACCTGCATCTAAGAATTGTGTAGCATTAATGAAAGATGGGGTTAAATCACTATCGCATTGTATGGTATAATCAGGTGGGCAAACTATATCTACAGGTCTTCCTAAAAAGTTTACATTAAAGCTGATATCTTCAGCGGTACAACCATTATTATCTGTAACATCAACTGTTAGTGTTGAACTTCCAACAGTATTTCCGGTGACAATAAGATCAACTGGAAAATCATTAATATCATTTACTATAATTGGACTATTCGTGTTTACATTGGCATTATCACTTGTAACAGTTACTGTAAATGGAACTGCATTCGCTGAGCAAGCTGAAATATCTACTTCAACCGTTTCTGAACTAGCACAAAATTCAATATCAGCTATGGGGCTTATTTCTGGTGTTACATCAATAGGATAGGTACTCACATTATCCAAAACCCAATCATTTCCTCCTCCAGCAGGTTCTGCGTCAATAACACAAAGTCGTACGTTAGCTCCGGTTCCTGCGAAGGTTGCTGCAAAACCATTCCATCCTGTATTTGGGGCTACCTGTACCGGCTGATTAATAATCACACCATCGGCACTAAAGCCAACAGCAGAAGGATTGCCATCATTTACATCGTTTGGAAAATCATCATCGCCTATGGCATCATTTCCACAACAATCGGTATATACATAAGCCGAAAAACAATAGCTTCTACAAGCTATGGTAGGAATATCAAAACAGAAGATTTCGTCTGAATCTCCTCCATTTACAAATAATGCTCTATTACCTGGTCCGATAACATTTCCATTAGGATCAATGATCGGTTCACTGAAATCGCTTCCACCTGCATAACAATTAGTAGTTAATTGAGGATTGATGACTGAAAAGAAATTATCTTGAGCGCAACCTGTTTGTACACCAAATCCCGGATCGATATCGATTTGATTGGAACCGCAACTTGCTTCTATTGTAGCAGCATTTGCACTTACTGGTAAGCATTCAAAATTCCCCCAGTTAATTAATTCTGCACCATTAGTGCCAACACCTGCACCATCACAACATTCATCAAGTATTTGTGCATTCACATAAGATGAAATGAAGAGGGTAGAAAAGCAAACAGCAATTATATTGTACACAACTATTTTCATTCTACTGTTTCATTTATAAGTTCAAAATCTAATTCTCCACAATCATCTTCAGCAACGCCTCCGGCATTCAAAAACTGTGTAAGGTTTACAAAAGCATCTGGCAAATCGGAATCACATTGTATAGTTAAATTGGGTGGACAAACGAATTCTGTAACTCTATCAAAAAGCCAATCGTCGTTTTCGGGATCAAAGCAAATTCCATCAATTAAACCACAAGCATTTACAGTGGGTGTTCCATTTACGACTATACCTGATTCTTCGGCATCTGAACAACCATCATTATCAGAATCGAGATCGAGGTAATCGGGGAAAGCATCATCGTCACTATTCATAGGTGTACAAGTTTGGATAACTCCTTCACAATCTTTAATTCCAGCTAATACACAAACATCATTAAATGAATTCATGACCGTTCCGAAGCCACATGCTTCTATGGCATCAGGAATACCATCGTTGTCAGAATCGGAGTCTAAGCTGTTTATAACACCATCACCATCAAAGTCTCCATTTCCTTCAACAGTATCTAAAATGCCATCATTATCATCATCTAAGTCTCGTTCATCAGGAACACCATCTTTATCCTTGTCATTTCCAACTGAGCAGTTAATTGTAATTGGCAAGTTCAATGAGGGTAATTCAACTACATCGGGATTAAGGGCTATATTATCGCTTCCAGAAAGCCATTGAAAATTAGTGATACCTGCACCTATATTTACAAGAAGATCGAAAGTACTAGTACAATCCAATCCACTTATAACAGCACCATCTGTACAACAAGGGGCCCAAGCCCAGGTTCCACCCAAACCAGTAACTTCACCCGGATCATCTGAAAACTCTATGGTAGGATTATCATCAAAACAATCGAAATTGAAACCGATAGAAGCATTTCCACCATCTGCATCACCTTGTCCGGCAGAATCGAAGATGATGATCAAACTGATCACACCCGTATTCGTATCCTCATAAAGGAAAATAGTTGCATAATCGGCTTGCTCAAAGCTAGTATTTGAACTTGCTCCACTTGGTGTATTATATTGGTAAAATGAGACTGCTGTTTCGTTACCCTGTATGGGTTCGATCGTAGTTTCAAGATTTCCTTGAGTGAGTGTACACTCGCACTGAGCATTTACCGTGTAATAGTTCAGGCAAACGATTGCTAGTACGAGAAAAAATACTTTTCTCGCTTGGCACATTTCTTAAAATTTAAGTTTAGAAATTACTTTCTTACTCCTTCAAAACACTGATTGTCAGTGTTTATGACTTTCTTTCAATACTGCTATATCTAAACGCGTGCCAAGTTTTTTTCAGCTATAAAAAAAGCCCGATCCAGAATTACCGGATCGGGCTTGAAAATTGTTTTAAAATTCTAAGTTTAAACCTCTTCACTCATTGGGTGAGGAACAACCTGACGTCCTACACTTTCGTAGTAAAAACCTTCAGCCTCAATGTTTTTAAGATCGTAAAGATTTCTTCCATCAAAGATCACTGGAGATTTCATTAGTGATTTCATTTTCTTAAAATCAGGTGTACGGAAGATATGCCATTCAGTAACAATCAGTAAAGCATCGGCATTTGATAAGGCTTCATAACCTGCATCAACAAAATTTACTTCATCACCGTAAATTTCTTTCACATTATCCATTGCCTCAGGATCGAAAGCTGAAACAGTAGCACCTGCATCCAGTAAAGCACGAATAATATCTATTGCCGGTGCTTCACGAATATCATCGGTGTTTGGTTTGAAAGCTAAGCCCCATAGTGCGAAATGTTTGCCGTTCAAATCGTTGTTAAAGTAGTTCTTTACTTTTTCGATATATAATTGTCGTTGATTCGCATTTACATTAATTACAGAATCAAGTATGTTGAACTCGTAACCATATTCACGTGAAGTTCTGTGTAAAGCCGTTACATCTTTAGGGAAACAGCTTCCTCCATAACCTACACCTGCGTAAAGAAATTGTTTTCCAATTCTTGAATCGCTACCCATACCAATACGCACATTATTTACATCTGCTCCTACTCTTTCGCAAATGTTTGCGATCTCGTTCATAAATGAAATACGCGCAGCAAGGTAAGAATTTGCAGCATATTTGGTTAATTCAGCTGAACGAACATCCATTACATAAATAGGATTGCCCTGACGAACGAAAGGTGCATATAATGTTTTCATTCTTTCCCCTGCTTTTTCAGAATCAACACCAACTACTACTCTGTCAGGTTTCAGAAAGTCGTTGATTGCTTGTCCTTCACGCAAAAATTCAGGATTAGAAACTACATCAAATTCAACATCTGTATTTGCACGAATCACATTGGCAACCTTTTCAGCTGTTCCAACAGGAACCGTACTTTTATTAACGATAATTTTATATTCTGTAATGATATGGCTAATGTCTTCAGCTACTTTTAAAACGTATTTTAAATCTGCTGAACCATCTTCTCCCGGAGGAGTCGGCAATGCAAGAAAAATAATTTCAGCCTGATCTACTGCTTCCTTCAAATTTGTTGTGAAGGTTAAGCGACCTGCATCTAAATTTCTTCTTAAAACATCTTCAAGACCAGGCTCATAAATAGGAGGAATTCCATCATTCAGCATATCTACTTTACGCTGATCGATATCGACACAAATAACCTGATTACCTGTTTCTGCAAAACAAGATCCTGATACTGAACCAACATAGCCTGTTCCAACTACCGCAATATTCATATTCAATTTTTTAGTTCGAAATAGTTAATTAATGTTTTTCTGGTAAAGCAAGCCTAAATTCTGTAAGTATTTAAGCTATGATCTTTACGTATTTCCTTGACGAAATAATATTCTGTTTGTTTCTAAAATATTCAAAAATAAATAAGGTAAATAGGCAATTGCTGTTGAAAAAGCGGCACCTGCTGCACCATATTTGGGAATTAAGTAATAATTCAATCCGATATTGATAATCAACGATCCTATCAAATGAATGGCTCTTTGCTTCGCTTTTCCCTGAAAATCGAGGAATCGATTATAGAAAACTGAAAAGGTAAATACCAATACATATATGCTTAAGATCATTAACGGAACAACAGCTCCTTTGAACTCTACTCCATAAATAAGTGGAATAAAAAACCATGATAAAGCTATCATTCCTAAACAAACGGGTGCAAAAATAAGCCCATTTGTCTTTAGTAGCTTTTTAAATAAGTTTTGAAGCTCGGTTTTATTATCGTTCGATAACTTCGCAAAAACCGGCATACTACCCATAGCAAGTGCATAAGTAACATGTGGCAGTTTGGTAACTAACTGTTTAGCAATGGCATAATAACCCGTTTCAGCATCGGAGGTCAACCAGCCAAGCATAATGGTATCGACTTCAGTGGCGATCAAAAATCCAATACTAATAAAAAATAAGGGCAGGCTATAGCTTGTAATTTCCCGAATCCAATTCCTAAGATCGATCTTTTGTTTAAGTGGGAAGTAAAATCTCCAGAATAAAAAATGTGCACCTGCCAATACTGCAACCAATAAAGAAATAAAATAAGCGATCAGAATACTTGAGAGATCAAAGTTATATTTCAACAAAACAACTATTAAACCTAACTTGAGACTGAATTCAGTAACCGACACCAGAAAATTATACTTCACTTCATGTAATCCGGTAAAAATTTCTTTAAGCCATTCTGCCATTCCGCCGATCAAAATAACGCCTGCTCCAAATATGAATAATCTTTCAAATTCGGGGCGTTCTATGAAATTGGCAAGGTAGAATCCTCCCCAAGCTGTAAGCGTAGCAAAAAAAAGTACACTTATTAAACGAATAATGAAGGAAGCAGTGATTATAGACTTCAGTTCTTCGGTATGATTATACTGAGCTATGAATTTTTGTGAAGCCCGATTCCCGAACTGTGCCATTAAGTACATTATGGTAAAAAAGGAAAAGAAATACGACCAGGCTCCCCACATGTCTTCTCCTAATGTTCTGGCTAAAACGATATTGATAAGAAAGAAAAGCGGGAAAGTAACTGCTTTGGTAGCAATTCCCCATGAAGTTTCTTTTTTTACCTTTTTCTTTAGTTGCGACATTGAAGGTGCAAATGTAGAGCTTTAACTTGCTTAAGTTGTGATAAATCTCAACTGTCAACAGTACAATAGTCCATTGTCCACAAAAAAACCATTATAATCATGAATAGTAAGGTTTTGTGGTCTATGGTCTGTTAAACAGTCGTCTATGTACAAAAATGTCAATATACATCGCAACTTGAATTATTCTGAATTAAACTAATAATAGCACCAGTGATTTCTTCATTGAAAGCCTTTGGAAGATGATGCCCCATACCTTCGAGATACAAGGTTTTACAATTTGGAATGCACTCAGCACTTGCTTTCCCATGTTCTAGTAGTACCAAAGGATCTTCTGTTCCATGTATAACCAAAGAAGGTGTATTTATTTGTTTCAGTTTTTCTATTCTTGAACCAGATTTTTTAATTGCATAGCCGTGCTGGTCTCGCGATCTTGGATTATAGCCTTTTTTCTGTGTTATTTCAAAATGTGCAGCTTCGATCGTTATTCGATCATCGTATTCATAACTAGTATCGCCTTGTAACATACGATTTGCAGCCAGATTGATCTGAAGTTTTCCTTTTAAAGTATTCAACCTCCAAGCATAATTTATAAGTAGAAAAGCAATACCCAAAATAAACTTTTTAGGTACATCTGGTAACGAAGGACTGAACATATAAGGTGAGGACATAATAGAAGTAAGGCTTTTAACCTTATCAGAGTAATCTATGGTCATTTGTTGGGCTATCATTCCCCCCATAGACATACCCACTAAATGATAGCGTTCAATTTGTAAATGCTCCATTACTTGCGAAGCATGCCTTGCCATATCTTCAAGTGTGTATTTATCGGGTTTTCCCCAACTTTTAACCCATGAAGATCCTCCACCTCCCTGATGATCTATCCGAATAAGTCGGTAACCTTTATCAATGAATGATTGACAAAAATGTGGTGGAAAATTAAGCATTGTCTGAGTTAAACCATGAAGCAATAAAACCACTTCTGCATCGGGATTTTCTGATGGAACGTCTTCGTAACAAATCTTTGTATCTTTGAGTGTTACCGTTTGAATATCTCCAAATATTGGTTTATTGTACGAATTGTCAATGACCTCTTCGATCATTAGGTTAGAAGCTTTTGGCAGATCGAACTGTTGCTTGCAGTATATGAACAGCCCTGACAGGGCAATCACCAATATTATCAGTATGGTTATTATCCAGAACATTTTTCAGGAACAATATACGAATTTTGTTTCATAATATGTTTGAGGGGTTCGGCAGGGTTCGGCAGGGTTCGGCAAGCTCACCCTGACATTCAGTGGACTCACTGTGACATTGGAATTTAGCAAGCTCACCCTGACAATGGGGTTCGACAGGCTCACCTGACGTAATTTTGTCTGCCCGCCATGATCTATTATTTAATTCAAGTTGCGATGTATAATGACATTTTTGTACATAGACGACTGTTTAACAAACCACAGACCACAAAACCTTACTCTTCACTAGACTTTAAAACGATTTTTTTTCATACAATTATTTTACAATGTACAGACGTAGCATTGCTACGTCTCTATCAAAAATCGTTTTAAACTTTACTATGTATAATGGTTTTTTTGTGGACTGTGGACTATTGTACTGTTGACAGTTGAGATTTATCGCAACTTAGGTTATTTACTCAAATTAGCTGAGCTTTCATACCATATTTCGGTTGCATGGTAATTAGTGCTTCCATTTCTACTTTTTGGTCGGGATTGATCTTAAAATCGAATTTTTGTAATAATGCCACCAAGATCAATCGAATTTCCATAGTGGCGAACATAAAACCTATACATTTTCGGGGGCCTCCACCAAAAGGAAAATAGCTTAAATTTTTACTATATTTTTTGTTCATACCATCGGCAAAACGGTCGGGATTAAAAGTTTCCGGATTGGTATAAATAGATGCGTCGTGATGTAAGCTATAAATACATAGAAGAACAATATCTTCAGCATTTATTTTAACTCCTGCAAATTCATCTTCATCAATTGCTTCTCTGGTAACTAACCAAACCGGAGGGTATATACGCATACTTTCATCGATGACTTGTTGTAGATAAGGCATTTTTTTCAACTCTTCATAACCGGGTAGTTTATCAGGTGTTACTTCATTGATCTCCTTTCTTAGTTTTTCAATAACTTCAGGATGTTTATCCAATAAGTACATTGTCCATGTTAGTGCATTTGATGAAGTTTCGTGTCCGGCAGCAAAAATGGTTACTAGTTCATCTAACAACTGCCTTTCCGACATATATTCATTAGAGTCTTCATAGGTAGCATCGAGTAACATTTGTAAAAGGTCGGGCTTCTTTACTTTTGAAGCTTTCCGTTTATTAACTGAGTGTAAGAGTGCATCTTCTCCTCTTTGTTTTCTTTGCTTGAATTTTTTTGTTTCTCCATTAAGTGCATACCAATACTTTGCGAGTGGATTTCTTATCACTTTGGTTAAATACCGTTGACCTTCTACCATAATATCATAAAAGGAAGCTACAGATTGTGCCGGCTCATCGGAAAACATTGCTTTAAAAACTACTCTTCCGGTTATGTCCATAAATTCTCTGTGAAAATCTATTTCTGTTCCTCTTTTAGCTTCTAGTTCTTTCATAAAACTTTCAATCTCTGCTGCCATTACATCGAAAAGTTTTATCAAATTTTGGGCATGAAAAGCAGGTTGCATCAACTTTCGTTGATTTTGCCATAATTCGCCATCACTGGTAACTAAACCGTTACCTAAGCCCATTTTAAGTATTTCTATATTTTTAGTTCGCTTGTAATTATTTCTATTCTTTGCAAAAATATGCTTAATGAATGCCGGATCATTCACGTAGATCATTCTTTGCCCAAGTATTTTATCTTCCCAAACTTGACCTAATTTCTGATGTTTTTGGTTCATAAAAGCACGTGCGTCTTTCATCATCAGTTGAATGTGTTTAATGGGATTAACAGATGTTCCGTTGGGAATATTCGCTAGTTTTATTTTTTCTGTTGGTGTGTCAGTAACTTCCATATTAAAAGTGTTTTTTCTACTTAGTAATTCAAGGACTGGAAAGACGATTATAAGTTTTTGATGAATTGCTTATACTTTTCTATATCGAGTATATTGTTCATTTCCTTCCAGATCAATTTATTCAATAGCTTTTGGGGAAGCAGGTTTGAGCCCAGCCATGTTTTAAAAGCATCTGTACCAAAAACAATTTTTACTTCTTTATTCTGAATCCCTTTAATAATACGTTTTGCCAATTGCTCAGGGGGTGTTTTCAGATATTTTTCAACAAATTCACTATCGCTTTCATCACCGGCAATATTGGTTTTAATTCCTCCGGGATGCACACAATGAATGTTGATCGGAGATTTATGAAATTCGATTGCTAAAGATTCAGTGTAACCTCTGACTGCAAATTTGCTTGCACAATAGGCTGAATTATTCGGTGTGCCGATCAAACCAAAAATACTTGAAATATTTACAATAGATCCTTCGTTATTGGCTACAAGTTGTGGCAGAAATGATTGGCAGCCGTTCAATACACCAAAAAAATTAACATCCATTACTTCTCTGTAACTATCGGTATCAGTTAAATAAGCCGGCTCAGCACTACCACCTATACCTGCATTATTTATTACTATGTGTGCATTACCGAAAGTTGACCTTACTTTTTGAGCAAAATCGTTCATCAAAGTTTTATCTGATACATCGAAAGCAAAAGTCAGGATATTATTGACTCCTTTATGCTTCAATATATCCACCGTTTTCTGAAGCGTTTGCATATTAAAGTCATTGAGAGCGAGCTTAGCATTTTGATTGCCAAATTCTATGGCTAAAGCTCTGCCAATTCCAGAACCGGCTCCGGTTATTACAACGGTCTTATCTTTGAAGTTCTTCAAAATTATATATTCAATTCACTTCCTGCAAGATAATAGGTCTGTTGCTTTTTTACAAGTAGAAAAGCTTATGGAAGCTTGGTAATTAACAAAAGATAATGGTGAAGTTTTTACTCTTTCATGAATTTTGAGGTGTAAGTCATTCCATTCTTATCAGTTAAAACAAGTAAATAAATACCTGAATTTAATTTAGTAACATTGATATTGTTATCTAACAATGTATTTTCTGTAATTTTTCGCCCTTCTAAATTCCAGATTTGATAATCAACAAACGCTAAGTTATCTATTGAGCCTTTTATATGCAAAGTGTTTTTTACTGGGTTTGGTGATATGGAAGCATTTTGGATATTATTGGATTTTTGTGGTTGTATATTAGAATTAATACAGTTTTGAATATAATAGGGAACATTATATAATCGAATTGCCGGATCACCACAAAATGATTTTTGTAAAATACTTTGTTCTAAGTATTCTGGATATTCGTAATCCTCTATTTGTTCAGATATTTCTAATATTGTTTCCTGAAGAGCAATAGCTATGGGTAATTCTTCATTTCCTTCTATTTTTAATTTTTCTAATAAGCTTTGAGCGATCAAATTATTGATTGACGGACTTTCATAGGTTCTTGAACCTAAGTAAGCAATGGCACCGGCTTTATCAGCTAGAACCCACTTTTCAGACATACTATTTGCATCAAGACGAAAGATATTTCCTGTATGTTGAGTATTTGATAAGACAAAAGGATATTTTCCTTCATTAATATAGTTATCAGGGTCTCCTAAATCAAAAGCCCATCCCTGATAAGAAGAATGACCTAAGTAATGTATAAGATAAAGACCATTTTCTAATTGATCTTGTACTAAGTTATAGCTTGCCTCTGTTGTATCTGTTACTAAAATTATATTATCATCATTGAGTTCATTTAAATCCAATTCTAGTTCCTGAGATTGTATGGCTGATATGTAAATTTCATTTTCCATCCAAGCTAACTGTTCAGTATTACATGTAAGATAGTTTTGTTCATAAGATTCTAATTTATCAATATAATTATTCAGTGTTTCACAATCTTGAACCGGAACTCTACCAAAAGCTAATAATGGCTCAAAGTCTTGAGTGGAAGATGAAACAAGTAAAAGGTCAGAGGCAGAATTTCCATAGCTGGGAACTAGGTTTTCTTGAATATCTTGACTGTCTCTATACCTATATTCAACTGCTTTTCCTACCAAATTGAGCATCTGAGGTTGAACTTCCCAATTGTTTTTGGCGTAATTTATAAATGATTTTATAGCCATCGGGTGCTGTTCTATTCCATGTGCAAACTGGTCATATAAGCTTTCAACATTATAGGCAACTACTTTATAATTACCACCAGCTTCAGATGCTCGATAATCTATATAACGTTGTACGGGATCTTGCTCGCAGTTATTACTTTTAAGTTCGTTGTTATAAATTAATATGTAGTCTCCCTGAAAGTCTACCTGAGATAAATCTTTAAAATGAACCTGATTCAATTCAGAGATTGATTCTATGTTTAAATAGCTCGTTGAATTAAGAATAATTTTTCTTTCTACTTCTGAAGACTCCTTAAGAATGAATTTATAAATACCTTCCTGTTCAACTGGTATAATTCTCTGATTACTTGATAAATCATAAACTACAGGCGCAATCCCCCCATTGAAATCTGTAATTTCAAATAGCTTGGCTTCATCTACATTCGTTGTAAAAGAAAAGTTTCTACTGTTGTTAGCGTTAAAGTTTTTAGGATAATTAATTGTGGCATATACCACAGCTACTTGTGTTCCCAAATGATCTGAAAGTGAGCTGATTTCATTTATATATTCATCATAAACTTTAAGTTTAAATTCATTTACATCAACCAAATCTGAAAGAGATATATTGAAATTGTAATCTTTAAATTCGAGATCATCTATTAATAATTCAGAATTGACATTTGGATCAGAAGCAAAAGCGTGCACATATAAGCTATCATTTACAAAAATGTCAAAATCCTTATCTCCATCTAAAATATAAGGATTATCTTTTTTACCAACAACACGCATTGTAACAAAAGCAGAAAATGAAGAATTTTCTTTAAAAATATTAGTTGTTGACATTTCAAAGTCAAACTCATCAGAATATACTCCACCTATCTGATTACTTGCAAAACCTTCTCCTCTTTCAAAATATGGTGTACTTAAACCAATTCCACCTATTTGAAAGTTGAATTCACCTGAATGATAAATAAAAGGGAAATCTATAGTGTTACTCTGCCAAAAATATTGCTCAGCAATAGGCATATCTTCCAAGTAATTTTCGGTATCAGTAAATCGTAAACCTGAATTTTCATCATCAATAACCAAATAATATGTATTCTTTCTATCAAAAAGAGATATGTTCGCATTTAATTGATCTGAGGATTCAGCATATAGCTGTGTATCAAAATAACCACTAAGTTCCTCAACAAAAAACTCAATATAATCTTCTTCTTGCATCAAACCGTTTGAAGACACATAAATAGGAATCTCCTCTCCACCATTAAAAATTCTATAATTAGCACCATTTAGGTCAATGCCATTTTGCAATAGTAAAGGTTGATAAATTCTTGTTAATCCTGTATGTGTTGTTTTGAACTTGAAGTAGGTTTTATTATAACCAAGTTCTTCTATCCAGTCATTACTATATTGAGCATTTAAAATTGCACTTAGTGGGATAAAAGAGAATAAATTTAAAAATAGGAAGTAAGATAATTTTCTACACATCTGCCTGATATTTTATAACTCAGGCATTAAAACATTTTTAATTATCCCAATATTGTTCAGTTAGAATAATTTTTAAAAACTCAATTAAAAGAAATGCTTAAATCTAACTGATAACTATTTAATTCAAGTTTCGATGTATAATGACATTTTTGTATATAGACGACTGTTTAACAGACCACAGACCACAAAACCTTACTCTTTACTATTATAATGTTTTTTTGTGGACAGTGGACTATTGTACTGTTGACAGTTGCGATTTATCGCAACTTAGGTTATTTATTCAAGATATTCTTAAAACCTCACAAACCTCAAAACACCACCTTGCTCATCTTGCAATAAATACATGCCCGGACTTAGCAAACTCATATCCCAATTACTATGCTGATGAATATGTTTGCTATCGAGCAGTTGTCCATTAAGGTTATATAACTTTATTAATTGCGGTTGTTCCGAAAGAATACTGATCTGTTGATTCTGTTGGTTTTGTATTATACTGAAATTCGGTTCAATAATACTGTTGGAAGAAATAGGATTAACAGTTTCAAGATCTGGTGTAAAACGATAAACGGTTCCACTTGGTGGTGTTGCATCCAAACCAACTGCTACACTTAAATCGTTTGTAAGGTCTGGGCTTTCAGGATCGCCAATCAATACAATTGGTAAAGAAAGTACGCTCGACATAATACCGATCGTGGGACCATTCAGACCAAAAAAGTTAACTATTGGATCACTGATCTGTGATTCGCCATAATGAAATTCGATAACACTAGTAGCTTCGTATATCCATAATTGGATATTTACAAAATCGTTCATGGTTCCATATTCCTCTCTTTCATCGAAAAAACCGGCATTCGCCCATTCCATTTTGAAAATACGTTGTCCGGGAAAACCTTCCCATCGAAAAACAATGGGCGATTCTGAATCTGTTCCGGCAAGCGCACCTCTATCCTGAAGATCGGTTTCGTAAGGAACAATAAAACGATTTGATTCGCTTGGAGTTAATTCCGGTTTGGGTAAATTATGTAAAAACGCACCAATTCCATCGCCTGTAAAAAGCGTGTCTATCCTAGCATCGAAAAAGAAGAATTCAAAACCAAGTGGAACGGCAAATTTGGGTTCATCCCAAATATTATTTTCATTCAGTGTAACTCCTTGTTGATTCAAAGATTGATAAGGCTGAAAATCGACATCGAAATAATAAATATTTTGCGCATTGGAGACGAATGAACCAAGCAATATTACTAATGTGAGTACTAATTTTTTTTTCATTTATTGAACCATTTATGATAGGATATCACTGTTTATTAATTATTGAATTTGTAAAGGCTGAAAGCGAACTAAATGCAAGATCACAATCAACAGCTTCACTTCCAATTCCTACACAAATCATACCTAGTTTACGTCCGAACTGCATGTCACTTGCAGCATCGCCGACAATAATGGAATTATTGAACTGAATTTCTGGAAAATCGCTCTTTGCCATCAGTGCCAAATCTGGTTTTGGTTTTCTTGTATTGGCTTCGTCTGTTGCCAATTCGGGAGCAAAGTAAATACCATCAATACGACCATTTGCCTTTGTTATCTCATTGAGCATTTTATAATGAATCTGTTCTAAATCTTCAACTGTCATTAAGCTTTTGCCTATACCTTGTTGATTGGTAACGATCACAATCGTTTTAAAAACTGAACTTAGTAAAGAAAACGCTGAAAGGGTACCTTCAAGAAATTGAAATTCTTCCCAGCATTTTACATAATCGTTGTCTAACTTCTTATTAATAACACCATCGCGATCCAAAAAAAGGGTAGTTGCCTTATCTATATTTAAGAATGGATTTTTATTTTGCTCTTTTTTCATAGACTTAAGAAAACATACACTTAAAACACTTTAGCGTCTTTGCTTAGACAAAACTAATTCTTTAAGTATATATATCTTAGTCGAAAAATTGGAAAGCTCGCAACATTAGTCTGATTTCATAGTTTAACAATGCAGAATTCCGTTAACAAATTATAATTCAATAAAGTATGTCATATTTCAAACCTGAAGATTTAAAAAAGTTCGGAGATATTGGAAAATTTGGTGCTAAAGACTTAGCAGATAAATTTTTCGCTTATTACGGTGAAGTATTCAAAGAAGGAGCATTAACACAAAGAGAAAAATCTTTGATCGCTCTGGCAGTTGCACATACTGTTCAATGTCCTTATTGTATCGACGCTTATACACAAGACTGCCTTCAGAAAGGTTCAGACGAAGATCAAATGATGGAAGCAGTACATGTTGCAGCAGCCATTAAAAGTGGAGCTACTTTAGTAAATAGTGTTCAAATGATCAATAAAGCCGATGAACTAATGATGTAAAGATCGTTCATCAGTCATCAATCATTATTTATCATTTATTAACAATAGCATGAAAGCAACAAAGTCAATGCAGGCACAAGGCAATCGCTTAGCCAATACCATGATACAGTTAAATGTATTGAATGGAAAGGATATGGTCGATGCGAAATTTCCTTTATTTACTGATAAGTTAAAAGAAATAAACCTTTTTCCATTAAAACCTAGTGGTATTGAGATCTTTCAGATCAATATGGGAAAGATGTGTAATCAGGTGTGTGCGCATTGTCATGTTGATGCCGGTCCTGATCGTAAGGAAATAATGACCAAACAAACTTTAGAACGTTGTCTGGAAATTCTGAAAAATACCGATATAAAAACCGTTGATCTAACAGGTGGAGCACCAGAAATGAATCCACATTTTTTCTGGTTTGTTGAAGAGTTATCCAAGTTAGGAAAACACATTATTGATCGTTGTAACTTAACCATAATTGTAGCGAATAAAAAATACCATCGACTGCCTGATTTTTTCAAAGAACATGGAGTGGAAGTTGTTTCTTCTTTACCTTATTTCAGCGAAAAAAGAACCGATAGTCAACGAGGTGAAGGTGTATTTGAACAATCGATCCGTGCATTGAAAATGTTGAATGAAGTTGGTTATGGTATTGAAGGAACTGAACAGAAGCTCAATCTGGTTTATAATCCTTCGGGGGCGTTCTTACCCGGAGATCAATCATCTTTAGAAGCTGAATTCAAAAGACAACTAAAGCGTAAATTCGATATTCAGTTCAATAATCTTTATGCAATTACCAATATCCCAATTTCAAGGTTTCTCGATTATTTATTGGAGAGTGGTAACTATGAGGCTTATATGGAAAAATTAGTAACTGCTTATAATCCTATGGCAGCTCGGAATGTAATGTGTCGAAATACAATTTCGATCAGTTGGGATGGCTATTTATACGACTGTGATTTTAACCAGATGCTCGACTTGAAAGTTAGTGAACGTTCTTCTTTACATATCAACGATTTTGACATAGATAAACTGAACAATCGTTCTATAGTTCTGAACCAACATTGTTATGGTTGTACAGCCGGAGCAGGTTCGAGCTGCGGTGGTGAAGTTACTGGTTAAATATTTCTCGCTTCTTAGCCTATATTTAAATTTCATGCATGCTAGCCTACTGTACATATTGTTCTGCTGAAAAGAACCTTTCTGAATTTCCAATATCAGCGATAGACTTGTATAAGAGTAAGAGAATTTTGGAAGTATTTTCCAATGCAGAAACAAACAACATAAGATTCATTATCCTTTCGGGTAAATATGGTATTATTTCGGCCAATGAAAAAATAGCTTATTACGACCATTTGCTTATTGCTTCGGAAGTAGAAAGCCATGCCGACATAATTGCAAATCAACTTAAAAAGCTGGGGATTAGCGAAATTATCTTCTTCTCGAATTTTTTAGAAAAAGATAAAAACCTGAAACCATATCACGATTGTATAAAGCTAGCCTGCCTTAGATCATCTATTCCTTTAAGCATAAAAGTTGCAGACTTTCAGGATTGAGTAATATTAAAACAACACCTGTATTTTGTGAAAGAAAATAAAAGCTTTCAGCTCCTAAACACTAAAAAACAGAAAAAGCTTTTAACTTTATGAAGTTGTTCTCTTGATATTGAAACAATATCCTTCCTAAATGAAAAATATATACCTTTTCATAATTGTTATGTTTATGCCTTTATTTTTACAAGGGCAAGATGAATGTACGGTGTATGATTCAAATGGAAACCCTGTTTTGGATGGTGGAGGAAATCCTGTTACTTATGATGCAATTCCGGCAAGTGTTCAGCCTTGTGATTGCAGTATAGAAACCTGTATTAACACACCTTATGTTGTCAATGACCTTTTACAATCTCAGGAAGACGCTGTAAATGCTTATGCAAATCCAATCATATTAGCACACGACGAATGTAATCCTTACAGACCAGGAGAATGTATCGATATTTCTTCTTTAAACCTGAGTGTTGAATCACCAGGAGTTAGTTATACTTTCTGCTATCAGCTTCAAATTGGAGCAAATGATTTCAATGATTATTATGCCTTTGATGTACTAGCAGGAATTGTTGATGCTGATGACAACAGCTCTTGTGTTGATAATTCCAAAATTTCTTTAGGTGTTTTTCCTTTGAATACTTGTGGAACAAGCGATTCAATTCAAGCCGATCCCATAATAACAACAGAAGGCTGGGATATGTATAATCTGGATCTTGATAATTCTAATGGCGGAAATGGACATGATGCGAATATTTGTGTTACAGTAGAGCCCTCATCGGCTGATTGTTGTGGCGATCTGGAAGCTATTTGCATATATATGTATCAACATTGCATTCCGGAAGCTGATGCAGGACCAGATCTGTTTATCTGTGAGCCTGAGTTGAATGATGCAGTAATTGGTGGTGATGCGATCATAGGCGAATCCCTAGCACAAGGTTGTTTTGGATGGTTATATGAATGGACTATGCCTGATGGTTCACCACTTGGTTTTACACCTGCTTCCGGATCGGCTTCAGGAGTAATAGATGCAAGTAATAATGGGCAAATCACCATTGCACAAGCCGACTTACCTGCTGTAAGCAGTTCTATTACTTATAAAGTTACCATCACACATCCCGATCCTTCGATGAGTGCATTTATAACGGAAGATGAAGTAACAATATCAGTTTATCCACAATCCATAACAGATTTACCCAATTCGCCAACTTGTATCAGCGATGGTAATTTCACCTTAACGAACGAAGCCGGATTGACAGGTGCATGGACCAGTTCTAATACAGGAGTTGCTACTATTAATCCTACAAGTGGTCTTGTAAATCCTGTTGGTGAAGGAATAACAAGCATAGAATTTACCGACACTTATGGTTGTATTATAACCGAAAATATTACTTTGATCGAGTGTTGTAGCAATCCTGTTCAGTTTATTAATGATTAGAAAAAATGCGTTTTCATATAGTGTCATAGCATCTTTATACTACAATAGTCCGTGCAGAAAAGACATCAAATTTGGAATAAATAAAAAAAGGTCGTAAAGTTGAGTTACGATACAAAAACTTACTCCTGAGCACTCATTTTAAAGCTAGTAAACAAACCTAATCCTGCCATAAAAAATATACACGCTGGAAAAATCGCTTCGTGTTCAATGATCGAGCTAAGAAAAATAGCAATAGCGATTCCGGTTCCTATACCCATTAATGCTAAAGCGAAACTGAGTAAAGAAAACCTTCTCGATTGTCGGTAACTTCCACTTTCAGGGTAGAATAAGCCTGCATTTTCACCTTTCTCGATAAGTGCCATTCTTTCTCTGTGGCGGGAATTATAGTGTAAATACAAAACACCAAAAATACAAGCAAAAAAACCTAGTGGAACTAAAACTTCTATAAGTGTCATAACAAATAATTTTGATTTCGACCCTTTGACGCATCTGCTTTAAAAGTGGTTACAGACTCCTAAAAATTTGACTTTGTAACCACTTTCGATTAGCTTCCGTCAAAGCGAAAAAAGGAAATATTGGATAAATCTGTCATATCTGGAATAATCAAGAAAGATGAAGCGGCCATACTGCAATTCATTCATCTTTTTCAGGATGTGATCTATAACCAATGCTATACGCTTTTGAAAAATCATCATGATGCAGAAGAAGCATGTCAGGATGTATTGATAAAAGCAATCAACAACATACATAAATTTGAAAAAAGAAGCTCAATTAATACCTGGATGTACAGAATTTGTTTTAATCTGTGTATGGATAAGTTAAGAAGTAAAAAATCGAGAAAAAAAGTAATTCACGAAATTCAAAACCAGAATGACACCGATGAAAATTGGTCTGATATAGATAGTATAATCGAGAAACTCTCTCAGGAAGAGCAAAGAAATATTATTGATAAGGCATTAGCTTTGTTAAATGAAGCTGATGCACTTTTACTGAATTATTATTATACTCAGGATTTATCATTGAAGGAAATAGCAGAAATTTTTTCGATCTCTCAATCAAGTACTAAAGTCAGATTATTCAGAGCTAGAAAAAAATTAGCCATTCACCTGAATGAAATGCTACCTGAAGAAATAAAAGCAGCTTATGGAAAATAATTTAGAAAATCAACATCTGAAAGATATATTATCACGAGCCTCGCAACAAAAGGCACCAAAAACAATGAGTGCTATTGTACTTACAAAGGTGCTGGATCAAAAAAAGGAATTAACAGTGGTTCCGCCTTTATTGAGCAAAAAACAATGGCTATTTATTGCGGTAACTATAGGAATTATATTTATCATTATTCTGTTTAATCAGCATTCACCATCGTCATCAGTTTTAAAGAATTATACCCATAACTTTCATACTTCATTATCAGCAATTATAAAGTATGAAAGTATTCTATTGAGTGCAATTTTTTGCTTTATCTTTTTAATCATTCTTAATAGTCATTTATTCAAAAAATTACAGAAAATTTGATTTTTTATGATTGATGGATGGTTCATGGTTCATGGTTGATATCTCATCACTCATCACCCATCACTCATCACCCATCACTTATCATCCATCACCCATCATCCATCACCCATCATCCATCTCCCATCATCCATCTCCCATCACCCATCATCCATCACCCATCATCCATCTCCCATCACCCATCACCCATCACCCATCACTCATATAAAAACCTGCCCATTTTACAGCAAGAAAATAAAATATCGGTGTCATAACATCCGAATCGGCTGACACAATGACCGTAAACCTTTATTTTAATGGCTTGGTAAGCTATTTGTCTTTATTTGTTCTGAAAATGGATAATTATTTTAAAAAGATAAAAGGCTTTATGGCTAAGAAAAAGAATAAAGAGGTAATAGAGGAGTTAGACGAGCAAGTACAGAATCAGGAGAACACTGGAGAAAACACCGAAAAAACAAGCGACGACACACCTGATTCAACTCAAAATGAGGCGTCAGCAGCAAAAGAAGAATTAAGTCAAGAGGAGATATTGATTGCTGAAAATAGTGAGTTAAAGGATAAATTCAGACGTTTATTTGCTGAATTCGATAATTTCAAGAAAAGAAAGGCAAAAGAGCGCATCGATTATATGAAAACCGCCGGACAAGATGTTATTATAGAACTTCTACCTGTTTTAGATGATTTTGAACGTGCGATCAAAGCCAATGAAGAAGCCAGTGGTCAGGCTGCTGATGAAAACGATGGTTTTATATTGATCCACAAAAAGTTAATGTCTAACTTAGAACGCAAAGGATTGGTAAAAATGGAAGCAAGAGGTAATGATTTCGATGCTGATTTACATGAAGCAATTGCCGAAATTCCAGGCGCCGATGATCAGAAAGGTAAAATCATTGATGTAGTTGAAGAAGGCTATCTTCTGAACGAAAAAATTATTCGTCATGCCAAAGTGGTGGTAGGACGCTAAGTATAAACGAATATCATGAGCAGCAAACGCGATTATTATGAAGTATTGGGTGTTGACAAAAATGCTTCACAACAGGAAATAAAAAAAGCCTACCGTAAGGTAGCAATGAAATATCACCCCGATAGAAATCCGAACGATAAAGATGCAGAGGAGCGCTTTAAAGAAGCGGCCGAAGCTTATGAAGTGCTTAGCGATGAACAGAAAAAAGCACGTTATGATCGTTTTGGACATGCTGGCATGGGCGGCATGGGCGGCGGTGGCTTCAGTAATGCTGAAGATATTTTCAGCCAGTTTGGTGATATTTTCGGAGACATCTTCGGCGGTGGTCGAGGTGGTGGTGGCTTCGGCGGTTTTGGCGGTGGCGGTGGTCGTGGCAGAACCGTTCGTCGTGGTTCTAACCTTCGGGTACGTGTGAAGCTTACTATGGAAGAAATTGCTAATGGCGCTCATAAGAAAATAAAGGTTAAAAAATTAGTTCCAGCCGATGGTGTACAATACACCACTTGCACCAATTGTAATGGAACCGGACAAGTGCGTAGAGTACAAAGCACGTTCCTAGGACAAATGCAAACTGTTTCTCCTTGCGGTCGTTGTGGTGGTACAGGACAAATGGTGGGACAAAAACCTCCTGGAGCAGATGAAAATGGATTGATCCGTAAAGAGGAGATCGTAGAGATCGATATTCCCGCAGGTGTAGAGGAAGGCTTACAACTTTCGGTACGTGGTAAAGGAAATGCAGGACCAATGAACGGCCCTGCGGGTGATCTGATCATTCTAATCGAAGAACAACCTCACGAACATTTTGAACGCCGTGGTCAGGACATCATCTATAATTTACCTATTGCCTTTGCCGATGCTGCGCTTGGTACTATGGTAGAAGTTCCTACCCTCGAAAAAAATGTAAAGATCAAAATTCCGGCAGGAACACAGCCCGGTAAGATATTCCGTTTAAGAGATAAGGGGTTACCTGCGATCAATAGTTATAATAAAGGCGATCTGTTGGTAGCTGTAAATGTTTTTGTTCCGAAGAAAATTTCTGATAGAGAACGAGAGTTATTAGAGGAATTAAGAACAGCAAAAAGCTTTCATCCAGGTGAAGCTGAGAAAAAAGATAAGGGATTCTTCGATAGAATGAGGGATGTATTTGGTTCCTGATCAACATAAGTTGTGATAAATCGCAACGGTCAACAGTCGATAGTTCACTGGTACCACAAATGCTAATATTACTTTCAAAAAGTAATGTTCTATGGCCTGTTGACTATTAACATTAATGTTCTACATTATAACTTGAATTAATAATATTTTGTAAATATGTCTGCTAAATTATTCGATACTTTTAAACTAGGTGATATTCAGTTAAATAACAGAATTGTTATGGCTCCTTTAACGCGTTGCAGAGCTATAAATGGAAATATTCCTAACAGTTTAATGGCGACATATTACGGTCAGCGTGCCGGAGCAGGATTGATCATTGCAGAAGGAACTTCACCTTCTCCCAATGGTTTGGGTTATACCAATATTCCGGGTATTTTCAACGAAGAACATGCTGCAAAATGGAAACTAAGTACAGAGGCGGTTCATCAGAATGGTGGTAGTATTTTTCTTCAGATCATGCACACAGGACGAATTGCCCATGTCGATAATTTACCTGATGGCGGTCAGGTTGTTGGCGCTTCAGCAATAGCACAACCGGGCGTGGTAAAAACATATAGTGGTGAACGTAAAGCCCACCCTGTTCCTCATGCAATGAATGCCGAACAGGTTCAAGCATGTATTGATGAATATGTGAAAGCTGCGGAATTAAGTGTTCAAGCGGGTTTCGATGGTGTGGAAATACATTGTGCACATGGTTATTTACCCAATCAGTTTATCAATGAAACTGCAAATCAAAGGGAAGACAATTATGGTGGAAGCATCGAAAATCGTTGCCGTTTTGTATTGGAAATAGCTGAACGCATGTGTGCCGCAATTGGTAAAGAAAAGGTAGGAATTCGTATTTCGCCTTTCAGTTATGCTGATAATGATATTGAAGAACAAACGATCATTGATACTTATTTATATCTGACACAAAAACTAGAAGCTTTAGGCTTGGTTTATTTACATTTGAGCCACATGGGAGAACCAACTCCTGCTAAGTTCGATCTATGGCAAAAAATTCGTTCTGCTTATAATGGAACGCTTATCCTTTGTGGCGATTTCACCAAAGAAAGCGCTGAACAGGCACTAGCAGAAAACCGTTGCGATCTGGTTGCTTTCGGTCGTGATTTTATAGCGAACCCTGACCTTTGTGAGCGTTTCGAAAATAACTGGGCATTAACACCGCGTGATAAATCTCAATGGTATGGCAATGGTGCAGAAGGTTATACGGATTATGTGAACTACGTTAATTCATGATTGATAATTGATAGTTTCAGATTCTTCACTTCAACTACGCAAAGCTTCGTTTCGTTCTGAATGACTATTGTTTTGTCATTTTTATCCTTAGTTCACGTTGAATAACTTTAATCCAACTGCCCGGCAAGCGTACAAACTTTTCTGAATCGCTCTATCTTTCCTTCTAAATTGAATAATTCAATATAAATGATGTAGATACCGATATTCGCCTTATCACCATTATCATCGGTTCCGTCCCATTTAAAACTGCCGGTTCTGCCAAGCAATTCGCTTTTAACAAGGTGCTTTATTTCCCTGCCTCGGTCATCAAATACATAGGCATTCATAGTAAAGCCTTCCTCATCCATTTCGTAATTCAATAAAAGAAAATCGTTGAAAGAATCACCATTCGGAGAAAAGGCCTCAGGCGTTAAAGTAATATTATCTTCTAATTCCGGTAACTGATAGAATTGAGAATTCAAATAACCCGGAGTACCATAACCAACAGAAGCAGAAGCAGAATGCCAATTGGCTTCACTTTGCGACTCGCCATCAAAACTGATACGTTCAAGTGAAACACCTTTTTCGTCATCGATCAGGTCGTAATGCCAATCGTGGGTGTATAATACTTGATCCAAAACATTGCCCAGAGAATCTGATGATAAATAGATTGCACTTTCATCAGGGTCAAGTGTTGGCAGACCTGCAACATCCAGAAAAGCATTTTCATTTTCAGTAAAATATTGTTGCTTAACCAAGAAACTTGACAAGCTTAAGACTAAATAGTCTTTTGGGAAGACTAAAAAAGATTCCTCTGTAATCTTAACAGTCTCACGATTATTATCAAAAATTATTTCACCACTTTCTATTTTATAATTATCACGTTCAAAAAAATAATTTTTTAAATCAAGTACTTTGTCTGAATTATTATAAATCTCAACATAATCTACATTACCTTCTGCTTGATCGAATAATATTTCATTGATAATTAAATCATTTACTTCCGGTGATTCTGGTATGGCTACTTGTGCAGTGTTATTTCCAGAAACAATATTCCCAACACAATCACACAAACCTTCAACGGTAACAGTATAAGTAATTCCTGGCTGAAGTAAATTATTCAACCCTAAAGTAACACTTTGATTTCCAGGTTCATCAATAAGTGCTAATAGTGGTGTGCCAATACTATTATCTACATTAAAGTTATTGATCGTTATTTTACTTGCATCAATTTCTTCATTAAAAAATGCTTGTATAGTGGCTTCATTTATATAACCGATTCTAACTAATTCAGGCGCCTCTTCATCTATAGCCGTATCATCAAAAACTGAATTCTGACGACTCGGTGTTCCTCCAGAATAATCAATAGATGATGTCCAGTTATTTTCTTCACCACAAGGATTATTCGGATTGATCATTTCCAATGACCAACCACCATCTCTTTTATTTGACTTATGCCACTTATTATTGAAATTAACTTTTGAAATTATGTTACCTTCTTTATCTAATAATTGTAGTAATGCTCCATTGTTGGTTAAGCTTGGAAGATCAACTTCCAGAACAGGAATACCCAATGCTTGAAAAAGAAAAGGGAATTTTGTGAGCGTTATGTATTCACCAGCATTTAAGACAAAATCAGGTAGTATTACTTCAGAATTAGCTTTAAATATCCAGTCTCGTAAATTAATGTCGTTTTCAGAATTATTGAACAACTCAATATATTCAGCATCAGGTAAACTAATCGTAGGATTTGGATCAGCCATTATTTCTGTAATAAGTATATCAAATGCAGCTACTGGTGTATAAACAAAAGTAGTTGTTCCATTCAGATCATTACCTGCGGCATCACTCACAGAAAAGTTCAGGGTTTGGCTAGCATCTATCGGAAAACTATCAGCAAAGATCAAAGTAATTATTGTTCCATCTTCACTTAACAAAACCTGTTCAGGGTTAAGCCCTTCGATATTGTAGTTACTTGTATTTAAAACCGTAGAGGCATCTAATCCTTCAGAAAAAACAAGCTCGATCGTATTTTCATTAGCAACAATCGTATTTATTAATTCGGGCGCATCTGTATCTATATAAACAGGGTCGAGTAAAAAATTATCGAAATAGAAACTTTCCGCTCTTGAAGCACTATAATCACACCATATTCCTATATAGTTCCCACTAGCAAATTCTGTATCATTAGCCGTTCCATACGAAACATAACCATTTCCATCTAAGTCATAAAACAGCTCCCAGTTTCCATTTTCATCACGCGTAACACGTACTTTAGCAGTAGCAGGTTCGCTAGCAATATCTCCGGCATTCCCTGCAATAAGTTCATCTGAAGAACCTCCACTTTGCTTGAATAAACGAATGGCATCTTCTGTTCCTGATTCACCCAAAGCAATATAATAACCATCCAGATCATCGGCGAGGTTCGCGCTACTTGATTGTAAATAAACCCTTGCTCTGTTAGAACTTGAGGGATCGAATTCCAAACGAAAATCAAACTCCCAAACCGTTGCAACACCAACTTGTTGTGCAGCTGCGCTTATCAATACTGATTCGTTATTCGTTTCCGGTTCCTGATGAAATAATTGAAGTTCACCATTCATTACTTCAAAATTCTGAGTATCGCCAAACCAAACAGGATCATTGGTAAAATCACCATCTGAAAAATCATCAGTATAAGTTTGAGCTAATGAATTAATTCCAGTAAAAAAACCTATTAGTATTAGTAGAAATTGTAGTTTTTTCATAAAAAAATTTCAGAATAGCGAAAATAGGAACATTCTGGCATATATAAATGGCATTGTTGAAATTATGTAAAGTCTTTAACAGGAAACTATGATTTTGTCTATGTGAAACGTTTCGATTTGATAAATGGAAACAGAAAAGGGCTAACACTTTCTTAAAAAATGTTAGCCCTTGATCTTAATGTAGTTATTAAGTAGTCGGAAAAAGTTTCTCAATTAAACATCACAAAGAAATTTCTACACGCCTACTTAACTTCTATTTAGAAGTGGTAGTTCAAGCCAAATCTTAAAGAACTCATTTGTAAGTTTAAACCAAAGTCTGAGTTTCTCGAAATTTGCTCAGCATTATCATCTTCAACTTTAAAACGATCACTATTGAAACCTAAGGCTCCATAGTGTGCGTTCATAGAAAAATGATCGCTGAATTGGAAATATACTCCCGGACGAATATTGATACCAAAACCTAAAAGGTTGGCTTCACTAGTAACTGTTGTACTCCCAGATTCAAACTCTGAAGTTACTTTTCCAAAGCTTGGACCAAGGTCTAATTGTCCGTACAAACCGAACTTTTCGTTAATTGCATGATTATAACGCATAAAAGGAAGAATCGCTATTTCGGAAATAGCATCTGTTTCTTTAGTATTATCACCTTCCGCAACAGTGCGATCTAAATTATAAGCAATAATACCTCCGATAGTAATATTATCGTTGATATTATAACCAATAGTAGGTGCAAAGATAAGGTCTAGTGTACGAGGTCCATCACTTTCAATAGTTGTTCCTCCACTCGTAAACTCAGCTTTATTTCCACTTGTAGTAAATCCAACGTCTGCACTGATCCATAACTGTGCATCTGCCTGAAAGGCAATAAACAATAATGTAAATAATAGGGTAATTTTTTTCATCTGAGAATGATTTTGTTAAAAAAGTAAATTTACAAGGCGCAAATATAGATGATATTTGAATTTTTTCAACAAAACATAAAATATTAGAAATTTATCTAAATATATTGCTTTGATTAACAATATATTAGATTTAATCAATATAAAATATTTAACTAAAATTAAAATCTGAAGCGTACCTGCGCCTTTATTTCTGATTTTGTTCTTCCTTGAATTTCTTCATTTGCACCACCAATAGAAGTTAAGTAATACAATATATGCTATGTCATGTAGCATTTTTTAACTAAAAGTTCGATTTTTTTTTCGTTGAAAATACTCACCGTAAATTAGGCTATGCTTGTTTTCAATCCTAGCTGTTTTTGAGCCTGCTTCGACGGTTCGATAAATAATACAATTTGAGTTTTAATATAACGTACATTTATGAGCGTGTAAATCACTGTCAAGTGAAGCCAAATAATACAAATTATCCCCTAAAAAATAGCGAGGTGTCTATATTTCGGCTTCATTACATTACGCTCAATATGACACGATCATTTGTACGTTTTTTTATTTTTAATTTTGTATAATCAATCTTTTAACTGCAAAACATCCACACGATAAATTATATCGAGAATTATGTAACTGGAAGACAAGGCTCTCCCTTATTAAGAAAAAATTGTATAAAAGTCTGCTAAACCTTTGTTGATTAGAAGTGATAATTCAAGCCAAATCTTAAAGAACTCATTTGTAAATTCAACCCAAAGTCTGATCTTTTAGAAACTTGTTCAGTATTACTACCATCGGACTTAACTCGACTGCTCCTAAAACCTAAAGCTCCATAATGTGCATTCATAGAAAAACGACTACTAAACTGGTAGTACACTCCTGGACGTAAGTTAATACTAAATCTTAAAAGATTGGATTCATCATTAAAAGATGAATCATTTGTTTCTAACTTCGATTTAGCTTTTCCAAAGCTTGGTCCAAAATCTAATTGTCCGTATATACCAAACTTATCATTAATTACATGATTATAACGCAAAAATGGAAGCAAGGCAATCTCGAAATTGTTAACGATTCGTTTATATTCATCATCTTTATGAACAGTACGATATAAGTTATAGGAAATAATACCACCTATGGTAATTTTTTCATTGATGTTATAACCAATAGTTGGTCCTAAGATAAGACTTAAACTACGGGGTCTCTCTATTTCATCACTTATCCCTAAAACCGTCGTTTTATCTTTACTTGTTCTTATATTAAATCCTACATCTGCACTAATCCATAACTGTGCATCTACCTGAAAGGCAATAAATAATAAGCTAAATAACAGGGTAAATTTTTTCATTGGAAAATGGTTTAATTAAAAATTAAATATATAGGGCGAAAGTAGCGGCTGTTTTTGATACTTTTCCAAAACTCTTAAAATATCAAAATTCAACTCGGACTATAACTAATTACTTATCAATTACTTAGATAAGTGTAGGTGAGAAATATTTAACTAAATTTAAAATCTGAAGCGTACCTGCGCCTTTATTTCTGATTTTGTTCTTCCTTGAATTTCTTCGTTTCCACCGCCGATTACGGTTCTGTCATCGAAGTAGGTTTGTGCGAAACGCAACCAAAAATCCAGACCTATTCGTGTTTTATAACGAAGCATTACATAAAAACGGCTTCCTCTTCCTGAATAGCCCGGAATTGAAAAAGAGTACAATACATCGTTTTCATAGGCATAAATTCTGGAATTATACGAGTCGGTATCGAATAAGGCAAAACGGGTACTAAAAGAAACCGGAAACGAAAGTGGTTTAAAGTTTACATCCTGATAGATCATAAAACCACGTTCTAGTTCATTATATCCGTCATCAAAACCTGACATTTGAAAACGTGTTTTCATATCGATTGCTTTATTGATCTTATACTTTGCATGAAAACGAAGTGATGTCGTTGTTTGATGAGAAAGAAAATCGTTTCCTTCATTTCCGGGAAAGTTCTCTTGTTTGGTTTCATTCCTGTAACGCACATATAATTCTAAGTTACGGGAAGGACGGTACGTTAATTGAATTAAACGATCGACACCTCGTGAAGGTGCATCAGAATCGTTTCTTAACCAAGGGAATCGATATATGTCATAATAAGCATTTATACGCCAGTTTTTCTTGGGCTTGAATTCTGTTCCGAAAAATAAGCCCTGCTCATTGAAGAAGCTCGATTCTCTGAAAGCAAAACCTTTCTGTACCCAAAAATCGCGGCTATAATTACGATAAACGATCGAGGCATTAATTGTAGGGTGTAAACTCATTAATACACCATTAACGGTTCCCCAGCCTCCATTATCGGAAACACCTGTTTCTCCGAAGAAATGGAAATTCTTGTACAACCAGCGGTAATCTGTACTAGCATTCAATAATTTATTTCCATTAAAACGGAAAATATTGGAAACTCTATCCTGTGAACGAATATCTAATACATCTATCGAGTCGATATTAGAACTATAATCGGTATAAATAACATTCAAGCCTAACGAGAAAGTTCTCTTATTGAATTTAACACTACCACCTGCATTGGTTTCTGTTAATACGCCTTTTCTCGCAATTTCACCTTCAGTTCGGTGTAAACCTGAAATGTTCAATGAAGCGAAGGCTCCTATTTCTCCATCGTCCAGATCAATATCATCAACTTCAGTAACATCATCTATACTCGATATCGGATCTCCAAGACTTCCGATATCAATATTTTTTCTACTACCGAAAAGGGTTATATCCAATTGGTTTTTCCACGCACCTAAAGTAACGGCAACACCACGATTAAAAGCCACTTCATTTACAGATGTGTAAGGACGTATTGGTTGAGATTGACGCATAACCGCCATTACATCAGAAGATTTTCTGAATCCCAAACCGGTCCAGATCAATAAACCCTGTCCTAGTCGTATTTCGTAATCTCCTAATGCTATATGTTTAAACGGTCCAACATCACGCATATAAAAGTGCGCTGAATAAAAATCAAAGCCTTGTTTGTTATTTCCTCTGAAAAATGCTTCACCGGCATCTTTCTCTGCGGTTATACCATAACTGATCTTAGAACCGTATTTATAGCGATAGCGAGAAAATATTTTATCCTGACTACCTGCATATTTAGGTAATATTGTATAAGTTGAATCTCCGACGGTTATTTGTGTTCCTTCTTCATAACCTGCTTGTGATTCAAGCACTCTGGTATATCGGGTAAACAAGGTATGTGAGCCACCAAATAGTAGTTTTCCTAAAGGTACTTTAAAATCTGCGACCTTTCCTTTTACATCTACAAAGGGAAGTATTCTTCTTACATCGTTGAGGTCGAAACCCGGTACTGCCTGTAATTCATATATATTGAAGAACTTTCCGACCTGTTCCCGCCAGGCAAGCAAATTATTCATTTGAACCGGACTGATTATTCCCTGTAATTGGCTTAATTCTGAATAAGAAGTTTTGTTAAGATTGATGGGATTATCTGCAAGGTCTGTCAATGCTTCAAGGTATGCACCAAAATCAACATCGGCATCTGTTTCTTCTGCAACATATTCCAATACTTCTTCAATATGGCTTACCAATTCTGCTTCCTTATCTTTCTTCTGCGCTTCAACAGAAAAACTAAAGAGCAAAAAAGCCACAATGAGTGGACATAAAGCTATATTTATTTTATTCTTCCTCAACACTTTCCAATTCTTTAGGCTTTGCATATTGAACTCCTACATGTGGAGTAATTCCGAGGGTGGGATGCCAGGTTCCGGCAATATCGATCTGAAAGTTTTTTAAGTGTATTCCTAATCCTGCAGTAACCATATCAGGATTGCTCAAAAAGCCACAGCGAATGCTTAGAACATCTATTATTCTATAATCGACACCACCTCTGAATGTTGCTTTATAATCGAGATTTTTCTGTACTTCCAAATGAATGGCAATTTTTTCATAAGGTTGGTAAGTTGCCCCAAAACTAATTATAGTCGGTAATCTGTCGAGATCGTTATCGGTTAACTGAATACGTAACGGATTGTATATATTCGCTCCTATCCTTACATTATCAAGAATGTTGTATTGTAGTCCGAGATCGAATGTAAAATTGAAAAGCGAACCATATTCTTCTATACTGAAACTGTTAACTTCAAAGCCGGCACCAATAGATAATTTTTCAGCCAATAAACGCCCGTAACCTGCTCTGATCTTTGTTTCATTATAGCTATTGTTTCCATAACGAAAAATTCCCAGACCAAAAGTTCCGGATTTTGTTGGCAAGGCCGCTCCAATTCCGATCAAATTAATATTATCTACCAGAAAACGATTTTCTGCATAAGCGCCAATATTCAAACCATCCATATTTGCCAAACCGGCAACATTATTAAAAATGGAAAAAGCTGTTGATTTCGTCTGACCTGTATATCCGGCTCCTGCTTCTTCAGCTCCTATTGCAAATCGATCATTCTGCGCAATTAAGCTTCCTGAAGAAAGTATTAATAACGCAAATATGAAATGTGAAAAGAATTTCATGGTGGTAAAAATACACACTTCGATTTGTATATTATTTAATAAGGGATATTTTTAGTGTTAAAAGTGCTTTTCACATAAGGTTGGTCGTCTCACTAACATTGGATTTCTCCATTTTCTTTAAATTTAATAACTAATGTTACGCACTATGTCAAACTGAGTAAGTTTTGAACCCAATTTTGAAAAAATTAGGGTTCGGAACGCATCGAAGTTAAGTTCTTGACGGTCAAAGACTTCGCAGGGTCGCCTGGCGATGCACTACGTTTTTTCTTCGTTTTCACTCGAAAAATCTCCGTTTACTCAGTCTGACACAAACTCTGCTTAACATCAGTTAATAAAAGATTTGATATTGCAAGTCTAAAGGACCAACAAGGGACAATAGCCAACAAGGGCTAAAGGAATAATCAATCTTCCTTAATCAACTTCTCAAAATATCTTTTTTGTCCATCTCTTATTTCGATGAAGTAAATTCCATTTGCTAAATCCGGATCAATAGAAAACAATAATTTGTGCCTTCCTTTTGATAATTTCTCATTAAAAAGTTCCTGAACGAATTTACCCGTTATATCCGATAGTTTCACGCTCGTATTCAGTGCTTTATTCAAAGTGAATTCAACGTTAATTGATTCTTTAAAAGGAACAGGGAAAACATTAATATTTTCAACTTGTTGCAAAGGATTCTGTACAGAAGTTTCGATCAAGTCAAAATCAAAATAGTTGATATTAATGGCATCTGTGAATGAATATGCTTCCATTTCGTAAAAGCCTTCGTTTAAATAAATAGTGCTTGTGAAGTCCTGCCAATTCTGCCAGCCATTTGTAGAACTATAATCTACAAACGTTTCAAAATCATTATCAAATTGTATTCTCAGACTTCCGGTTGCAAATCCCGCCATTCTGCAATTCAGATGATATAAGCCAGTTTCTTTTACCTCCACATAATACTTCAGCCAATCGCCCGGATTGAAATATCCCACATTTTCACCTCCACCCACATCAGTACATGGTTCTGTTTGTATGCCAAACATATCGAAGTAATCTTCTGCTTCAAACCTTCCCGGAATTTCGTGTGTTGTATTTGAATAGATGGTAGCATTATAAACATAGAAATCTTCAAAACTATCTAAGGTCAAATTGTTCGACATTATATTTCCTCCTGTATAAGAAATAGTGATCTTATTGTTTTCCTGAACGTTTGTATTGAGTGAAAAAAACAATATACTTTCGTCAAATTCAGCAATATTTATTGAAGCGATCAAATCTGTAACAGTTGCTCCATTTACTTTAATTTCAAAATCATTTATGGTTGCATTCAACGTTGTTATTTCGTCGCTGAGACTCAATAATATTTCATTGCCTAACTTATTTGTAGTTGCTGCATAAGGCATTAATTTTTCGGCAGCGCTGCTTTCAGGAAATTCCGTTAGTCCGTGTTGATAAGAAAATAAAGCGTCATAACTTTCATCGCCCCAATTCAACGGTATCTGACTCATATCTTTAGCCCACGAATGACTCAGTTTCCCTTTTGGAAGATAATCGCCATATAGCACTTCGGCAATACCATCACCTTCAGTTCCGGGGTACCAAATTGGTATTATAGCATCGGTGTAAGTTAATAGTTCTCCTAATATCATTGGTCTTCCTGAAACAAGCAATGCAATCGTTGGAATGCCATCTTCTTTCAATTTTTTTATCAAATTAATATCAGCAGCATCTATTTCAAGATCAGCTCTGTCGCCGTAGCCTTCTGCATAAGGTGTTTTTTCTCCGATCACCACCACTGCTACATCAACCGATCCTGAATAATTACCATTGGCATCATAAAGAATATTACTGGTCTCAGATAGTTCTACTAATCCTTGTAAAATGTTTGTTCCCTGTGTAATACTTCCATTTCCACCCTGCCAGCTCATTGTCCAGCCTCCACACTGTGCCCCCAGGTCGGCAGCTAGCGGACCAGCAACCAAAATGGTCTGATCGTTTTTCCGTAAAGGCAACACATCATTTTTAGCATTCAATAATACCATTGACTCCCGTACAACTTGTCGGGCAACAGCGCGGTGTTCTTCTGAACCGAATGCGTCAACGAATTCGTCATTTGCAAAGGGTTCATCGAATAAGTTCAGCAAAAACTTTTGTTTCAATATTCTGCGCACAGCGTCATCAATGCGATCTTGACTTACTTCACCATCCGCTACCAAGCTCAATAAATGAGCAATAAACACTTCGTATTGACTGGGTACCATCACCATATCAATTCCGGCATTGATCGCTCTTTTAATGGCTGTTCTATAATTCTCATCTATCTGATCTACGCCACTCCAATCGGATATCACAAACCCCTCAAAGCCTAATTCATTCTTTAAAACATCTGTCAATAAATAATCATGTCCGTGTAATTTTTCACCATTCCAACTACTGTAAGAAGCCATAACAGTTCCAACACCGGCATTGATCGCATCAATATATCCTTCCATGTGAATTCCTCTCAGCTCATCTTCTGAAAGTATTGTATTTCCCTGATCGATTCCGAATTCTGTTCCGCCATCACCAACAAAATGTTTGGCACAGGCAAGTATGGTCGAATTATCGCCCAGATTGGTTCCCTGCAAACCCAGTACAGATGCCTCTGCCATTATTTTCTGAATTTCAGCTGTTTCCCCGAATCCTTCATACGTTCTTCCCCATCGTTCATTGCGGGCAACCGCAATACAGGGAGAGAATGTCCAGTCGATACCGGTTGCCGAAACTTCTTTTGCAACAATTTGGTTTGCTTGTTCTATTAACTCAGGATTCCAGGTACACCCCATGCCTATGTTATGCGGAAAAATAACTGCTCCATAAACATTATTATGCCCATGTACAGCATCAATTCCATAAACAAGCGGAATAGCTAGTTCACTTTCCAAAGCCTTTGTTTGAAAATCATTATACATATTCACCCATGAGCTAATAGTATTTGGATTTGGAGCAGAACCACCTCCACTTAGTAAAGATCCGATGCCATAAGTCTTCAAATGTTCCATATTCACCAATGCACCTCTTTCTACCTGAGTCATCTGTCCTACTTTCTGAACTATGGTCATTTGTTGAAGTAAACTATCTACTTTTTCATCAATAGTTTGACAGAATGAGCTGAAAGGTAAGAGCAGCATAATCAGACAAGTAATAATATGTTTCATTTATCTGTTTTTAAAGATCGGACACTTGAAGTAACAATCATAAAAATAATCTTTACGGCTGAATACTTTCGTTATATTTGCTGAATTACTGAACTAAAAATAGTTTTGTGGAAAGACCTAAAAGTCCTTTAGCACCTTTCAGTTGTCGTTATACCCCACAGGTTCCTGAATTATTATTCAAACTAAATTGTACCTTAGCAATTACCACTTATCAAGCAGGGAAACTTGTTTTCATTTCTGCTAAAGATGAAAATAGTTTGATACAGCTTCCTCGAACATTTGCCAAACCTATGGGGCTTGCTCATCAAAAAAAGAAAGATAAAATTGCGCTTGCCTGCAAAGATGAGATAGTGGTTTTTGCCAATTCTAAAGCCTTGGCAGAACATTATCCGAACAAACCCAACACTTATGATGCACTTTATATGCCACGTACCACCTTTCATACGGGAGCTTTAGATATACACGATATTTACTTCGGAAAAGATGATCGTTTGTACGCAGTAAACACTTTATTTTCCTGTATCGTTTCGATAGATGATGATTATAACTTCACGCCTTATTGGCAACCTTCGTTTATAGATAATATTGTAGCCGAAGATCGTTGTCATTTGAATGGTATGGCAATGGAAAACGGATTGCCTAAATTTGTTTCTGCCTTCAATGACGGTAATACGCCTAAAAGCTGGAGAGCCAATATTACAAAGTCAGGGATCATTATAGATGTAGCAACGAAAGAAGTTATAACACGTGGACTTGCAATGCCACATTCTCCAAGGTTGTATAATAATGAACTCTATGTTTTGCTTTCTGCTGCCGGAGCATTAATCAAGATCGATAAAGAAAGTGGGAAACATGAAGAAATTCTAAAGATCGATGGTTTTGTACGTGGTATGGATCTTTATCAGGATTTTCTATTTATCGGGCTTTCCAAATTGAGAAAGAATTCTTCAACCTTTGCAAAGCTTCCTTTTGCAGATAAAGCAAAAGAAGCCGGAATACTGATCGTTCATTTACCAACAGCAAGCCTGGTTGGCAAAATAACCTATCAGACTTCTGTCGATGAAATATATGATGTGCATATTTTACCCGATAAAATTCGCCCCAATATTTTGAATACTATTAAAAATACGCATAAATTAGGGCTATCAACACCCAATTCGACTTATTGGGCAAGATCCAATCCCGAACATTGAATTAAGCAAAATGGAAAAGAAATTTTATTCCCTTCGATTAAATGAGTTAAAACAAACTGTTTCTCAACTTCAAGTTTTCTTAAGAAAGCATAAGGCTCAACGTTCATTAAGCCAACTGAAAAGCTTGATAAACAAAATCAATAATCTGATCACTGAACTTAAAAGCTTTTTTGAACTCGGTTATTTACGACAGATCATTAAGCCTGCTGCTATAGCCTTAGGTTTATCGTTCGGAATAACTGCCAATGCACAAAACTTTGCGCCAGCCGTTGAAAACCCGTTTGGTTTTGTTCCTGAATTAGAATTTTTAATGACCTCATTTGCCGATCTGGATAATGATGGTGATTTGGATATTCTGGCGATTTCTTATGGCTACGATGGAACAAATGAAACTACCAATTTTGTGTATCTCGAAAATAACGGTACAAGCTCAAATGCTTTATTCAATAGTCGGATGAGTACGCCTTTTGGTTTGGATACACCTTTGGAGGGTGTTTCATTTCCTGTATTAGCTGATTTTGATGATGATGGTGATGCCGATTTACTAGTTTTTGGTTATTACGGAGCCAATTTGTTTTTTGAGAATACCGGAACAGCGAGTAGTCCTCAATTTGCCTCTCCACAAATAAATGCTTTCGGCTTAAACAATTTACCAGATTATGCTTATTTCTTTTTTCCGACAGCAGCAGATTTAGACAATGATGGAGATACTGATTTGCTTTTGGGATTTTATGGTTATGATTATGATACAGAAACAGAGATAAATCAGTTACTATTTGTAAAGAATATCGGAACAAGTAGCGTACCCAACTTTACTACACCTGAGATTAATCCTTTCGGTCTTTCAACTAGCGGATATTTTTCCCTACCCGTTCTGGGAGACGTTGATAATGATGGTGATCTGGATTTGTTTGTAAGTGGTTATTCTTACGAATTAGAAGATAGTATAATAGAATATTTTGAAAATACAGGCTCTGCATCATCCCCATCTTTTGTTCAACAACCTGAGGGAAATATTACTGGCTTTGGTGATTATCTGGCAATTGCACAATTCGCAGATATTGATACCGATGGTGATGATGATTTATTTGTTCATATTAATCAGAATGGAGGTGTTTGGCAGTTTTATGAGAACTTGAATATTGAAACGAATATTGGAACAGATATTATTAATGAGCCTATCAGTGTTTATCCCAATCCCGCAGAAAATAGTTTTGAAATTCAGTATAATGGCAATATCAAAAGTGTCGAACTAAGTGATGTCTCAGGCAGGGTGGTTTATTACGCTAATACTTCCAACAAACAAATAGACATTTCTAATTTATCGAAAGGATATTATTTACTGAAGATCACCAACTCAGACGGAGCGATTGCGATCAGAAAAATTCTGAAAGAGTAAGTTTAGCTAACCCTCGACCAATCTATTTCCTGCTTATTTCTTCGCTGTTGTAAGTGAAGTTTAAGTGCCTGATTTTCCGGACTCATCAAATTAGGATCTTTCGATAATATTTGTGCGGCTGCACTTCGTGCGTTCTGAAGTATGGTTTGATCTTCGGTAACATTTGCCATTTTAAGATCGAGTATTCCACTTTGGCGTGTGCCTTCAATATCACCGGGTCCACGAAGCTTTAAATCGACTTCTGCTATATGAAAACCATCATTGGACTGAACCATTGTTTTAAGTCGCTTTCTGCCTGTACTGCTCAATTTATGTCCGGTCATTAATATACAATATGATTGTTCGGCACCACGTCCTACCCTACCTCGTAACTGATGTAATTGTGACAATCCGAAGCGTTCTGCACTTTCTATGATCATTACAGAAGCATTGGGAACATTCACACCTACTTCGATTACTGTTGTAGCGACCATTATCTGCGTTTCGCCTTTCACAAAACGCTGCATTTCCATTTCCTTATCGACAGGTTTCATTTTTCCGTGTACAATACTTATTCTGTATTCTGGTGGTGAAAATTCTCGTTCCACCGCTTCAAATCCATCCATCAGGTCTTTGTAGTCAAGTGTTTCAGATTCTTCTATCAATGGATAAACGATATATATCTGTCTTCCTTTTCCAATTTCTTCTCTTATGAACTGAAAAACGGTAATTCTGTCTTTGTCGAAACGATGTACAGTTCTTATGGGCTTTCTTCCGGGTGGTAATTCGTCGATTACAGAAACATCTAAATCACCATAAACGGTCATTGCCAATGTTCTTGGAATCGGTGTAGCGGTCATTACCAATACATGTGGTGGTCGATTATTCTTTTGCCACAATTTTGCTCGTTGTGCCACACCAAATCGGTGTTGTTCATCGATCACGACCATTCCAAGGTTTAAAAATTCTACGGTAGGTTCTATCAGCGCATGTGTGCCTATCAATATCTGTGTTTCTCCCGACTTTGTTCTTTCAAGAATACCTTTTCTTCGTTTACCTTTAATACTTCCGGTTAGTATTTCTATCGTTATTCCAGTTGGTTCCAATAACTCTTGCAATCCGGTAAAATGTTGTTGCGCTAATATTTCGGTGGGTGCCATAAGACAAGCCTGAAAACCGTTGTCCAATGCAATTAGCATAGTCATCAGGGCAACTACTGTTTTACCACTTCCTACATCGCCCTGCAATAAGCGATTCATTTGTCTTCCGGTTAAAGTATCCCGTCTTATTTCCTTTAAAACTCTTTTCTGTGCATTGGTTAATTCAAAAGGCAGATAATCGTTGTAAAAAGAATTGAAATAATCGCCTAACTTTTCGAGTAAAAAGCCATCTGCTTCCTGCTGGTTCAATTTCAAACGGTGCATATTCATTTGAATATAGAAAAACTCGTTGAATTTAATGCGATTACGCGCATGTTCGAGCCAGCTCTCACTTTCGGGCTGATGTACATTTTTTATTGCCTGAAAACGGCGTACTAAAGCGTAATCTTCTAAAATTTCTTTTGGTAGGAATTCAGGGAAATTTTGTTCTGAAACTTTACTAGCTAAAGTATTTACCAATTTCGATAAGCCCTTACTATCGAGATAACGTGGTTTCAGTTTTTCAGAAGAAGGATAAACTGGGGAAATACGATCGGCGAAGGTCAATTGCTTATTCGGATCGACCAGATCCATTTCGGGATGCTTGAAGGTTGGGCGATTTTTGTAAAAATCAGGTTTTCCATAAATAAGGTACTCCCGTCCTTCCTGCAAATATTTTTTGAGGTAGGCTACGCCCTGAAACCAAACCAATTCTACGCTACCTGTTTCATCGGTAAGAATGGCATTCATTCTTTGTCCGCGCTTCATTGGTGCAGTTGTAATTTCTGATAATACACCTCTGACCTGAATATTCGTTGAATCGGGAAAAATATTAACGACTTGGGTAACTTGTGTTTTATCGACATAGCGGAATGGGTAATGCTCCAGCAGATCGCCGAAGGTAAAAATTTCCAGATGCTTATTCAGCAATTTTGCTTTATCCGGACCTACTCCTTTAAGGTACTCTATGGGGGTTTCGAGTTTCACTAGTGGTAAAGTTAAAATGAAAAGATAAAAATGGGTTTAATTTCTTAAATGGTTTTGTTGAAAACTTTTAAAATAGTTACCAGTAATTATATATCTAAAAAAGTGTACTTTTGTAACCAATGTATAAGGTTAACGCACTTGGTTATGAAAAAATATTATTCTTTATCAGAAGCAGCAAAGTTACTGGGTAAAAGTAAAGAAACATTAAGAAGGTGGGATAGAAATGGTAAACTAAAAGCTTCTCGTGAACCTATGAGTAACTACCGATTATACAAGAAAACTCAATTGGATTTATTCTCTGACTTTTTATCTATTGATATAGAAGAAGAAATTGATAATTCAGTAATACCTTACAAAACATATAAAGCTTTGGAGTTATTTGCAGGTGCAGGTGGGTTAGCAATAGGCTTAGAAAAGGCAGGTATTAAATGTATTGCATTAAATGAAATTGATAAATGGGCTTGTGAAACACTAAGAGTAAATAGACCTGATTGGAAAATACTAGAGGGAGATATAAAATCATTTGATTTCAGTGAATTTGAAAATCAAGTTGAGATTGTGACTGGAGGATTTCCTTGCCAAGCATTTAGCTATGCAGGTAAACGTTTAGGACTTGAAGATGCAAGAGGAACCTTATTCTATGAGTTTGCTAAGGTAATTCAACAAGTAAAACCAATTATATGTATTGGTGAAAATGTAAAAGGCTTATTATCTCATGAAAAAGGTAAAACTTTACAGGGTATGATTTCGATATTAGATGAAATTGGGTATAATGTAGTTCCTGTAGAAGTCTTAAAGGCGATTCATTACAAAGTTCCTCAAAAAAGAGAAAGGCTTATTTTAGTAGGAATCAGAAAAGATATAGACTTAGAATATTCATATCCTAAACCACATAGGAAGATATATAACCTTAAAGATGCTTTGAAAAAGGGATCACTATATAAAAGTGATGTTCCCAAATCAAAGGGGACTAAATATCCTGAACATAAAAAAGAGATATTAAATTTGATTCCACCTAAAGGGTACTGGCGTGATTTACCCGTTGATCTTCAAAAAAAATATATGGGTAAGAGTTTTTATTTAGGGGGTGGTAAAACTGGTATGGCAAGGAGAATAGGATGGGACGAGCCATGTCTTACCTTAACTTGTAGCCCAGCTCAAAAACAGACTGAAAGATGTCACCCTGATGAAACTCGCCCTTTCACTATAAGAGAGTATGCAAGAATCCAGACTTTCCCAGATGACTGGGAATTTGTAGGTTCCATATCTCAACAATATAAACAAATTGGCAATGCTGTTCCTTGTAACTTAGGTCAAGAAATTGGTTACTCCATAATAAGTGCTTTAAATACTTATTATGAGAAATCAAATAAATCTGACTCTTTAATTTCCTCAACCAGTAGTAAATAACCCTTTTCAAAGAAATCTTCTGTATTAAGATCTTTTATCAGTTTATCAATTTTCAAAAGTAATCTTGAATAGAAATTAGGGAATCCTGTGATTCTATGCCAAAACTCTCTACCAATAATTACAGGATATGTTTCATCAATTTTTCTATAATGTTGACTTAATTGATCCTCATTTCCATATAAAACCCCTAAAATTAAATCTGAATTATTTAGTTTTATCTTGTTAGTTCTAGCTAAATTAGCCACTGATGCAAATTTTTTAAGTAGTGGATTCACATCACCTAAATTAATAGTATTAGGACCGGATTTTAATTGACACCACTTTTGTCTATTATCAATCTTATCAAGAAACTCTATATCCATTCCTTTAATTAAAGAGCCTTTGGCTAAGTTTAAATCAATAAACATTGTTTGACTCTTTGTTCCAAAAGAAGTATTAATCGAAGTTCCTAAAACTCTAGGATAAAATAATGCTTTAGCAACTCCTAACGGTGAAAATTTATCATCTAGAACTTTAGAAAGATAACGAACAATAATGGGATTAACCTTGTAAGAACTAAGCTTTGAATGTTTCCTTAAAATTTCTTTTTGGTGATTAGAAAACACCTTTTCATCAAAATAATCAATAACCAACTTAAGTAATGCTTCTTCTTTCATAACTAACTCTATCTACTTCTCAACAAAATTCAGTTCAAGCATAGCATCTTTATATTTATCATCAACTTCTACATAAATCTGATTGCCGGTTAAGCAACTACAAGCCTCACAAGCTTCGGTCAAACTTTCATCAAATTCAATTTTAATACTTTCAGCATCAATCGATTCAAGGCTTAAATAATTTTCGACTGCTTGTATGGTTTCAATATCTGAATCATTACTGCTAGTATTCCAGGGATCGGCACACCCCGTTTGATTCCAGTAGAAGAATAAATTGTCCTCTTTCTTATCACACGAAAAGAAAAGAGATAACACGAAGGCGATGGTCAGAATATTCAAAGAAATTTTCATATTGGGATTAATTAATAAAATTCAAATTGCAATAGACTTTAAAACGATTTTTTTATACAATTATTTTACAATGTACAGACGTAGCAATGCTACGTCTCTATCAAAAATCGTTTTAAACTTTAATGTATAATATCAACATTAATAGTCAACAGACCACAGACCATAAAACATTATTGGCTCATATCTGATATAGGGTGAAGGCTATCAATCCGTATGTCGAGTTCGGTGCATAAAAATACCTATTTCTAAGGAAATTTAGATTTTTATTTACTCACTCTGACATACTCTTTTTGCATCTTACACCCCAAATGGTTCTTTATGATTTTATGTGGTATTCTGAATTCGAGGTTCAATTACCCCAAA
>JAHDFD010000037.1 GCA_020628375.1 Chitinophagales bacterium | reverse complement strand
TGGGAAAGGTACTATATTTTTACTTTTTCTAAAAATGGGTGCGGAATGAAGGATATAAAGCGATATGATGCGTTCCACTAGTTGAAAAATTAATATCAGTGGTGCCATCTTTATTCATGACCATACCATCATTTCTGATAAAAAGTGTTTGTTGTTCTAACACATTGTTTGTATTTGCTACATCCCTTACTTCCAGTAACACCCAATCTACAGTTGCTTCAGGAAATCTGCTTACAGGTATAGTACCCGAACTAACATTGTATGGTGCTGAATCAAAAGGATGAAGATTTGGTAATAAGTTGTTAATCTTCAAACTTGTATCCATCAAACTTGTAGCTGTATCTAAAAATCCTTCTAATTGAGCTTTTATGTTTATACATCTTGCATATTTATAAAGAAATGCTGCCGATTCATCGAACATTTGATCTCTTAGCGTACTATTACTTCCCCAAGGAACATGATCTGCACCAGCAACGGTTAATAATTGATTATCTACCCCATAACTGTCAAGTACAGGCTGTATTTCACCACTTCCACAAAGGTCAACAAGGTCGAGAAATGATATAAGCGGATTACCAGAGTAAACATCATCACAATCATAAGGCACTGTACCATCATTATCTCCATGAGCACTATAAATTGGAACCGAGTTTGTACCTAACCATGATAATCTATTTATTCCACCTGCCCAATTCAAAACAGCATTCACTTCTGAAGAATACCCTGGATTTCCTCTATCACCTTCCAAGCCTCCATAAGTATCTATCGCTGTCTGAATATATGATGGTATAACATCTTCATCATCTATATTAGCCAAATGCAATGCTGTAATTGCACCAGCAGAATTTCCCCCTACAAATACTTTCGCCGGATCGATTTTATATAAATTAGCGGTAGCGGCATCCATACGCATATAACGGATAGCCGATTTCATATCAGCAACCGATTGCATTACAATATCTACCATTTCTAAAGAATCTACCAAACTAAAGATATTACTGGCAAGTGTATATTGTACAGAAGCAGCAACATACCCTCTTTTAGCAAAATATTCACAGGCTTGCACCATAGTGCCGTTACTTTTATTACCACCCACATAAGCACCACCATGTGCCAGAATTATTAATGGTCTTTTTGCTTGTGTATCTCCAACAGGTTCATAAATATCCATTTGATAGTTAGTGACTGTTGAATAAGTTACCGTATTTGTCTGAATACTTGTAAAAACCTCATCTAAATAACGTTGCTGAGCATTTACTTTAAAACTTAATAATAGAATAGATAACAGGAGTACATAGATGTTGAAAGAGCAAACTCGTTTTACTTTTATCGAGTTCTTATGATCTAAACAACATACTGAACCATTATTATCTACAATGTTGCAAGGCAGTACATTTTTCATAAAAAAATATTTAGGTTCTGTAAAGAGTAAAAATACAGAAATTAAAGCTGAATATTGGCATTGTTAGTTATACTTATTATCTCCTTTGTATATTTAAAATCAATTTAAGACGAATATGTACAAAAAACTTTCATTTACAACCACTCTACTTTAGTATTAATTGGTGTTCTTTTACTAAGTGGAATATTATTTCTTTCAAAATACCCCATATATAAAAATCCCAGACTGCGTTCTCCTTCTTTAAGATCGAAAAATTCGCCCATATAATCTCTGAGTCCGGTAGCACTTCCCCAATAACATCCTATTCCGTAGGCTTCACAGGTAAGGTGCATATTTTGAACCGCCATAGCTACAGCAGCAATCTCTTCCCATTCTGGTAATTTATCAGCCAGATTTCTTTGCATATTAATAGCTATAACACAATTCGCCTGTAGTGGTTTATTCAAATTTTTCCGATATTTCTTTTCAAGGAATAATTTCTCCGGAGTGTATTTTTTGTATGTTTCAGCCAGAAATACTCCGAGTGCTTTTCGTTTATCTCCTTTAATAACCTTAAAGCGCCAGGGCTGTGTTAATTTATGAGTCGGTGCTCTATCTGCATTCAGTAGAATCTGTTCGATTATTTCATCTGGAATGTCTTTTTCTATATAATCGATGGGAAAAACAGATTTACGATTCTGAAGAATAAAATTGACTGAATTTATATGTTCCATACTTTAGACTGAAAAATTTGAAATCGAAGATAAAAATAGCTTTTACTTTGTAGCTTCTATAACAAAAAACGGAATATTGGGTTTATATGGAATTATAGTTTTTTTGCTTGCAATAGGTTATTTAGTGCTATTGTTGATGTATGTTATAGGTTGGAAACTATGTCCATCCTACACACCTCCATCTGATTTTAAACCCAAAGAGAAAATCAGTGTGATGATTCCTGCAAGGAATGAAGAGCGATACATCGAAGCTTGTGTATTATCGATATTGAATAATAATTTTCCAAGTGATTTATATGAACTGATCGTTATTAATGATTTCTCAGAAGACCACACTAAAGAAATTTTAAATAAACTTGTTAAAACTCATAGGAATTTAAAAGTGCTTCATTTAGAAGAGATACTTCCTGAAGATCTTGTACTGAATTCCTACAAAAAATATGCACTTAATTTAGCAATAGAACAAGCGAGTGGTAAATACATTTTAACCAGCGATGCCGATTGTCTGATCCCTGAAAATTGGCTTATTCATTTTTCTTATATGTTTGAAGAATTAAAAGCCAACTTTGTTACTGCACCAGTCGTGTTTCACGATGAACATTCTGTTTTAGAAAAATTTCAAACACTCGATTTCATGGGTATGATGTGTGTTACAGGCGCTTCTTTACACTGGAAATGGGCTGCAATGAGTAATGGTGCGAATTTGGGTTATCCAAAATCTGTTTTTAAGAAGGTAAATGGTTTTCATGGGGTTGACCAAAAGGCTTCTGGTGATGATCTGTTATTGATGGAAAAAATTCTTAAGCATACAAATAATGAAAATATTTTCTTTTTAAAATCTAAAGAAGCGGTAGTAAAAACCATACCTGCCAGAAGTCTTAACGAATTTTTTAACCAACGGGTGCGTTGGGCAAGTAAATCGCAGGTTTATCAGGGATGGGGAATAAAGTTCGCCCTCGCAATGGTTCTATTATTTAATTTACTCATACTATTCAACTTCTTTGCTGCGCTATTCCAAATTATTTCATGGAAAGTCTTTCTTATTCCATTTGTACTTAAAATGATTGCAGATTTCATTTTTTTAGGTTCTATAAGTCAGTACTTTTCCAGAACGGAGTTATTACTGTATTTCTTTCCGGCTCAGGTATGGCATTTACTCTACATCTGTAGTGTTGGCATTTGGGGAAATATTGGCAGTTATGAATGGAAAGGGAGAAAGGTGGAGTGAAAAATTTAAAATAGCATACGTCTAAGTTGAAGTGTATCAGACTTAACTCATAATGATCCAATATGAGTTAAAACCCTTAGAAACAGCGGAGTGTCTATATTTCGGCTTCATTCTATTTCGCCCAATAAGACATTGTATGTTTTTTTAATTAAATAATTAGCTGGTGAACATTTTGTAGAGAAGTTGACTGTTGGTCAGCGACCAACAGAGGATGAAGTATTTGGGGAAATATTGGCAGTTATGAATGGAAAGGGAGGAAGGTGGAGTGAAAAATCGTATAAAAAAACGGCTTATCGGAAATTTCCGATAAGCCGTTAAAATAGTAAACTCCTTGAGCATACCTCATTTCAGTTACTTAATAATAAATGTATCTCTCAGATTTACTGAATTACCATCTATTGAAATGAAGTATAATCCACTTGATAGATTACTAATATCCAGATCAATTTCGTTTAATCCAGTATTTCCATCGAACTGAGTAGAATCTACGATCTTTCCTGAAACATCATAAACATTAATATTCAATGCTTCTGACTGACTTAATGTAAGATCTACATTAATTGAATTGATCGCTGGAATTGGATAAATATCCACATGTGCGTTTTGAGTACGCGTTAATCTTACAATTTCAGACGAAGTACGAATGCCATTGAAATCTACTGCATCCAAACGATAGTAAACTTCTGTATTAGAAATATCTTCATCCAAATAGTTATAAGCAGTAGGAACACTACTGAAGCCAGCACCTTCGATTTGTGTAATTTCAGTAAAGTCAACACCATTCAATGATTTCATAACCATGAAATAAGCATTTTCATTTTCTGTAGCTGTTGTCCAGTTCAACGCATTTCCTCTTTCTTCAACATTCGCTTCGAAAGCTAATAATTCAATAGCTGTAGTCGTACAATCTATTGCTCCACCAACACTTGAAGAACATCCGAAAGTTTGGTCTGTAACTGTAAAGCTTACCGATTCAGCAGCAGCGAATGGTCCGATAACTCCCGCATAATTTGGTTCTTCAGAATCGATTACCAAATCGTTTGTACCATCACTGATCAGATAAGAACCAGAACCTCCAGTAATCGTTACTGCGATAGAGAAGTTATTATCATCACAAATCACCATATATTCAACATTGAATGTTTCACAAGGATCAGCACAATTGATCTCATTAACTGTTACCGTATTAATACCTGTACATCCATTAGCATCTGTAAATACTTCATCATAAGTTCCGGCTGAAACATATTCTGTTCCGTCATTAGAAATATAAGAATTAGAACCATCGCTACAAATATTACCGCTTTCAGTAGTATTTGCCGGAGGTGTATTAATTGTTAGTGTAACTGTTAAAGTGTATGCACAATCATTTGCATCTAATACTAATTCAGAACCTGAAGCAGTATATTCTGTTCCGGTAATTTCAGAAATGTATGAATCACCTTCACAAATTTCACCGAATTCTTCAACGTCATTTACTCCGTCACATTCATCTGTACATTCTTCACGTAAAATATCGATTGCATTTGATAAAGCGAAACAACCTTCAAGGTCTGCAACCAAATTACTTTCTGGTAATGTGATTTCACCATCGTAGTTCAATAACCAGATCTGACATGTTCCGGCTGGAGCACCTGTTAGATCGAAATCAGTATTTGATACATCTTGTGTTGCTAAGATATTCGTTCCTCCACCATCGGTAATTACAAATAAGCTCGATTCGCTTGATCCTGCATCATCGATAGTAACTGAAACGATATCGCCACTTCCTCCTATACAAATCGATGAAACATCTGAACTTATCATTCCGGCAGTAGCTTCACATGGTACTACATCTTCATCACAAGCACAGTTATCAGCATTATAAGTTGTTCCATCCGGACAATCTGGTGTATTGCTTATCTCACATGTTTCAGTATCGTAAGCATCGATTGTTACATCACATCCATCATCTACAACAGGTTCTTCTCCTGTTACATCCCACATACAGGTTGTGGTATTGAATGATGCCGTTTCATAACACGCTGTTGCTGGCGGTGCTGGAAAACTACAAGAACCATCATCAGAGTTTGCTCCTGGATCATAGTTGGTTGCACAAGGATCGGTACATCCTGTAACTACATCTGTATCACATGAACAATTTACTGAATTATAAGAAGTTCCTTCCGGACAATCTGGTGTATTTACTGCTACACAATTCACTTCATCAAAAGTATCAATTGTTACATCACATCCATCATCAACTGTTGGTTGCTCACCACTTACTTCCCATGCACAAACTGCAGGATCGCCATTGAATGCTGCTGTTTCATAACATGCTATTGCTGGGGCTTCCGGCTGATCGCCACTCACTTCCCATGCACAAACTGCAGGATCGCCATTGAATGTTGCTGTTTCATAACACGCTGTTGCCGGTGCTTCCGGCTGATCGCCACTTACTTCCCACATACATGTTTCAGTATTGAATGAAGCAGTTTCGTAACATGCTGTTGCTGGGGCTTCCGGTAAAGTACAAGAACCATCATCAGAATTTGCAGCAGGATCATAGTTTGTTGCACAAGGATCAGTACATCCTGTAACTACATCTGTATCACATGAACAATTTACTGAATTGAATGAAGTTCCCTCAGGACAATTAGGTGTATTTACAACTACACAATTTACATCGTCAAAAGAATCATCTGTAATATCACATCCATCATCAATATTTGGTTGTTCTCCTGAAACCTGCCACATACAAGTTGAATCGTCAAATGCTCCTACTGTTTCGTAACATGCTAAATCGGTTGGTTGAGCAGGTTGTTCTCCTGATACATCCCACATACAAGTTGAATCGTTGAATGTTGCTGTTTCGTAACATGCCGTTGTTGGTGCTGCAGGTTGCTCGCCTGTTACATCCCACATACAAGTTGAATCGTTGAATGTTGCTGTCTCGTAACATGCTGTTGCTGGGGCTTCCGGCTGATCGCCTGTTATATCCCACATACAAGTTGAATCATTAAATGTTGCTGTTTCATAACATGCTGTTGCTGGGGCTTCTGGCTGATCGCCTGTTATATCCCACATACAAGTTGAATCATTGAATGTTGCTGTTTCATAACACGCTGTTGCTGGGGCTTCTGGCTGATCGCCTGTTACATCCCACATACAAGTTGAATCATTGAATGTTGCTGTTTCATAACATGCTGTTGCTGGTGCTTCCGGCTGATCACCAGAAATTTCCCATGTACAAGTTCCACCATTATATGTAGCTGTTTCATAACATGCTGTTGCTGGTTCTTCTGGAAGCATACAAGTTCCATCATCATCTGTTGCATCGGGGTTATAATTTGTTGCACAAGGATCGGTACATCCAAACACTGCTAAACAATTTCCATCAGAAACACAAAGGTTACTGAATACAACATCAACATTGCCACCAGTTGGTGTTCCAGAGAAGTTAGCTAGTGCTGCTACAATGTATGTGTTTGCGCCATTTGGATCGAAAGTACCTGCACTTCCAACATTACCATCGGCAAGTAAACCACCTAAGGTATAAGTACCAGGACCGAATACTTCTAAATTAAAGTCTATTGAAGGACAAGGGTTAGTGCCACAATCTCCATTTTCAACTCTGAATTCAAGTGTAATCGGAAAAGCTGAAGCATCTCCTGTTACTTCCATATCCATGAATAAACAAATTTGGTCTAGCGTTAAACCTGCAGTATTAACATCCCAGATAAAACCACCAAAAGCATTGTTGGCACCAGCTATTAAGCCCATTCCATTTTGTGTTCCATAAGATAAACCTGAACCATCATTAAAGTCCTGAATCGTAGATACAGCTAATAAGTTCTCTTCATTACATAAATACAAGCAACTACCATCATCTGCAGTAGCATTAGGGAAGAAGTTACTAGCCATCATATCAGTACAACCTAATATTTGATCATTATCACAAATGCCATCATTATTAATATCAATTAGAGTTCCTAAACAAGAACAATCTTCCTGATATACATCATTCTCTGTACAATTATCACCATCATCACAAGCAGAGCCAACTGGTGCACCACCTTCACAAGTCGTGATACAATTTCCATCAGAAACGCAAAGGTTGCTGAACGAAACATCAATATTTCCACCTAAAGCAGCACCAAAATTGGCAATAGCTGCAACAATTGCAGGATTAGCTCCATCAGGATCGAAAGCTCCATCAGGGCTTGCACTTGCAGTACCATTTCCTACAATTCCACCTAGTGTATAAGTACCCGGTCCATTTACAACGGTATTGAAATCGTACCAAGGACAAGGGAATCCACCAGGGCAAGCATTATTTTCAATTCTGAATTCCAAAGTAATCGGGAAAGCAGCAGCGTCTCCTGTTACAGTCATATCAATGAACATACAAATCTGGTTAATATCCAGGCCACTTGTTGGTACTGACCAGATAAAACCACCAAAACCAGCAGATGTTCCAGCAGCTAAGCCCATACCACCTGGTACTCCATAACCTCCACTTTCACCAAACTGTTCTAAGTTAGTTAAAGGTAATAAATTATCATCTGCACATAAATACTGGCAACTTCCATCATCAACAGCAGCTGCCGGATCGAAGTTTGTTGCATTTGTATCGGTACAACCTTCTGTACAAGCTTCAACACAGTTGAATACTTCTTCTGCAATCGCTACTGAAACAGCACAAGGGTTAACTTGGGTTACTCCATCACTATCCTCAAAAGTTTCAAAAGCAGTATAAGTTGAAGCAGCGATCATTGCATTGCTTGCAGGGCATTGACCATCCAAACCAGCAGTTCCCTGATTCGATAAAGTCTCACAAACAGTAACACCATCAGCAGCTAAAATATCGATAGTACCTAAGACAGCACCATCACAGCCCGGAGGTGTGACTACAGCGTAAGACCAATTCGGATTCGGATAAACCGTTACTGTAATCGGGTTTAATTGAGCGGCAGCCAATAGAGGAATTAAGTTATTCAAATCATCACCTTCTAAGTCTAAAGGAATATCGCCTGTTAGATTCAAATCATAAGCAATTGCATTATTAGCACAATCTGCATCATTATAATTTACAGATTGAATAGTAATAGATGCTTCATACGAGCTACAAGCATTACTTCCATCTGGTAAAATAGCTGAAAAACATACCTGACCATTAGCGTTTACATCTGTTTGTGTTCCTGGCGACCAGGTTGTATTTAAGGTTACAGAAGACGGCTGTCCATCTAATTCTAATAAATAGCCAAAATCAACATTAGCTGCATCGAAGGTAGTCTCATCTACTGCAAGGTCGAAACAAAGTTCCAATAATTCACCAACACACAAAGCATCAGGCAAATCCGGTAAATTGTTATCATTTAAGTAAACTGTAGGGCAAGAGTTCACACAAGCATCTGTACAAGGAAATGTTTCTTCAGCAATAGCTACTGAAACTGCACAAGGGTTAGCCTGCTCAACTCCGTCGCCATCTACAAAAGTTTCAAAAGCGGTATAAGTCGAAGCTGCGATCATTGCATTGTTTGAAGGACATTCACCATCCATACCAGCAGTTCCCTGGTCGGTCAATGTTGCACAAACAGTTGCTCCATCAGCTGCTAAAATATCGATTGTTCCTAAAGTACTACCATCACAAGCTGGAGCTGTAGTTACTGCATAACTCCAATTTGGATCAGGATAAACAGTTACTGTAATCGGGTTCAATTGAGCCGCAGCCAATAAAGGAATTAAATTATTCAAGTCATCACCTTCTAAATCCAAAGGAATATCTCCTGTAAGATTCAAGTCGTAGGCAATTGCATTATTCGCACAATCTGCATCATTATAATTTACAGACTGAATAGTAATTGAAGCTTCGTAAGAATCACAAGCACTACTTCCAACTGGTAAGGTTGCTGAGAAACATACCTGACCATTTGCGTTTACATCTGTTTGTGTTCCTGGTGACCAAGTTGTATTCAGTACTACTGATGATGCCTGTCCATCTAATTCTAATAAATAGCCAAAATCAACATTAGCTGCATCGAAGGTAGTTTCATCTACAGCTAGATCGAAGCAAAGCTCCAGTAAGTTGCCAACACATAAAGCATCCGGCAGATCTGGTAAATTGTTATCATTCAGATAAACAGTTGGACAACTGTTTGCCGGTAAAAATTCTGGTGCTCCATCGTCGATCCACGATTGAATAATCGCAATATCTGCTGCTGGCATACCAGCAGCTCCATACGCAGTTCCTGTTGGCATTGCGCTTCCACAACCGTCACCAGCTGTTAAAGAACCATCTACTTTTCCAACTAAAAAAGCTAAAGCATCGGCATAAGAACCACATCCGCCCATACCATTCGTTCCTCCATTTACTACATTGTTGTAATCAGAAAGGTTTAATCCGCCCTGAGAACCATGACAACCAGTACAACCGTTATTACTGAACACCGTTACAACATCGGCAAATTCATAGGGTTGGGCATTTGAAGCCAAAGTAAACAAACAACACGATAGTAAAATCGTAAAAAGTTTTTTCATAATTGATTTTTTAAATTAATGTTTTTATTTTGAGGTCTGATTATACACAACATAAGCATATAAAATTAACTAATTATAATCTATATGCAAAGTAAGGAATGCTAATTAGAATAGATTGTTGAAAAATATTTCAAATAAGCACAAAATAGTCGCTCAGTTTGCTTATTCATCTATCCAATCGAGGCGAATTTCGCTGGGATCGAGTCGTACGTTTCCTCCTAAAGAGTCCATAGAAACGCCTCTCCCTATATTATTTACAGCATTTATATATTCAAAACCGACTGCCCATTTTTTCAGATCTCCATATTGTCTCGCGCCATAAGCAGGCAGCTTTAACAGGTTCTTTCGGCTTTCAAGTAGCTTTTCAATATCAGAGGCAAACTCACCTGGCTCCATTACAGCATTTTCTAACTTGATATTAGTTGCTTGGTCTGTATATCCCTGATTGATCAAAAAGCTTTCTGCTAATTGTATCGCTTGTTTCTCGGTTATTAACTTAGGGGTTATTTTTTTCTTTACTACACTGGCACTACTTTGTTCTAACTGGCATGAATAAATGCCAAGCGTCATGATACAGATCAGTATTGTATAGAGATTAAAGATTTTCATGGTCATTAATCGTTAATTCCTTACAAAAATATTGAAAGCTTAGCATTGGACAAGCATAGCTTTTGTATTTTCGTAGCGTTTTATTTTACAAAATCGTTATTTTAACCTTTTGTATGGCAGAAACCCAATACTTATCCCCTAATCAGAAAGCACTGAAACGCTTGTTTAAGAACAAAGCTGCAGTGTTTGGGATTATCATTATTATTTTTTCGATCATCCTTGCTATTTTGGGTTACCTGATCGTTCCCGATCAAACTCCTCATGCAAACAATCAAATATTACAGCTTTCAACCAAGGAACAAGGATTCAAGGTTAATATGTTGTATAAAGCAAAGAACAGAGAAGTTCCTTATTCAGATTTCTTCACGACTATGATATGGGGAAAACCTGCTATACATGAAAGTATTCCCATTACAGATCATCGTGTATTTGAAGATAAAATTATTATTGATAAATACACCGGAAGTGCATCTTCAGAAACAGACACTTTACTTATAGCAGATGTATTATATGCTTTGGATAAAGATTCTTACCAATTTAGTAATAACAAAGCAAATTTTGTAGATATAGATGGTAAACACGTAGAAGTTACAACAAATGATCTACAAGAAGAATTAGCTACGAATGTAGAAGAAAAAAGATACTTGCTCGGTACAGATAAATTCGGTCGTGATAATTTAAGTCGTTTGATATTGGGGGTAAGAGTATCGCTTTCCATTGGATTAATGGCTGTTTTGATCTCTTTAGTTATTGGAATAACTTTAGGTGCACTTGCTGGCTATTATCGTGGTTGGGTTGATGATGTTGTTATGTGGATCATTAATGTATTCTGGTCGATCCCACTTTTATTATGGGTGTTCGCGCTCATTCTTGCATTAGGAAGAGAGTTCTGGCAGATTTACCTTGCGGTTGGATTAACCATGTGGGTTGAAGTCGCGCGTATCGTCAGAGGACAGTTTTTCAGCTTACGAGAAAAAGAATTTGTTGAAGCTGCCCAGAGCTTGGGACTTAGCGATATGAGGGTTATTTTCAAACATATTTTGCCTAATACAATTGGTCCATTAACGGTAATTACAGCAGCCAATTTCGCTTCTGCAATTATCATTGAAGCTGGGTTAAGTTTCCTTGGTATAGGTGTACAGCCACCTCAACCAAGCTGGGGAATTATGCTGAATGAATACTATTCTTATATTGGTACAAGTAAAGCCTTTCTGGCATTTATTCCGGGAACTGCTATTTTACTACTGACCTTAGCTTTCAATTTAGTCGGTAACGGTATCAGAGATGCTTTGGATGTTAAATCAAGCTCCTGATATTTATGAATGATGAGTCATGAGTGATGGTTGATAAGTGATTTTTTATCTCTCATCAACCATCAATTATCAATTATTTCTTAAACGTGTCGGCTAGTTCTATCTCTTTGGAACCTGGTGTATATTTATAAAAACCTTCACCTGATTTACGTCCTAACTTACCGGCTGTAACCATGTTTACCAAAAGAGGACAAGGGGCGTATTTAGGGTTTCCAAATCCATCATACATTACATTCAGAATAGACAAGCAAACATCCAAACCAATAAAATCGGCTAGAAACAAAGGTCCCATTGGATGTGCCATTCCCAATTTCATTACTGTATCTATTTCTTCAACACCAGCAACACCTTCATGCAAGGTACAGATCGCCTCGTTGATCATAGGCATTAAAATACGATTGGCTACAAAACCCGGATAATCATTCACCTCTGTTGGTACTTTACCTAAAGTCTTAGACATTTCCATTATCTCTTCAGTAACCTCATCGCTTGTTGCATAGCCTCTGATCACTTCAACCAATTTCATTACCGGAACCGGATTCATAAAGTGCATGCCTATTACCTTTTCAGGTCGTTTGGTAACAGCGGCTATTTTTGTAATAGAAATAGACGATGTATTGGTAGCTAAAATTGTATTTTCAGGAGCGAACTCATCCATGTCCTTAAATATTTTCAATTTCAGATCAACATTTTCAGTCGCGGCTTCAACGATCAGATCAGCATTCTTTACTGCTTCTGACATATTTGTAAAGGTCGAAATATTCGCTAGGGTTGCTTCCTTATCAGCTTCTGTTATTCTTTCTTTTTTAATTTGACGATCAAGGTTTTTAGCAATAGTTGCTAAAGCTTTTTCGAGACTTGTTTCACTAATATCTATCAGATTAACCTCAAAGCCTGTCTGTGCAAAAACATGGGCTATTCCATTTCCCATTGTTCCGGCTCCGATTACACTTACTTTTTTTATCATTTTAAAGAATATTTATTTTATTTCAGTATAGCAAAGAAACGAAAATATGAATCAGTTTTAAGTATCCAATAACTTTTGCATAATCATACGAACGATCATATTTTTAGCTGCAGTATTTTGTCCGCCTAAAGGAACGATTACATCTGCGTGGTATTTAGAAGGAGCAATAAATGCCAGGTGCATTGGTTTTACTGTTCGTTGATAGCGTTCAATTACCGATTCAACATTTCTTTCCCTTTCAGCAATATCGCGCTGAATACAACGAATTAACCTTTCGTCGTCATCTACATCTATAAAAATAGAAATGTCGAATAATTTTCGGAGTTCTTCCTGCACCAAAGACATCATCCCTTCTACAATAATGATCGCTTTAGGATTAACATTAATTGTTTTTTCCGATCTTGTACAGGTGATGTACGAATACTGAGGCATATTAATGGCTTTACCTGCCTTAAGGTCTTTGAGTTGTTCTATCAATAATTCAAAGTCGATTGCATTAGGGTGATCGAAGTTGAGCTGGTGCCTTTCTTCGAGGGGTAAATGACTATTATCTCTGTAGTAATTATCCTGAGAAATAAGCGCAACACTGTCTGGTGGAAGTTGATCCATTATATTTCGTACAAAAGTAGATTTTCCACATCCGGAGCCACCGGCAATACCAATAACCAACATTTTACAACTTAATTAATTGAACAGAAAAGAAAAAAGCCTGTAAGCAATTGATAATCAAGAACTTACAGGCTCTGGCGGAGAAAGAGGGATTCGAACCCCCGATACCTTTCGGTATGCTGGTTTTCAAGACCAGTGCATTCAACCGCTCTGCCATTTCTCCGCTGCAAATATACGGTCATGTATTTCAATTCTTCAAGGTTATTTACATATTTTTTTCATGAAATTTGTTTTTAAATAAGATTCTATTATCAGAACACTATTTTTCAGGAAAATACACATAAAAAAAATGCCGACAAGTTCTAAAACTTATCGGCAAACAACGCTTTTGATCTTTAATTAGTTATCAGGATCGATATATTCATAATCCTGGCAATAAGGACAATCCTTTTTGGTTAGCTTTGCTCTATCATAACCAATTATACTTCTGTTCTTTGTCCAGAAATTATAATCGAGATTATTAATGACAGCATTTCCATCAGCATCGTGGAATAAGTATTTATTAACGGCTGAATTTTCTTGTGCCCATTCATTATAGTCCAAATTATTGATGATCTGATCGCCATTAAAATCGCCAACCGGAATCACCAATTTTCCCTGATCCAAGACTAATTGATTTGTTCCCATGACATTATCACTGGAAGAAGAAAAATTAAATTCCTCTCCATCATTCAATTTAAAAGAACTCATCATTCCTAAATGCCCTAAATGATGTATAGAAACAAAATAGCTACCTGTTTTTTCTACATCGAAAAATTTGATGCACTCATCTCCCAAGTATGTTACCAATCTTCCATCGGAAAGAATTAGTAAACCACGTTGCGAGATTACCTGTTCCGTTTTATCTCTTAAACATACAACCGCCCAATCAACAATGTTTGATGTAATCGGAGCTTGTACAGATTCTACCCCAACGTAACCATAAATAGTTTCTTCGTAAGGTTGGGTTTCAGGTAGAATATCTTTCGAGATATAAGTGTTTGGCATACTACTTCCATTCCAAAAACCTTCAAAATAAGCTTTAAGTTTAATGGTATAGAAACTTGTCTCACAATCATTTTGAGCTGCAAGATTCAAAGAGAGCAGTAAACATAGAATAAATGTAATTTTCTTCATGAGATAAATGTTTAGAAATTATCCTTGTAAACGTGGAGTATTTCTTTTTCAAGTAATAAAGTTTAAAACGATTTTTGATAGAGACGTAGCAATGCTACGTCTGTACATTGTAAAATAATTGTATGAAAAAAAATCGTTTTAAAGTCTAATTTAGTTTTTGTAAATAAGCAACAAAAACCAATCCATTATTTGTTACAACAAACGAATTTGGACTAAAATCAGGTTTATTTTTGTCCGTTGGCAATCATTTGGGAAACTTTATAGGCTAACTCGAATTAGATATCTTTCTTTGGCAGTGTTACTTTGCGAGTGATTTTAAAATTTTAGAGGGACTTTAGAAATTAGATGTAGTGGGTAAGCAATTTATGGACATTATATTGTTGGTCGAGATACCAACAAAGGTCTGTACATAAGCTGGTCTCTTGACCAACTGAATTTCTTTAAAGTATCCACAAGTTTGTTGCCCATTACAAATAGATGTTAGAATATTAAAAAGCTTATTAATACAATTTGAAATATTATATATCGTATAAATATTTTGAGGGAAAAGATCAATTATCAATCGGACTGCCGACGCAGGCGAAAGACGCAGACATAGCCTAAGCTACGGCGAGTATTTTCAACGAAGAAAACTGAGCTTTTATTTGAAATATATACGGTTATATATTTTTCCACACTACTATACATTTTCATTGTTTCTTTAGAAAATGTTTGCTTTTATTACAAAAAGTCTCCACTTTTCAGGTATCCGTTGGTCTGGAGACACAACGGAGGTAAGTGAATGTATAGTAGTATGATATTTTTCAAATTGTATAAAAACCAAATTGTAGAAAGTTTAATGTCTATTGTCCAATATCTTTTTCTCAAAAATAGCTTGAAAACAAAGTTGATATAAATTAAAATTACTCAATAATAAACACTACCCTTTCTTTATCTGTAGAGAAAACCGGTTAATATTATTAGTATATCAATACCTACTTACTAGTTCTGTATATTAAACTTTACGATTTATTTCGGGAGTGAACACAAATTTCGCGCTGACTATGGCTCAACATATTCGTATTCGTTACAGTAGGGACAATCTTTTTTGGTAAGGCTTGCCCTGATATAACCAACTTTACTTCTGTTTTTCTTCCAGAAATTATAATCTATATTATTAACGATCGCATTTCCATCTGCATCATGAAAAAGGTATTTGTTAACCACAGAACTCTCTTCAGCCCACATATTAAAATCCAGATTATTAATGATCTGATCTCCATTGAAATCCCCAACAGGAATTAATAACTTTCCACTTTCTATGACCAATTGATCGCTTCCTTTTGCATTTTCCATAGCTGTTGAAAAATCAAAGAATTCACCATCAGCTACTTTTACAGAACTCATTACTCCTAGATGCCCTAAATGATGGATAGAAATATAATATTCGCCTGTTTTTTCTACATCGAAAAACTCAACACACTCTTCGCCTAAATAGCTTACTAAACTTCCATCTGAAAGCATTAGCAGCCCCCTTTGAGAAATTACCTGCTCTGTTTTATCTCTCAAACACACAACTGCCCAATCAACTATTTTTTCTTTATCTCCATTAAAATTCAAGGTAGTTTCCAGTCCCACATAGCCGTAAATCGTTTTGTTATAAGGTTGCATTGTTGGCAAAAGCTCTTTCGTCTTATAATCTACTGCCATAGAATTCCCATCCCAAAGACCTTCAAAAAGTGCTTTTAATTTTATTGTGTAGAAATCAGACGAGCAATCTGATTGAGCAAATGACATGCTTGAATACAATATTAGTATGATTAACAATAATTTTTTCATAGAGATTTTTTAACTACACAAGTAAATTTTAAGGAGCGCCTCAACCGTGCAAGTAATAAGAAATAGTTTGTGTATAGTTAAACGATTTATAAAATCTAAGGTTACGAAAAGCTATAGAATCTTAGCCAGCTAGCCTTTATTTATGCAAATTGAATAATTTAGCGGTAAGTAATTGGAAGAGTCAAAAAAGGAAGCTACAACCTATTTGTTTAATCTAAAAAGCAAATAAACACAAAACACTCAACAAAGTAAAAACAAACTGTGGTAGTGTAAAATGAATGATTTTAAAAAATGAGCATTGCAAGTCTAAAGGACCAGCAATGGATTACTGATTTGGTCAGGCGACCAAATCAACCATTTTAGCCCACCACCAAACGAACTATTTTCGAAAATTAATTTTGACACAGGAGGTAGCACGTAGTTCAGTCATTATCCTCGAGGTTTAATATTTATCGTCTCTTTGCGTTTGCTTCATTTCTTCTACTCCGTTTCTTTTAATTGGGTTTTTATGCATTTCTTTATATGCTGCTCTATGCTTTGCTATATCAACAGCATTGAATATCGCTTTTCTGAATGAAGAAGCTTCGGCCATATTCTTACCTGCAATATCAAAAGCAGGACCATGATCGGGTGAGGTTCTGACTATTGGTAATCCTAAGGTAACGTTTGTACCACTTCCAAAAGCCAATGCTTTAAAAGGAATTAAACCCTGATCGTGGTACATTGCCAAAACCGCATCATATTTCTGATAATTCCCAGTACCAAAAAAGGCATCTGCCGGAAAAGGCCCAACCGCCATTACTCCTTCATTTTTAGCTTCTTTAATTGCCGGATCGATCACATCTTTTTCTTCTTTTCCGATTAAACCACCATCACCGGCATGAGGATTCAATGCCAAAACAGCTATTTTAGGTCGTTCAATTCCAAAGTCTTCAACCAGTCCTTGATTAAGGGTAAGTAGTTTACGAATGATCTGGTTAGTATCAATTGCTTCAGCTACTTTTGCCACAGGTAAATGATTCGTTACCAAGCCTACTCGTAAGTTATCGCTATTCATTAGCATAAGGCTTTCAGATACCGAACAAGCATCGGTAAAGAATTCTGTTTGTCCAACAAACTTTTCTTTTTCAGTATTGATCAGTTCTTTAGAAACCGGAGCTGTAACAATAGCATCAATTTTATTAAGAATGGCGTCTGCTGCGACACCTCGAAGTGCATCCAATGCAAACCGACCATTGGCTTTATTTTCTTTACCAAGCTCTATACTTACCTTATCGTCCCAGCATTTGAAGACATTCAGAACACCTTCTTTCGCTTGTTCTGCTTTTTCTATTTCATTTATCTTAATATCTGGAAGCCCCAGGCTTTTAATATGTTCATTTATAACCTGAACGGTTCCATAAATGATAGGAACACATTGTTTGAACATACGTTTATCGGCAAAGGTTTGAAGAATGATCTCTGTACCAATGCCATTAAGATCGCCAATGCTTATACCAACTTTCAGTAACTTTTTTTCCTCCAAGATATATTATATTCAACTACAAAATAATTACTGATAAAGATAATCAGACTTCACTTCTTTTTTTAAGAAAATGATATAATAATCGAACACCAACCCCTGTTCCACCTTTACTTTCATACCCTCTTTTACGGTGCAACCATGCCGGACCAGCTATATCGATATGCATCCAGGGGTAGTCGGTAAAGTGCTGTAAGAATTTAGCAGCAGTTATTTGTCCTGCCATAGGACCTCCCAAATTTTTCAGGTCAGCAATATCTGATCGAAGCATATCGCCGTATTCTTTCCATAGCGGAAATTCAACTAATCTTTCATGGGTTGAAAAACCACTCGCTTTCAATGAATCTTTCACCTCATCGGAAGCTGTTCCGAAAAGTGCCGATGCACAATCGCCCAATGCACGAACAGAAGCTCCCGTTAATGTTGCCAGATTAATAACTAACTCAGGCTTATAGCTTTTCGCAAATGCCAATGAATCTGCTAATAACATTCGTCCTTCAGCATCGGTATTCAATACTTCTACTGTTGTTCCGTCATACATCTTAATTACATCACCCGGAACATAAGCATTTCCTCCCGGACGGTTATCGGTAGCTGGTACTAAGCCAATAACATGTAATGGTAATTTATTGAGTGCAACTGCATTAACAGCTCCGATCACGGCTCCTGCTCCTGCCATATCACACTTCATAAAGTCCATACTATTAGCGGTAGGCTTTAAGCTCAAACCTCCGGTATCATATACCACTCCTTTTCCAACCAATACAATTGGTTGTTTATTCATTGCCTTCTTAGGCTTCCATTCTAAAATAGAAAAAGTAGGTGGTTCAATACTACCTAAGTTAACTGCCAGAATACCACCCATTTTCAGGCTTTCGATTTTTTTCTTTTCATAAACTTCTACAGAAAAGCCCGAAGCCTTTCCTAAGCGCTTAATTTCTTTTGAAAGCTGAGTTGCTGTCAGGAAATTCAAAGGTTCATTAACTAAAGTACGTACTTCAAATACAGAATCGATCACGTTCTGCATTCTGTCTAACATAGACTGTGTTATCAACTTATCCCCTATTCTAATTTCCTGAAGTGCATTTTTATCCTTTTCTTTCTTGTATTTTTCAAACTGATAGTTTGCCAACGTCATACCTTCAGCAAAAAAGTAAGCTGCTCGATCAACTTGAGATAGGTCGGTAATGAATACACTTTTTATACGCTGACTGTTCAATTTAGGAATCATAGCCGCTCCCATTTTACGAACAGATTCACGTAATTGTGTACTTACGTCTTCATCATCAATGTATAAAACGCTTATCGGTGCATTGTAGAAAACGCTTACACTCTTAGCATTTTCATTCAACTGTTTTTTAATATAAGTGATGAAGTTTTCAGGAAGATCTATCTTAGAAAGATCTGCTTCTTTATCTACTAAAAAAATCAGCAGATCTGACTTCTTGGGTTTATTAGCACTAACTAGCTTTGAATACATTTTATGGTATTGAATCTGAGAAAAGGATTACAAAAATAACTTTTTTACGCTCCTAATTACGATTTTAAATAAAAATGGTTTAACAAAAGACTAGTTTATGTAAGGCTATATCATTCCTTCATCGGCAAAACTATAATAATTTTTGCCCGCAACTATTATGTGATCCAATACAGGAATATGTAAGATTTTTCCAGAAGCAGTTAATTGTTTTGTAAGATCGATATCGGCTTTACTAGGATTCAAATTTCCGCTTGGATGGTTATGAGCGACGATTATACTAACCGCTAGCGCATCAATTGCTTTCTTGAACAGAATACGTTGGTCGGCAACAGTTCCGGCTATACCACCAGTACTAATACATTCGCCAGCCATTATTTTATTCGCTTGATTAAGGTAGATCACCCAAAATTCTTCGTGTGTCAAATCACTCAGAATTGGTTGAAAGTAAGCGGCAGCATCTTTACTACTCGTAATTCGTGGTTTTTCAAGTGCTGCTTCCATTTGCCTTCTTCTGCCAATTTCAAGCGCTGCTGCAATACTAATGGCTTTAGCCTCGCCTATTCCTCTGAACCTCATTAATTCAGGAATTGTACATCTGCCTAATTGTGTAAGATTGTTATTTACACTTTTGAGAATTTTTTGGGACAATTCGACTGCTGTTTCGGTAAAATTACCTGACCCGATAATTATTGCTAAAAGTTCAGCATTGCTCAAAGCTGCTTTTCCTTTTAATAACATTTTTTCTCTTGGGCGATCTTCTTCTGCCCAACTCTTAATACCCAATTTAGATTTGTATTGGTTACTCATGGTGATAAATTTATGATGGTAAATTGAATTTAGTGTCCAAATTAAACGAAAAAAGGGAAAGCTCGGTAAGAACTTTCCCTCATCATTCAGATTATTTTATAAAATTTACAGGCTGTTAACGAACAACTGTAACTTCGATTTTTTGTTAGAAGCGTTTTTCTTGTGTAAAATATTACGCTTAGCTAATTTATCGATCAAACCGATTACTTCAGGCAATAAAGCTTCTGCCTCTTTCTTATCGGTTAATTCACGAAGTTTTTTAATTGCGTTACGTGTTGTCTTAGCATAGTAACGATTGTGTAAACGTCTTTTAGCTGCCTGACGAATTCTCTTTTTTGCTGATTTATGATGTGCCATAATCTATATATTCTTTATCTCTAATCTGAAATAGGAGTGCAAAAGTAAAACAATTTTAAATAAATTACACAATGTTTTTTGAAAATCGTGTGAGTTCTTGTACCAAACGGCTTACCGGAAGCCCCATAATATTAAAATAACAACCTTCAATCTTCTTTATTCCAACCAAACCGATCCATTCCTGAATGGCATACGCTCCTGCTTTATCATAGGGTTGATAGTTTTCTATATAATATTGAATTTCAGCTAAACTCAATTCATTAAAAAACACATGTGCAGTTTCTGAAAAGCTAACTTGTTCTTGTCTCCCGCTAATACATACACCGGTTATTACGCTATGTTCTTTCCCCGATAATTGTAGTAGAATAGATTCCGCTTCTTCGGCAGTTTTTGGTTTACCAAAAATCTGATCCTCTAAACAAACAATAGTATCGGCAGAAATAATGACTTCATTTTCTGCCTTCAGCGTATTTGAAGAAGCTGCCCCCTTTAAGCAAGCAAGGTATTCGGGAACTTTCTCAACTTCCAGATCATCGGGGTAAATTTCTTCAACTTCGTTATTTATGGTTTCAAATTGTATGCCTGCTCGTTCTAATAATTCTTTTCTTCTCGGCGATTGTGAGGCTAAGTAAATCTTTAATTGAGGAAAGTGCATTTTTTACCAATTTTGGGACAAATTTACAGTAGTTACTTACCTTTGTTTAAGTATGGGGTATAAAAAACCCCGCGGCACCCTCATACCGCAGGGAAACTAACTATGAAAAAACTACTCTCACTTATTTATTAACCAAAGTATATGCCAAGCGATGCGAGATATTTGAAAATGCTTATATTTCGGGCTTTTGAGCTATTTCACTTGTATTTTGATTGTAGTACAATTGTATAGTTTTTGTTGCAAACTGTATATATTTCCTAATTTATGGAATTGAAAAACGCGATATATCTTACTTTGACCCTAATTGTCATACACTTTTGGGGACAAGTGAATTGTGCAGCTCAATCTTCTTGGGAATATATCTACTACGAAGGAACGATCGCTGATGATGTTCCTGCTTACTGTCATAGCGACCAACACGCAACAATAGAAGATCTGACCATTCCTATTTCTGAAGAAGAAATTATTTTGGCTGAAAAAAAGAATGAAGCACTTATAACAATAAACTGCTCATTCGGAATAATCGACGCGGAGGTGGCTTTACAAACAGATTTTATTGCTAAAAACGATGAATCGGTTGAACTAAAAGGCAAGTTAAAGAACAGTGATTATTTTTCGAGCTGGCAAGGGATCTTAAAAGATGATTCATTCAGTGGTTTTTTATATGCTTATGGAGAACAAGACTCTGTTGCTTTTTCTTTAAACAAAAACGATTTGCTTGTCAATGATTTTGAGATATTTACCTTTAAGGAAGAATTGAATGTTTTGGAAAAGCAGATGGAAGTAGATGGAATTTTACAAAAAACACTCAAGGTCGTTGAAGCAGAAGAAATGTTCAACTTGAATGATAAAGAAGGAGAACATATCACATACAATTCTTTGAGCAACCAACAAAAAGTACACATTCCTAAAACAGAAAACCCGAAATTAAAAGAACTTTATTTTACCTTATATCATCAATCTGCTAATAATCAGAATTACGTTATTGATGAAACACGTTTTAAAGATTCGATCAATAGTATTCTTGCTACGCCACTACAAGAATTGTGTGAAGCAAAATTCAATGATGATAAAATTCGTTTTTCAGAAGAACTAGAAGCCGAAGATTATATTCCGGTAATGAATGATTATAAATTAAAAACGCAGATTAAATACAACAATAAAGAAATGATCGGGGTTTGTTTTGAAAGCTATACTTATAATGGTGGCGCACATGGATTGCCACACGCCGATTGTTATAATTTGAACGTCAGGGATGCTAAGATCATACAACTTGGTGATCTGTTTGAAGATGGAACTGCCTGTACTTTTAACAAATTATTAAAAAGGGAAATAGCCAATTATGCCAAGTCTAATAAAATTGGTTACATTATTGACCTTACCTCCAATTGTGATGGCAATTACTATGACTTAGATTTTCCTGACAGCTTCTATATTAATGAAGCAGGCATTACTATGGTGTATCCAGTTTATAGTCTTTTTGCCTTTTCCGATGGCATAGTGAGCATAAATGTACCCGCTGCCGATCTGAATACAATAACCAAAAAAGAAAGTATCGCCTGGAAATTATGGTTTGAAGAATAATTTTTAGTAGTGTAATCTTTATTACCATGAACACTACTAGTCAACGGTTTAACAGTCCACTATCCACAGAAAATACTTCTATCTTTCAAAAGAGGCCTTTTTTCTGAGGTAAACTCAACCTCGACATCGCTCGGTTACCAAATCACTCACAAACTCATAAATTCAACCTCGACACCGCTCGGTTACCGAATCACTCACAAACTAATAAACTCTTTCGTAAGTTTGTACGTTTGAATTAATCTGAAACAAAAACGCTTATGGAATTGATTCAATTATGTAATGAACAGGGACAGGAAACCGGAAGTATAGAAAAGTTAGAAGCTCATAAACAAGGTATTCTACACAAAGCATTCAGCATTATTATTTTCAATGATAAAGGTGAATTATTATTACAACAGAGAGCCTTCAGCAAATATCATACACCGGGTTTATGGAGCAATAGTTGTTGTAGCCATCCCCATCCTAAAGAAACGATCGAAGCAGCCGCTCACCGACGACTTGTTGAAGAATTGGGATTTGACACACCATTAAAGGAAGCGTTCTCTTTCGTTTATAAATTTTACGATGAAGCGAGCAAACTCTGGGAACATGAACACGATACCGTTTTTACCGGAGTTTATAATAGTTTTATTCCATTTAATCTGGAAGAAGTGAATGCTATTAAATGGGTTACAACAAAAGCCCTCGACGAATGGATGGAAAACAAACCTGAGGATTTCACTTATTGGTTTATGGTATTTTATGCTAAAATGAAGGAAAAAGGGTTGGTGGGGTGATTGGTTTTGGATGAAGGATTGAGTTAGTAAAAATCAAATGTTAAATTTTATAGCTAAATAGTTATAAATAAAAAAATCTTCTAAATTAGCGATATCTAACTTTCTTGTGTGTGCTACCGCATCGCCAAATTGTGTGCTACCGCATCGCCAAATTGTGTGCTA
>JAHDFD010000011.1:35194-101248 GCA_020628375.1 Chitinophagales bacterium | reverse complement strand
TACCAATCTAAGGATTTGCTCCCTATTTTCAAAATCTTTATGCAACAACGCCATAGTTTAAACTGAATTTATTTTTTTAGTTTTCTATGAAAATAACCTTGCTTCATTCTAAAAACCCATTTGTCACTTTTACTGGTTGTTGGAATACCAATTACTTCATCACAATTACTGCATTGTAAGTTTGGAACTTGATTTATTGAATCGTATTGAAACAATGAATCTGAAAACCCAATAGGTTTATGAATATTTGAAAAATATAATCGTAGAATTCCCTTTCCAGCTCCATACTTATGATACGTAAGTATATAGGTTTCACATTTTGCGCAATTAATTTTATAAACTTTTGGTTTCTTTGCCATGTTCAATATATGTAACTGCTAAGATAAACATGAAAATAGCTTATCATCCGATTTATAAACATCCATTGCCCGAAAATCATCGTTTTCCAATGGAAAAATATGAATTACTACCCGAACAATTACTTTTTGAAGGTACGGTAAGTAAAAATGATTTCTTCCAACCTGAACCAATAGAAGAATATGAAATAATTCAAACGCATCGAAAAGAATATTGGAATAAACTCAAAAATTTACAACTCACCAGAACAGAAGAAAGAAAAACCGGTTTTCCGCTTTCAGATCAATTAATTAAAAGAGAAATAATTATTGCCAACGGAACTGTAAAAGGTGCATTGAATGCTATTAATGACGGAATAGCTTTTAATATTGCCGGTGGAACTCACCACGCATTTACCAACCGTGGCGAAGGCTTTTGTTTGTTGAATGACATTGCACTTGGCGCCAATCATTTACTGAACAATAAGATTGTTCAAAAAGTATTAATTATCGATCTCGACGTTCATCAGGGAAACGGAACAGCTGAAATTTTCAGGACAAATAATAAAGTTTTCACATTTTCTATGCATGGTGCAAATAACTACCCATTTAAAAAAGAACAATCTGATCTGGATATTGGATTAGCCGACAATACAGAAGATAAAGTTTATTTGAGCTTACTACGTTCTAATATTCAAGTATTATTAAACGAAATAGAACCAGACTTTGTCTTCTATCAAGCTGGCGTTGATGTATTAACAACAGATAAATTAGGAAGATTATCTTTAAGTACCAAAGGCTGTAAAGAAAGAGATCGAATAGTTCTGGAAAATTGCAAAAACGATGATATTCCAGTAATGGTAAGTATGGGCGGTGGATATTCACCTAAAATTATAGATATAATTGAAGCCCATGCGAATACATTTCGCCTTGCTAAACAAATTTATTAAACTAAAGCGGTCAACATTATTCAGGGATTAACAACCATCAACTATCAACCATCAATTATCAATTATCAACTATCAATTATCAACCATCAAAAGCGGAAGCATAGCATAATACTTCGTTCCTTCCTGATAAAACTTAGTTTTTTTATTGGAAACCAGTGCATATCTGTTTTTAATATTTGGTATGCCAATTCCTGTAGAAGTAATTTTTTCTAAACGCGGTTGAAAAGTGTTTTCAACAACTAAATAATCTTGTTTAATATAAATGTCGATCGTAAGGGGATTACTTTTAGAAATTTCATTGTGTTTAATAGCATTTTCCAACACTAGTTGAAGGCTTAAGGCAATTAACGAACGCTCTAAGTATTTATCAGGGAATTTGATATTTACTTTCAGGTTATCTTCAAACCTGAATTTTTGAAGAAATAGATAGTTTCTTACTAAATTTAATTCTTCTTTCAATTTAACGGTTTCATCTTGTCTGTTTTCAAGAAGATAACGATAAACAGAAGCTAATTTCAGAACAAAGTCTTCTGCTTTTTCTTCATCTATGTAAATCAAAGAAGCTAAGGTATTCAAACAATTAAACAGGAAGTGAGGATTAACCTGGGTTTTTAGCAACTGGTATTGTGCTCTAATATTTTCTTTTTGTTGCTTTTCTGCTCTTATACGATCGTCTATATTTCTGAAATTTACAATAATCCCTCTTACTACAGGATTATTGAGTTGGTTTTGGCAAACGCATTCCACATGGTGAAATTTCCCTTCTTTGCTTTTGTATCTGAAAACAATAATATCTACAGCTTTAGGTTTATCAAGTGCCAGGCTTTTAAATCGATTAAGTACACGATCCCGATCATCGGGATGTATCCTTTCTTCTCCATCATTGCCTAAAATTTCCTGTTCTTTATAACCAAATAGTTTTTCAATACTTGGAGAAATATAGTTACAAATGGCATTTTCATCAATAATTGCAAATACATCTGTACTATTTTCAATTAAAGTTTTAAATAATTTTTCCTGAATGAATAATTGCTCTCTTATCTTTCTTCTATCCTGAGAGGCAAGACTCTGGGCAATTACCTCTGCAATAGAAACTGCAAATGATTGCTCATCTAAATACCAGGGTCTGAGATTATGATGTTCAATGGTGATGATACCTACTACTTTCTCTATATCAGCAATAGGAATATACATTATCGATTTAATGCCTTGTGGAATTAATACCTTTTGAAAATAACGACCAAGTGGTGCATATTCAGTTTCAGTATTTATAGATACCAAATTATTTTCGATAAATGTTTCAAAGAAAGAAGGAAAAGTATTTTGATCGAGGTAGAAAGAGCTATCAAAATTGTCATTACCTGATTGAGCAACACACCTCAAGCGAGATTGCGCCTTATTAAACAACCATATACTTACTTGTTTTACAGAAAGGGTATCTTTTATTATTTTGGCAGATTGTTTTAACAGATCAATTGGTTCTATATTTTTGGTAGCTTGTAATTTGGCTATTTTCTTCAGCGCTTTATTGTGTCTTATCGCCCTGATCTCGGTAAAATTTTCATTGGCAGCCAGTGAAAAAAATTGAGATTTATCTTCAATCTGTATTAATATTTTACCATCTAAGCCATGTAATCTGACACTTGCCCAAAACAATTCACCAGTAAATCTTCTCAATAAACATTCAAAGCTTGAAATTTGATTTTCACAAAGATCATCTATTGCTTGCTTCCATAATTTGATATAAATTCCTGTACCTGCACTATCATCAGCGATCAAATCTTCAAAAGACTTTTCACCAAGATCGTCAAAACTATCTGCCTGAAAAATCTGCAATGTCTTTGAATTAGTAAAAGAAATTCTATCTTCTTCCAAAATAATTAACGGTTGTGGAAATTCATGCCATAAAACAGGTCCTAATTTTTGTAAGATCTCAGCCATTTAACCACTTTTTGAAATTTGGAGAACGCTCAACGCTTACGATTACAACAATATCTGTCTTGGGTTCAAGTTCAACCATTACCCTACCCTTACTTTGTGTAAACATATTCTTAATAGCATTTATAGATATAATAAACTGACGGTTAACCCTGAAAAACAGTTCAGGTTTCAAGATAGTTTCCAGCTCTGTTAGCGTATGATCGACGATAAACTTTTTTCCTTCATGAGTGAAAACATAAACATATTTCCCTTCTCCTTTAAAATAAGCGATATCTTCAATATGCACTAATTTCAGATTATCCCCCACCTGAACAACCAATCTGCTTTTATAGGTTTTCTTTTTTTCAGTAATTGCTGAAGTCAATGCTTCTAAATCGATTGGACTTAATGGTTTCAAACTCGCTCTTAATTTGTTAACGCTTTTAGAAAGTGCTTCTTTCTCGATGGGTTTAAGCAAATAATCGATACTATTCCATTGAAATGCTTTTATTGCATATTGGTCGTAAGCTGTAGTAAAAATAATTGGTACATTAGGATTAATTGTTTCAAATATGGTGAAACTATGTCCATCTGACAAATGGATATCAGCAAAAATCAAATCAACTTTATTTTCTTCTAAAAATGAAATAGATTCAGCTATCGACTCTGTTCTGCCGGTTACAACAAAGTCCTCTGCTTCTTTAAGGATCATTCTTTCCAATCTTTTTGCTGCAAGAGGTTCGTCTTCTATTATTAATACCTTCATTTTACAAAGTTCGTATATTCAAATGAAAAACCGCTGCTCGACGATGCCGAACAGCGGTTTTCAAACTAAACTAAAATTCTAAACTAAACCAATGAAAAATTAAAGGATAGTAAAAGATACAGCTACTCCGTAAAGTTTTCCAACTTCAACTTCAGCTGAATTTACTTTAACTCCTTCTAATTGATTTTTTACGTGATCTACTAACATTGCACTTTCAGCTGCAACATTCACTACATTAATTTTGTAGTTTTCATCTACTCTGAACTGTACATTTACTTTATCAGAAATGTTTTGATCTTTTGCAAATTCAGGGAATGAAATACTGTTGGTGATCTGTGCATGTAAAGTTGTTACCGGCTCAACATCTGTGTTTCCTGTGAAAGCGTTGAATCCTAATACTAATGCAATTAATAATGATTTCATAAGTGATTTTTTTAATGTCTTTAATGACGTATTTATAAATATTTTTTCCTTAATTATTTTTGATAGTATCAACTACTATCTGTCGTTTTGACGATGCAAATATTCATTTTATTTGTTGCTATAATTTGCTCAAATGGAATGAACCGGAAGAAAAAGGGAGTGAATGGGGTAAAATGTGGAATTAAAAAGAGTTCAGTTTTTTGATTCTTTTCTTATGTAGTTAAAATGTTCTGAATAATTACATAGTTCTGCTTAGATTATTATATAGAACTTTAATAAACTTACTGTAATTTTGCACTCGATTTCAAACCCTTATTTGGTTAAAAAAGACTATAAATAATGAACTACGATTTAATAGTTATCGGATCTGGTCCGGGAGGATATGTTGCTGCTATAAGAGCTTCTCAGTTAGGACTTAAAACTGCTGTTGTTGAAAAAGAATCGCTTGGAGGTATATGTTTAAATTGGGGATGTATTCCAACCAAAGCACTTCTTAAAAGTGCTCAGGTATTTGAATATACACAACATGCTGAAGATTATGGTATCACAATCAAGGATGCAAAAGCTGATTTTTCCAAAGTTGTAAAACGAAGTCGTGATGTTGCAGGCGGAATGAGTAAAGGTATAAACTTCTTATTCCGAAAAAATAAGATCGATGTATTGAATGGGTTCGGAAAATTATTAACTGCTTCTAAAATAGAGGTGGAAGACGAAAAAGGTAATAAAAAAGAATATACTGCAAAAAACATTCTATTAGCAACCGGAGGACGTTCAAGAGAATTACCTAATTTAAAACAAGATGGTAAGAAAGTTATCGGTTACCGAGAGGCAATGACTTTGCCTAAACAGCCAAAAAGTATGGTTGTTGTAGGTGCTGGAGCAATTGGGATTGAATTCGCCTACTTCTATGCAACTATGGGTACAGAAGTTACAGTTGTAGAATATGCTCCGCGTATTCTTCCAAATGAAGACAAAGATGTTTCAAAAGAATTAAGTAAGATCTATAAGAAAAAGGGTATCAAAATCATGACTGATTCGGCAGTTGAATCAGTTGATACTAAAGGAAAATCTTGCAAAGTGCTTGTTAAAACTAAAAAAGGTGAAGAAACAATAACTGCTGACGTAGTATTGTCTGCTGTTGGTGTTTCTCCTAATTTAGAAAACATAGGCTTAGAATTACTTGGAATAGAAAAAGACAAGCACCTTGTTAAGGTCGATGAATTCTACCAAACTAATGTTAAAGGGATTTATGCTATTGGTGATATTGTTCACGGACCAGCATTAGCCCATGTTGCATCTGCTGAAGGAATCATCTGCGTAGAAAAAATTGCAGGACATAATCCAGAGCCTTTAGATTATGGAAATATTCCAGGTTGTACCTATTGCGTTCCGGAAGTTGCTTCTGTTGGTTATACAGAAGACACAGCAAAAGAAGCCGGATATGACATAAAAGTTGGGAAATTCCCATTCACTGCTTCGGGTAAAGCAAGCGCAAGTGGACATAAAGAGGGTTTTGTTAAAGTTATATTCGATGCCAAATATGGAGAGTTCCTTGGTGCTCACATGATAGGTGCAAATGTTACAGATATGATCGCAGAAGTTGTTGTTGCCAGAAAATTGGAAACAACAGGACATGAGATCATTAAGGCCGTTCATCCACATCCTACTATGTCGGAAGCAGTTATGGAAGCTGCTGCTGCTGCTTATGATGAAGTAATTCATTTGTAATTATAAAAACAAGAAACACTTAATAAAAATAAGTGTTTCTTGCTCTATAAATTCATCTTATTGTCAGGGCTTTTCTTTCAGGCTCAATTTTCTTTTACCAAGTCCCATCACTTATATGAAATCAGCTTTACTGATAACTTCTTTACTGATAACAATTTTGATTAATGGGTCGTTATTGCTTGCACAATCACCAATAGAACAAGCCATTAAAGAGGTTATAAACTATGAGCATGCAGAAAATGCCATATTAGGTCTTTCTATAGTTAACACCAATACCAATGAAGAATTGTATGCCTATAATTCTAACTTTGGATTAAAACCTGCTTCTTCACAAAAAGTCATAACAACAGCAACTGCTCTTGGGATATTAGGCGAGAACTTCAAATTTGAAACCAAAATATGGGCAAAGGGAATAATAGAAAATGGTGTTCTGAAAGGCGATTTAATTATTCAGGGCGGTGGAGATCCAAGCTTAGGATTTATGCGCTATTCGATGGGAAAGAAAAGTAAAGAACTTTTCAGGGAATGGATCACTAAAATAAAACAAGCAGGGATAACTTCAATAGAAGGAGATATTATTGGTGATCCTAGCATATTCGATTCACAGTTGGTTTCTCCTCAATGGATATGGGAAGATATTGGGAATTATTATGGAGCAGGTGTTTCTGGTTTAAATTTTCATGAAAATAAATATGAAGTTCAATTTTTACCCGATGGAAAAGAAGGTGATAAAGCTGAGATCATTCTGGTCAACCCACCTATGGATAATGTTGAGTTTTTAAATGAGGTAAGAATTGGTGCTTCTAATTCGGGTGATCAGGCTTATATATACTGTGCTCCTTATTCTAATACGGTAGTCATAAGAGGAACTGTTCCTAAAACTTCAAAACCATTCACGATAAAAGGTGCTGTTCAGAATCCGGCATTATTTACCGCTTCATGGTTCAAGAAAGAATTGGAGAAACAAGGAATTACGATAAACGGTAAAGCAGATTTTAATTTTGTTCCCGACGCTGACCTTTATAATAATGCTCAGCTTATTCATACACACACTTCTGCACCCTTAAAGGAAATTGTGTTCTGGGCAAACAAAAAAAGTATCAACATTTATTGTGAAGCTTTAGTTAAGATGATTGGCTTAAAAACCTTCAAATCAGGAAGTTATACAAAAGGACTTGAAGCAATTAAAAATTACTGGCAACAAAGAGGTGTTAACATATCAGGTTGGGAATTAAAGGATGGTTCGGGCTTATCACCAGCTAATGCACTTCCTCCTAATGTTCATGCTAATATATTAGCCAAAATGACAAAAGAATCCTATTTTCAGTCATTAGATCATTCACTATCCTGGGCTTGTGTTGGGGATTATGGAAACTTAGGACAGCGTTTATGTGGAACTGAAAGTGCTGAAAATTTAAGAGCTAAAAGTGGATACATTAACAAAACCAGAACTTATGCAGGCTTTGTTGAAAACCGTTGTGGAGACCTTGTTTCTTTTTCAGTAATGTTAAACAACTACCACTGTACAAATAGCAGAGCCCGAAAATTATTATTATTGATTATGGAACAGATTGTAACTGTCGAGTAAAGAGAGGAAACTGAATTTAATTACTACTTCCTAAGCAAGACTTTAACTTATCGATCTGCGCAGACCAATATAACCTTTGATCTTCTACATCATCTGCATCAGCAAAGTCAGTTACGAATAAAATAGTATCGTTACTTATTTCTGCTCTTTCAATTCTGAATTCAAGAAATTCCTCATCTTCCATTTCTTCTAGTTTATAGCGAACGTAAATATCCTCCTCTTTAACTAAACAAACTGCCTCTTCTACAAATCCCTCCCATTCAAAAAAGTACTTACTACCAGTCATATCTACCTTATCAGCAAACCACTGACATAAACCTTCGGGAGAAGTAAGGAAGTTATAAAGTATAGCAGGAGACGATTTAATAAAAAAATCGCATTCTATTTTTACTCTATCCATATTCCATTTATTAAAAAACTTCACAATGATAATTAAAAAAGTCAATTAGCAAAATATATTTGGTATTTTTTTCCTTTTATCTACTGATATTCACTAACAAAACCGACATTTTATTCTGTAATGGTACTTATGGGTGGTAAATTTGCTGAATAAGATTAAAATTTTGATCAAGAAAAGGCATATAATATTAGCTTGTTTTTTGGCTGCTATTACCCTATTTACTTTCTGTGGTACGGAACAACAAATAGTAGAAAGCAATCAACAAGTTTATTTGAATTGGAATGATACTGTAAAGTATGTAGGTTCTCAGGTATGTGGATCTTGTCACCCGGATCAATACAGCAGTTTTATGAAAACGGGCATGGGACAATCTTTTCATTTTGCAACAAATGATAAAAGTGCTGCTACATTCGATCATAGTGCCTTGGTTTACGACACCTTGAACAACTTCTATTACAAGCCCTATTTTTCTAACGATAGTATGTTCATCAAAGAGTTTCGTTTATCAGCAACCGGAGATACAATCCATATACATACAGAAAAGGTAGCTTATATAGTTGGTTCAGGACAGCACACAAACTCTCATATTTACGAACACAATGGTTTTTTAAAACAAGCACCAATTACCTTTTATACTCAAAAAGGAATTTGGGATATGGCTCCCGGATTCGAAGGCGGCTACTCTTCCGGTTTTAACAGAATTATAGGCCATGAATGTATGAGTTGTCATAATAGTTATCCTGATTTTGTAAAAACTTCTGAAAATAAATATAGAGATGTTCCACTTGGTATTGGTTGTGAAAGATGTCATGGACCCGGTTCTGAACATGTAAAAAGAATTGGTTTAGGACAAAAAGTAGATACTGCTACTCAAATCGATTACTCGATCGTTAATCCGGGTAAACTGGATAAAGAACTTCAAATGAGTATCTGTCAACGATGCCATATTCAGGGAGTTAGTGTTTTAGCTGAAGGGAAAGAGTATGATAGTTTTCAGCCCGGAAAACCGATCACCGAAACTATGAAAGTTTTTCTTCCAAAATACGATGGTCCTCAGACTAAATTCATCATGGCATCTCATGCTGACAGAACAGCAATGAGTCAATGTTATCAGCTTTCCGACATGACTTGTATTACTTGTCATAACCCTCATGTTTCAGTTAAAGAAACTCCTTTAAGCAAGTTTACTGATACTTGCCAAAATTGTCACCAAAATACAGAAATTGGACAAATTCTTTGTTCAGCCAATAAAGATGATATTCAGAAAGAAAACAATAATTGTATTACTTGTCACATGCCTGTTTCTCCAAGTATTGATATTCCACATGTTACCATTCACGATCATTACATTAGAAAACCTTTAACAGAAGCACAACTAAATGAAGTTGAACAATTCATTGGCTTACGTTGTGTTACCGGAAATGAAAAGGTAAGTAATCTTGAATTTGCAAAGGCTTACTTATCTTATTTTGAAAGTTTCACTTCTGATCCTCTTGCTCTTGATTCTGCAGAGTTTTATATACAAAAAATTGCAAATACACATAACAAAGCAGAACAATTCATTCGCTTGCATTATCTAAACAAAAATTTTGATAAAGTTCTCGACGCTTCAAAAAATCTGAATGAACGTAAAGTAAAAGATGCCTGGACTTTTTATCGTATTGGAGAAGCATATTATTCAAATACCAACTTCAAGCAAGCATTAAGTTATTTTGAAAAAGCGGAAGTGATCAAGCCTTATAATTTAGATTTTCAGAATAAGCTGGCAAGTACCTATTCCGCTTTAGGAAATTGGGAAAAAGCAAAGAAAATCTTTGAATTTATAATTGAAGAAGATCCTAGTCATGTTCAGGTGCTTAATAATCTAGGCTTTGTATATTTTAATTTCGGAGAAACAGAAAAATCAGAAAAACTATATAATAGAGCAATTAACTTAAATCCTGATTATGTACCTGTTCTGTTAAATAAAGTAGGACTTCTTTTATATAATCAGAATAAGATAGCAGCCAAAAAGTTAATCAATGATCTGTTTCAGCGTTTTCCGGAAAATCCTAAAGTACAAATGCTAAGAAAACAAGTAATTCTATAAGCAATGATCAATATCGAAGACTTCAGCCTTAAATGTGATGAACAAGAAATTAAAGGAAAATTTATTTTACCTGAAAATCCAAAAGCAATTATTCAATTCAATAATGGAACGGCAACCCCTTGTAGAGTATATCAACCTTATCTCGAATACTTAGCGAGTCATAATTTTGCTTCTGTTTTATGGGATTACAGAGGAAGTGGTGCTTCCGCTCCTGACGATATGTCGAAGTGTGATTACAAGTATAGTGACTATGGGACTAAAGATATGCCAGCAATAAAATCATATATTGATCATAAATTCCCAAAGCTTCCAAAGTTGCTTATTGGACATAGTGCAGGTGGACAACAAGTTGGTTTCATGCACAACAATCACGATTTCAAAGGAATGATCGCAATAGCTGTTTCTACTGGCTATGCACCATTTATGCCTTTAAACTTCAGAATAAAATCGAATTATTTCTTTTATATTTTCACTCCATTAAGCATTCGGTTCAATGGTTTTCTTAATGCCAAGAAATATAAGATAATGGAAAACTTACCCAAAAATGTTGTTTTAGAATGGAGAGCCTGGTGTTCTAAAGAACATTATTTATTTGATGAAGCTTTTTACGGCAAAACAATTCCTAAAGGAAATTTTCAAGAACTACCATTTCCAATTCAGGTATATTATGCAGCAGATGATACAATTTCTTCAGTGAAAAATGTAAAAAATTTCTGGAAGCATATTAAAAGTACTAAAGCGATCGACTTTACTAAATTTGAACCTAAAGACCTTGATGTCGATAAGATAGATCACTTTGGATATTTTAAAAAGAGGATGAAAAACACTTTCTGGGAAATGACAAGGCTTAAATTGGAAGCGTTTTTAAATTTATAATCGTCAAGCATGGAAATTACCTGATGGTAAATTCACAGATGCTCTTGGTTATGGTTTATTAAGGTCTGATTGGCTAAAAAAGAATAGATGAAAGATAAAAGTCAAATCCCCTCATTTGAAGACTGGAAAAGTAGAGGGAAATACATCGAGGTTTTCAACAAGCAATTATTCTTTAAAGACGAAGGAGAGCGTGAAAATGTTTTAGTCATCCTTCACGGTTTCCCTTCTAGTTCTTATGATTATTACAAGGTAATCCCCTACTTTACCAAACATTTCAGAGTAATCATTCACGACCATTTGGGCTTTGGTTTTTCTGATAAACCGTTGAATTATTCTTATTCTTTGATCGAACAAGCAGATCATGCATTGGAGCTATGGAAATCTTTAGGATTAAAAAAAGTGAACATCATAGCTCATGATTACGGCACTAGCGTTTTAACAGAAATATTATGGAGAAAGAATAATACAAACCTACCAATAGAAATCGCTTCAGTTAGTTTAGGAAATGGAAGCATGCTCATAGAAATGGCATCGCTAATATGGACACAAAAGGTTTTGAAACATCACTTTTGGGGTCCTGTTCTGGCGAGATTCAGCAGCAAGTTTTTATTTGTCAATAACTTTAAAAAGCTTTGGTATGATAAATCGAAAATTGAGCTGGAAGAATTTGATGTTCTTTGGAAAATGCTTATAGATAATGATGGTCGGAAAGTATTGCCTTATATAGGTCGATACGTTGATGAACGCAAAAAATTCTGGCATCGCTGGATTGGCGCATTAGCGGCTTATCAAAATGAAATTCATTTGATTTGGGCAGATAAAGACCCAATTGCTGTTTATGAAATGGCATTGGTTCTGAATAAAAAAATTCCAAATAATAAATTAACAACCTTACAAAATGTTGGGCATTATCCGATGCTCGAAGCACCTGAACAATATGCAGATGCAATAATTAATGAGCTGATTAATAATGGGTGATGGGTGATGGGTGATTGGTGATGGGTGATAATATTAACAATTAACTAAAGTTTATTTTTTTACACAAGGCCAATTTCCTGTTAGATGTGTTTGCAAATACAATTAGCCTCTTTTAAGTTTTTAGTATGATTTTTGCTTATAACTTTAAAGTAAATTCCTAAATAATGAGATCTTTAATTCTACTTGTTTTATTTATTTGTTTTACTTACGAAGTAAATGCTCAAAATTTTCAGCAGATTACAGTTGCAGAAGCAAAAGTGTTAATTGCAGAAAATGAAAATAATCCCATCTTCACGATCTTAGACGTTAGAACGCCTGCTGAATACGAATCAGGACACATTGAAGGAGCACACCTAAGAGATTTTTACGATCTTGATTTTGAAGAACAACTCGATAGTTTACATAAAGACAGAGTTTACTTAGTTTATTGTCAAGCCGGCTTCAGAAGTGGTTTATCTTATGAAATGTTGCAGGAATTAGGCTTCAACACTGTGTATGATATGCTCGGAGGAATGAATGCATGGAATGCAGATAATTGTCCAACGACAACCGTTCCTACACCTTTTGAAGACTTAACCGTTCTTCCTACAACCAGCGTTTGTAGTAATCAGGGGATTTTCTCCCTTAAGTTAAAAGTATTATTAGAAGGTGCCTTTGACGGTTCAGAAATGGCAACTAATCTAGATGATAATGGCATACTTCCAAATACACAAAGTTATAACACTGCCCCTTTTAATTATTCTGGTTCTGAAATAAAAAACACTGATCTCCCTGTAGTTGATTGGATTGGCGTTTGTTTAAGAAACACGCCTGAAGATGCTGTTTCTTGTCAGGCTGCTTTACTTTTAGCAGATGGAACCATTGTAAATACAAATGGTGAAGAATGTATTGCTTTCGATCAGGTAGGTGCATTTTTCGATTATTATGTTTCTATTCACCACCGAGGACATATTAGTCTTATTTCTGCTGAAAAAGTTAGTAAAGATGCTTTTTATGATTTTACAAGTGATATTGGTCAGGCTGCCGGAATTGAGCCTATGAAAAATATAAATGGTCAGTGGGTTATGTTCGGTGGCGATTACGATAATAATGGCATCATCAATAATGTAGATTTTAACTTGTGGTCGCAAGATGGTGCGAGTGTAAACCAGTATATTGTTGTTGATGGTGATGGAAACGGTATCGTCAATAATCTGGATTTCAATATCTGGGAATTAAACAGAAGTAAAGTAGGTTCTCCTGATCTTGGGAATGATATGAATTGATTAAAGAACACCATCACTTTTAAGATTTCAGTATTTAGTTTTGTTATTTCTTTTATGCAAGAAATAATAAGAATCAATGAGCATCATTTTTTGCGATAGTGTTTTCGATCAAAAGAAAGTCGAACCTGATTATGAAGAAGAAATGAAGGCAGCAAAAAAAGCTGGGTTTCAATGTTTTTTAATCAGTTTTGAGGAATTAATATCTGGTAATGTTTCAAAGGCATTGAAGTACGTAAATAATACGGAAGAAAATGAAATTGGAATTTACAGAGGTTGGATGCTTACACCAAATCAATACGATGCACTTTATCAAGGTTTATTAGCCAAAAATATTCGCTTAATTAATAATCCAGAAGAATACCAGCATTGCCATTACCTACCTTATTCATATCATAAAATCAAAGACTTTACACCTCTGACAACATGGACAAACAATTTAACAACAAATGCTATCTTGGAAGCTGTAAGTGTTTTTAAACACTGTCCGATCATAGTAAAAGATTATGTAAAATCTGAAAAGCACAATTGGGAAAGAGCTTGTTATATTCCAAATGCCTCTGACATTGAAAAGTTAACAAGTGTAACCAATAAATTCATTGAATTGAGAGGTGCATCTTTAAACGAAGGTTTGGTATTCAGGAAATTTGAAGAACTTGAATTCCTTACAGATCATTCTAAGAGTAAAATGCCATTAACTAAGGAATTCAGATTATTCTTTGCTAATAAAAAGCTCGTTTCAATTTTAAATTATTGGGATGAGGGAAATTATGGAGCAACGAAACCCGATCTTGAAAAGTTCAAAGAAATTGCTGATACTATAGAAAGTAATTTTTTTACAATAGATATTGCAAAAAAACAAGATGGCAACTGGATAATAATGGAACTTGGAGATGGTCAGGTGGCAGGTTTACCCAATAATGCTGATGTTGATTTATTTTACTATGATCTTAAAGAATCGTTGATTTGAAAAAATCTTAAACTTAAAAAATGCATAAACTATTTTATTTATTCATCTTTTTTTGCTCTAGTAATTTAGCTTATTCGTGTTCATGTCAATGCGAGAGCTATGTTACCAACCTTTGTCGGTTTCTTCATGAAGATCCGATCAATTTTATGGAAGCAAGAATTATCAAAACAGATTCGATAATTAATGGTTATTATTTCTCTTGGCAACTTGAATTTATTGAACAATTTGGTAGTGAACAAGAAACTAAAGATTCCTTATGGCTTACTTATACGCCTGACGGTGTTTCTTGTGAAGATTGGATCAATGTAGATACAAATGTTGAGTTAAACGATACCTTAATATTGAACTTAGTTAAAAAATATGAAGAAGACAATCATTTCTTCTTACCTTATTGTACTAATGCATCTTTTCATGTAAAAAACAACATGGTAAATGGAAGTGTAAATGGATATTCATACACTGATATAGAATATTCTACATTTAAAGAATATCTTAAAGGAAACTATGTGAATGATTATAATTGCGTAGAATGTTCTTGTTATAGTTGTGGAGCTTCAATCAATCCTTACTATGATTACTCAACATTTTGTTCTTCTTTAAAGCGTTCAGGAAATTCCCGTATCGGTTTATATGAAATATTAGATAAAAGCGAACATTTTTTAGTAGCTCAACCTATAGATTGTGTGTTTGGAAATACAAGTATTTGTGGATGGGAAAACACTAATGAACCTATTACAATTTGGGGCAATCAAAATAATAGCGATTGTAGAAAATCATTAGAAACATTCAATGTTGGAAATCAATACATACTTAACTTATCAATTTTAGAATCTTATGAAAGAACATCTTCAGAACAAAAAGAAGGTGATTTAGAGCTTTTGGATTGTGGAATAGTCTCTTTGATTTTTGAAGATGGGTTAGTGAAAGGTATTATTAATTCTGAACTTGAAAGTATTCCTTATAATGAATTTAAACATTCATTTTCAAATGGAGATTTTTACCTTGCAGATGATTGTGGCTGGACTATGACAAATCTTAACTCAAACATTGACAAAGAAGATATTAATATTTACCCTAATCCAGCCCGAAATTATTTTTCTATTGATTGTGAAAAAGAATTTAATCTTATAGGATTGTTTGATACAGCCGGAAACAGGTTTCAGGTAGAACAAAATAGTAAAAACACATTTGATGTAAGTGTTCTACATTCAGGAATATATTTTCTGAAAGTTCAAATAAAAGATAGGATAATTAAGAAGAAGCTGGTTGTTTTGAAATAAAACATGAATAAAATTGAGATGAACCCCGACAATTTTTCTATTAGACCTTTTGAGCCAACAGACACTGACTATTCAGCTATTGTTAAACTATTCAACCAAGACAGATCAGGATTACCCTCTACAATTACAATATGGAAAACCAATGATGATAATCGCAACTCTAAAGAATTTTATCGTCGATACATTGGAGAAATAAAAACAAACAAAGGAAAAAAAATTATTGCAACAGGCATTATAAGTAAGAAAGGGTTGTTTGATGAACCCGGAAAATACTTCATTACTTACTGCATTGATCATGCCTTTATAAACAAAGGCTTAGACGAACTGATGTATAATCATTTACTTTCAAACTTAGGGGAAGATCATCTTATTGAACTTAAGACAGAAATCTTTGGAGAGCATGCCTATAAGCTTAATTTTTTATTAAAGAAAGGCTTTAAACAACATGCAAACCCTAAACGCTATTCAGAGCTGAATGTGACAAATTTCAAATTAGAACTATTTAAAAATTACACGCAAAAAGTTACAGAATCTGGTATTAAGATCTCCACCTTGAAAGAATTGCAAAAGAATGATATTAATTGGATGAAAAAACTCTATAAACTAGAAACATCCATACAGAAAGATCTTTCAGATGAAACAGATTCTGAGCCTTTAAGTATAGCCGAGTATGCTGAAATGTTTGAAAATCCAAACTTTTTGCCTGAAGCTCAATTTATAGCTCTTGATGAAGGTGTTTATGTGGGAATAAGTTCGCTGTGGAAAGACACCTTCTTTGATGACTTGCTTTGGGTTGGAACAACCAGTGTTTTACCATCTTACAAAAGGAAAGGAATTGCAACTGCACTTAAAGTCAGAACAATAGCTTTTGCAAAATCTTACGGTATAAATAAAATCTTAACAAGAAATATAGAAAATAGTCCTATGCAAAAACTTAATTTGAAGCTTGGTTTTAAGCAAGGAATACTGTTGCAGTTTTTTAGTAAAGTAATGTAGAAAGAAATTATAAGTGATTGGTGATAAATAAAATTTAAAACGATTTTTGATAGAGACGTAGCAATGCTACGTCTGTACACTGTAAAATAATTGTATGAAAAAAAATCGTTTTAAAGTCTAATGATTAATAATTTTAAAACTGACTTTTTAAAGAATAGTAAAAGTTATTGTTGTTCAAAAAATTAGAAACAGGTAAAATAAAAAACTATCTATGAGTAACTACAATCCTAAATATCACAAACGACGTTCTATACGCTTGAAAGACTACGATTATTCGCAGGCCGGACGATATTTTATTACCCTTTGTGTACAAAATAGAACTTGCTTATTCGGAAACATAGAAAGTGGACAAATGCAGCTCAATCATTTTGGGGCTATAATCAAGGAAGAATGGGAAAAAACACCTGAGATAAGAAAAAACATTACACTAGGTGAATACATCATTATGCCGAATCATTTTCATTGCATTATTCAAATTGATTATCCTATAAAAACCAAAGAAAAACAACAAGGAAAATTTCGATCTCCATCTCATACCATCGGCGCAATCATAAGAGGCTTTAAAGGCGCAACCACAAAAAAAATAAAGGAAATAATTCGCAATTCCCTTACGGGCGAATTGGAAAAAATTCCTCCTCGTACGGGCAAATCGCTATTCGCCCCAACAACCAAATTAGCCCCAACCGAATCCCCAAATAAGGGCGAATCGGAAAAATTTCCTCCCCGTACGGGCGAATTGCTATTCGCCCCAACCAAATCACCTCAAACAGACGAATCGCTATTCGCCCCAACGATAGATTTATCTAAATCTATTTGGCAACGAAATTATTGGGAACACATCATCCGCAACGAAAACGCCTTCAGGAGAATTACACAATATATCATCAACAACCCTCAGAAATGGGAAGATGATAAACTTAACGGCGGTAAAGGAAATACTATAAAAGAACAATCCATTCCATACGGAGAGGAAAATTGGATGATATGAAAAAATATAATTAAAACTCATATATAAATACTAGCATTCAAAACACAGGGAAGCCTTTGGATTCATTACCTCTACTTTCCTGATAAAGCATATAATATTAAAAAAACTTGAAAACTAATATTCATTAGCCTATATTTGTTACAACAAATATTGTTAAAATGAACAGAAAGAAATTTTTGAAAAAATCGGTTCTTGGCTCATTGGGCGTTATTGCGGGTAATAAAATCGTTAATGCCAAGCAAGAAGAAAAAAGCACTTACGACGAAATGATCGAGCAAGTGGGATTTAATCATTTACCAAATATTGAAGAAAAGACTATGAAAACGGTATTACACAAAGCAAGTACAAGGGGGCATGCTAATCATGGGTGGTTGGATTCACACCACACTTTCAGTTTTGCGAATTACAGAAATCCAGAAAGAATGAATTTTGGTGTTCTGCGTGTTTTGAATGATGATGTAGTAGCTGGTGGAATGGGTTTCAACACACATCCACATGACAATATGGAAATCATTTCGATTCCGTTAGAAGGCGACCTGGAACACAAAGACAGCATGGGAAATGTTGCGATCATTAAAGAGGGTGATGTACAGGTGATGAGTGCCGGAACTGGAATTTACCACAGTGAGAAAAATAAGAATACCAATAAAGAAGTAAAATTTTTACAAATTTGGATGTTTCCCAATCAAAGAGATGTGAAACCTCGCTACGATCAGATCAGTTTGAAAAATTTCGATTTGAAAAATAACTTTTTTCAGATTCTTTCACCAAATCAAGATGATGATGGTGTCTGGGTTCATCAAAATGCCTGGTTCCATTTAGGTAACTTTGAAGCTGGCTGTTCTTCAAAATATGAACTGAAAGATAAGCGTAATGGGATTTATGCTTTTATTCTTGATGGAGAGGTTACTATAGAGAATCAGAATTTAAGCAAACGAGATGGATTTGGTATTTGGGATACTGATGCTATTAATATCAATTCTAATTCTGAAGCTAGAATTTTGTTAATGGAAGTTCCAATGCAATTATCATGAGTAATGATTGGTGGTTGATGAGTGATCGTTCATCAACCATCATTTATCATTCAATGTAATTATCTCGCGCATCTGACACAAAGTGTACTCTGCGGCATAAGCATCAAACGCATTTCCTGAATATTGTTTTTACAACGCGAACACTGACCGAAATTCGGTTCATCAACTTTTGATAATGCCATTTCCAGTTTAGTCAATTTCATTTTCGCCATTCGCAATCCACGATCATTAATACTTTTATTATTTATGGCATCCATTCTGCTAATTCTACCTAAAGAATTCTCAGGTTTTATGGGTTTGGTTAACTCTTTAAGCTCCTCGATTTGTTCTTTAACAGCGTGTATTTCTTCTATTATTTTTTCCTTTAGTGTATCTTTTTGAATTTTATCCATCTGGTAAAGTTAAACAAAATGCCTTATCTTTAGAAAGTACCAAAATTACAAGCTTATGAAAACTGCAGAAAATGAAATGTTAATTTACTACAATCCTAACTCTTCTTCAGCAAAGAAAACAGTTGCTCATGCTCAATCTTTGGTCGGACATGTTAAGTCGTTTTCTTTCGATAAAAACCCTCCTACCCCAACATTAATGAAATCGATATTGAACAAATTGGAAGTACCTCCAAAATCGTTACTGAACAAAGCTGATCCTTATTATCAGTCTAATATCAGAGGTAGAGATTTTACTATGGAAAGTTGGCTGAATATCATTATAAATAATCCCAATTTAATTAAAGCACCAATAGCCATAAAAGGCGATAAAGCAATGTTGGTTGAGAATCCTACGGATATTTATGCCTTAGTGAAATAGTATAGCATGAATTTCACTCTCTGCATATTTCAGTATAATTTATATTTGCCTTCTCAAAAATGAAATGTAATGAGAGATTTAATTATCCGTTTTCCTCAGCAATTGGAAGAAGCAATTGAAATTGGACAAAAAGCTAAATTGCCGAAAACTGACAGAGAGATCAGAAATATCGTTGTTTCTGGCTTAGGTGGTTCTGGAATTGGAGCCAATATGGTTTATGATATGGTTGGCGATCAATTGTCTGTTCCATTTACAGTAAATAAGAATTATGACATACCAAGTTGGGTAGATGAACATACCTTATTTATCGTTTCTTCTTATTCAGGAAACACTGAAGAAACACTAGCAGCACTTGATAAAGCAATTGCAAAAGGTGCATTGATAAGTGCTATTTCTTCTGGCGGTAAGTTGGCCGAATTAGCCGAGGAGCATAATTTTGGAATTATTAAAATTCCGGGTGGAATGCCTCCTAGGGCTTGTATGGGATACTCTTTAGTTCAGCAATTATTCACTTTAAATCATTTTGGGTTCATTGACAGTGAATTTATTGAAGACTTAGAAGACACCATTGAATTATTAGAAGAAAACAGAGATACAATTGACAAAAATGCTTTAGGAATTGCTGAAGAAGTAGTTGACAAGACTATCGTTTTATACGCCCCTGATGGTTATGAATCTTTAGTTGTGAGATGGAGACAACAAATCAATGAGAATTCAAAGTTACTTTGCTGGCATCATATAATTCCCGAAATGAACCATAATGAAATTTTGGGTTGGGAAGATGAATATCCGAAAATAGCACCTTTCTTTTTTGAAACTGCTGATGTATTCAACAGAACGCTTAAAAGATTCGAACTTACTAAAGAAGTGGTGAGTAAATTAGTGCCAAAGATTTATGAGATAAACGTAAATGGCGGAAGTAAGATCCTTCAAATGCTTTATATGGCCTATATCGGTGATTGGATTTCGCTTCACTTAGCTGAGTTAAGAAAATTAGATCCAACTTCGATAGCAACAATTAATTATTTAAAAGGCGAATTGGCAAAGTTGGACTGATATTTGGGATAATCAATAATACAATTAAAGCAACAATAAATGATTATTTAAAAATTGCTGGTCAGGCGACCAGCAATGGAAGAAAGTTTAAAACAATTTTGACATAGACGCAGTATTGCTACATTTGTACTTGATTGCATAAAAAAACCTGCCCCCTCTCTATAAGGGCAGGAAACTAAAACTACTTATCTCAGTCTGGGAGACTGGATAAACTCTCTCTTTTATTTTATTCTTACATGATCTTAACAAGGACGATCATGTAAGAATTTATTTTTCTTGAATTTCAATTCTCCTTCTTCGTCCATATCAACAGAAGTATTACTTACATGATGTTGATTGGAAGATAAAGTCTTCTCAAATTCTACATTCTTCGCTTCAAAAGCGGTTCTTTGTTTCAGATAATCAGCTTTTTGCTTAATTAAATTGGCATGATCTGGACGAGTCATGAAGTTTAATTTTTGCAATTTCTCACTTCTGTCACTTGAAGAATTCAAATATTCCGGCTGTTCATTTTCTGCTAAAGTCTGCTCAGCTAATGCTTCTTCATTAATAGAATTATTGATATTGTTGTTATCTTTATTCTCACGAATCTGACGCATTGCATCATCGTAACTTCCTCCTGTAAGATCAAAAGTTTTTATTCGTCCACCTCCTGAATTATTGTTATCTGCAGGTTTTTTAGTATAAAAATCATCTTTCATAACCGTTGGAGAAGGATTATTATCCAGATCAAGGTCAGAATTGATTATTCTTTTAGTGTCTAAGATATAATCTGTTACCTCTGGTTTAGGATTCCAAAGTTTGTCCTGATTCCCTTCAAAACCTGTAGCGATCAAAACAATTTTCAGATTATCTTCTAAAGCCTCATCTTTACAACGTCCCCAGATAATATCTGCATTTCCACCAGCTTCAGCCTGAACATAACGGCTGATTTCATTGAATTCACTCATCTTAAATCCGGTTGAACCGTAAGTGATATTCAATAATATTTTCTTAGAACCAACAATATCATTATCATTTAATAATGGAGAATCCAAGGCTTCTTTAACAGCTTTCATAGCTCTTCCTTCACCAGAACCATAACCTGTCCCCATAATTGCTACACCACTATTTTCCATAACAGTGAATACATCCTCGAAGTCAACATTTACTTTACCACCAATGGTAATAATTTCGGCAATACCTTTAGCAGCGGTAGCTAAAACATCATCGGCTTTCATGAATGCATCATCCATATCGATATCTGCATACATCTCTTCTAATTTATCATTAGAAATAATGATCAATGTATCCACATGTTCCTGCATCGATTTAATACCGTTCATGGCATTTTCACGACGGCTAGGACCTTCCCATTCAAACGGAGTAGTACAAATACCTACCGTTAACAAGCCACGTTTTTTACATTCTTCGGCTACGATCGGTGCACCACCTGTTCCGGTTCCACCTCCCATACCAGCGGTAACGAAAACCATTTTAGTATTTTCGTCTAACATATCTAAGATCTGGTTAAGGGTTTCACGTGTTGCATTGGCCCCCATTTCAGGTTTAGCTCCAGCGCCTAATCCTTTTTCACCTAATTGAACTTTGTTGTTAATTTTACTTCTCTCAAGACTTTGAATATCTGTATTACAGATAATGAAATCAACACCAACAATTCCTTTTTCATGCATGTGGTCAACGGCATTACAGCCACCACCACCAACACCTACTACTTTAATAAGCGAGTTGAGTTTTTCGTTCATAACAAATTCCATAGTTTATCGTTTTTTAATAAAAAGTTTTCGAGGGTTATCCTAAAGATTCTTCTTCGTATTCGAATTCTTCTTCTTCAGATTTTGGTTTAAAATAGTTGAATAGTCTAACAAAAATATTTTCTTTATTATTAGTTTCTTCAATTTGTAAATCATCATTATCGTACAAATCGTTCACTTCGTCATCGTTCAGCGGAGGCAAAACAGGAAGCTCTCCTCCTCTATCTTCGACTTTACTTTTATGAATTGATTTTGCTATACCATTCGCAATCTTAATTAATGTACCTAAAGCAACTGTGTAAGAAGCATCTAATTTATCTGAAACCTGAGTAGAAGGTTTATATTGTGTTCTTACTTGTTGGTTAGAACTTCTTATATTCAATCCAGTTTGAGCAGCAAAGTTATCAACTGCTCCAACCATTTTTGAAGCTCCTCCGGTAATAACCAATCCAGCTAATAATTCTCTTCTTAGTCCTGATTGAGTAATTACTTCATCTACCAAACCAGAAATATCATCCATTCTGGCTTTGATTATTTGTGCTAAGTTAAAGAAAGAAATTTCTCTGATATCATTTTCATTGAATCCTTCTATTTTAACTCTTGCTAATTTTTGCTCTTCATTAACAGTAGCACAACCATAACCTATTTTAAGCATTTCAGCTTGTTCAAATATTAAACGGCAACCTTTAGAAATATCTGATGTGATAATTTCACCGCCAATCGGCAATACCTGAACATCGACTAATAAGCCTTTTTTAAAGAAAGAAATATCGGTCATATTCGATCCAATGTCAATAACTGCTGCGCCTGCATTACGTTCTTCTTTATTAAGGCATGCCCATCCTGCAGCTTCGGCACTCAATACTTTGCCGGCTATATTTAAACCGCATTTATTTAAACAACGTTCCAAATAGTGAAAAGCTCTTTGTTCACAAGTAACGATCTTATAACGTCCTTTGATCTCACGACAATCTAAACCGATTGGTTTTTCAGCATATAACACTCCTCCATCCAGCTGATAACCCATAGGAATTATATCTACAATAACTTCATCATTCGGAAGATAAATATTATTTAACTCGTTAATGTAACGATCTAATTCTTCAGATGTAATTTCTGTATGATGATTTGCACGAATGTGCATTTCCTCTCGTTCAATAACATTCAGTTTTCTCCCCGAGATTGCAATGTAAACACTATCAATAGTTCTTCCACCATTTTCGTACTCCAATTCAGTAATCACTTTTTTAATGGACTTCGTCGTTGCTTCCATATTAGTAATTACTCCCTCTGTTACACCTGTGCTGGTTACAGCGTAACAAGAACTAACATGTAACGTACCTTCAGGGTCAACGAAACCGCTAACACCACACACTTTGCTAGAGCCTATATCAATTGCTGTTATTGAATGTTTCATAGAATAGTTTTTTTAGGTTCAGTTTATCTTTTCAAATTTATTTTTTCGTACAAACAACTTGTTTATCAAAGCCAACATGTATTTTGGAATATTTATCCCAACCAATTCCATTGTTAAGTCCTTTTACATAGAAAGCTTTCAGCCTCTTTAGTTTTGCATCTAGATTAATTCCGTCTCCAAATCCAATCACAAAATCACCAACAACAGGAATTACAGATAATTGTCCATCTTCATCAACCAGTATTTGCTGTGTTAAAGCAAAAAACCAATCATCTTCATTAATTTTCTGTGCTAAGGCTAAAACATTATTTTTAGCTTGTTTATTTACAGCTAGATAGTTGCCTGTTGCAACCGGTACTCTAGCAGTAAAAGTTTTCGAAACCGGAATCTCGTGTCCTTTTTCAGTTATGTAAACACTTTTACCCAACTTATCTATTAGACGGACAACCGGGTTGTGCTGCTCAATATCAATATGTAAATCACCCAACATAGAAACATACAATTCTGCCTGATGTATGTGCGGTTCACTTTCAAGGACTTGTTCCAGGCTAGCTAAGTTGATATTTTTAATTGTAGAAATGTGTTTTCCACCCATATAAGAAATAAACAAATCTTTAACAACATTTTCATCAACAAAGCGATTTCCCTGATCGTTATCCACAGAGATTTTCACTTTATCCATTTCAATATCATGTTCAGAGATAATTCCTGCTGAAAAGAAAGTGATTATAGAAAAAACCACTAAAGCTTTACAAAATAAAGCACTTAAATTACGATATGTTATTATCTTTTTCATTGATTCAGGAAGCACTTATTAAGTTATTATCAATAGACTTTAGTTCAATTAATTTCGATTTGATCTTTTCAACACAAGTTCCGATATCACCAGCCCCAACAATTAAAACAACCTCATCTTGTGCATTCAGACAAGTTTCAATATTGCCTACATTATAAATCACCTTACTTGAATTAACAAGCTGATTATCAATCAATTGAGAATCAACTCCATCTATTGGCAATTCACGAGCGGGATATATATCCATTAAAACAACCTCATCAACTTCAGATAATGAAGCAGCAAATTCTTCTGCTAGTTTTTGTGTTCTTGAGTATAAATGCGGTTGAAATATCAGCTTAATATTCATATTAGAATAAAGCTCTTTAACCGAAGCTACAAGTTGTGAAATTTCTTCAGGGTGATGAGCATAATCATCTATTAAAACACACTCATCTGTTCTTATGATGTATTCAAATCTTCTTTCAATTCCTTTGAATGTGGATAACGCGTTTGCAATTTCCACTTTAGGGATTCCGAGTTGATCTGCCACTGCAAAAGCGGCAATTGCGTTCTCAACATTATGTTTTCCACCCATATTCAAGACACAATTTTGTCCTGAAATTGAAAAGTGGTACGCTCCATTATAAATTTTCAGATCATCAGAACGATAATGGGCATCACCTGCAATGAGGTGATACCCTATCGTTTCTGTGCTTGGCGCTATACTTTCCCACTCCTCTATAGTCGTCGAAATAATTAACCTTCCTTCCTGTTTAATCTGGTTAACAAAGAGTGCAAAAGCATTAAAAGCATCAGTTTTAGTTGGATAAACTTCTAAATGATCATTATCTATTGCTGTAACAACAGCTAGCTGTGGCATTAATTGATGAAAAGACCGGTCATACTCATCTGCTTCAACTACAAAATATTTATCACCAGTATTGATATAATTCGCATCGAAATTTTTACAGATTCCACCGATAAGCGCTGTAGTTTCCATTCCGGTTTCTACAAGAACATGAGCAATCATTGATGTTAATGTTGTTTTACCATGTGAACCAGCAATAGCAATTTCAAAAGAATCGTTTGCTAATAAACCTAAGGCTTTAGCTCTTTTAATTACCGGAATATCAGTAGTTTTCAGATACTGGAATTCTATATTACTATCTGGTATAGCAGGTGTATATATCACCAAATCTATATCAGAAGGAATTTGATCTATATCTTCAGAATAATGAATAATAGCCCCTTCCTCTTCTAATCTTCCTGTGAGCTTAGAAGGTGTTTTGTCATAACCATAAACAAGTACCTTTTTATCCAGATAATAACGAGCAATAGCACTCATGCCAATTCCTCCTATTCCTAGGAAATATACTTTTGATATGTTATTGATATTATTCATTTTCAATTAGAAGTAATGCTTCTTTAGCTATTCTTTCTGCTGCATTATCAGAAGCAAGGGACTTCATATTTTCTTTTAATAAATTTCTTTCATCACTATCTTGAATAAGTTCATTGATCGTGTTGAACAATTTTGAACTTAACTCTTTATCCTTAATCATTCTGGCTGCATTTACAGCTACCAATGCTTCTGCATTTTTAGTCTGATGGTCTTCAGTTACATAAGGAGAAGGCACCAGTATCACTGCTTTCCCAACAGTTTGTTGTTCTGCAATCGATAATGCTCCTGCCCTAGAAACAATCAGGTCTGATATAGCATAGGCATAATCCATTCTATCTATGAAGTCCAGAACAATTATTCCTTTCTCAGGACTATTATATTTTCTGTATTTTTCCAGATATACTTTACCACATTGCCAAATGATTTGGATACCTGCTTTGATATAAGCCTCATAATTTTCTACTACAGCCTCATTCATTGGCTTTGCTCCGCCACTTCCACCAGTAACAAAAACTACCGGCTTATCACTTTTCAGACTGAAATGATCAAAAGCTTCAGATTTTTCAATTTTATCTATATCACTAAAAGACGACCTAACCGGATTCCCGGTTAAAATAATCTTAGAAGTGTCGAAAAATTGCTCCATTCCATCGTAGGCTACACAAATCTTGTCAGCCCCATTTGCCAATAATTTATTGGTCATTCCAGGAAAGGCATTTGCCTCTTGTAAAAGAACAGGAACGCCCATTGAAGTAGCTACTTTAAGGAAAGGACCGCTAGCGTAACCACCAACACCGATACCAAGATCGGGTCTATATTTTCTAATAAGTAAAAAGCTTTTGAACAAACTAGAAAACAGCTTAAAAGGAAGCAATAAATTAGCTAAGATCTTTTTTCTTTTAAAACCATCTATCCAAAGACCATCTATCTCATAACCAGCCTTTGGCACTTTTTCCATTTCCAAGCGACCAATAGCTCCCACAAACCGAATATTAATATCCGGCTTCAGACTTTTAAGCGCCTGAGCTATGGCAATCGCAGGGAAAACATGCCCACCTGTTCCACCACCAGAAATTATGACTTGTATGTTCTTACGAGACTGCAATTCTTGGATTAAAGTTTTTTCTGATAATTCTTTGTTTAGTTTTTCTCTGTCGTCCGTAACGACTTACACTTTGAATGATTCCTACCGACAAGCCAGAAAAAGCAAGTGAAGTACCTCCCATACTTACAAAAGGCATAGGAATACCTGTTACGGGCCCTAAGCCCACATTCACCATCATGTTCATCAGCGCCTGACAGACTAGTGATAAGCCTAAGCCCACCGCCAGCAATGCTCCGAAATTATTTTTAGTATATGTGAATATGACCATGGTGCGATAGAATAATAAAAGGAACAAGAATAGCACAAATAGTCCACCTGCAATTATCCCATATTCTTCTATGATAACAACGTATATATAATCGGAATAAGGGTGAGGCAAATAATTCTTTTGAACGCCTTGTCCTGGACCCAAGCCGGTAAAGCCCCCATTTATAATCGCCTTTTCTGCTTCATAAGCCTGAAAACTCTGCACATCAGCATCAACAAAACTTACAATTCTACTCTTCCAGGTTGCCGTTCTTCCACTACTTAGCAATTCATCAGGCGTATTGTAAAGTATAACTGCTCCTAGAAGCAAAAATCCGACACTCAGAGAAACAAAGCCAGCAATGTATTTTAGCGCAACACGACCTATAAACATCATCAATACAGAAATTCCTACAATTAGCGTTGCAGTAGATAAATCTTCTGAAACGATCATAAAGGCCGCCAGTAAAGAAGGTAATAACAAAGGGATGAAACCTCTGAAAAAATCTTTAATAACGTTTTGGTTATTAGAAATATAATAGGCCATATAAACCACCAATACTAACTTTGCTAAATCAGCGGGCTGGAAAGAAACAATCCCCATCAGGCGAATCGAGCGTTGTGCGTCATTTAATTCCGCTCCAAAAAAGCTTGTATATATAAGCAAAGGATACAGAACAGCAAGCAGGAATACCAACCACACGTAATGTCTGAAGTGAATAAAATGTGCAACGACCATTGCCACAATAGCAATTATCCAATGTATTAAATGTTCGGCAAGCAGCATTTCAGCAGTACTTTTATCATTGAATGCCAATGTAAAAGTAGAACTGTAAACAGCAAGGCATGAAAATGCAGCAAGGCAAACGATAATGCCCCATATCCATTTATCACCTTTGATATTTTTCAAATATGCCGTCATGTTTTTATACTCTTTCAGACTTTCTTCTTACTCTGATAGCGGCTCTTGAGAATTGATGTCCACGATCTTCGTAATTCTTATAAAAATCGAAGCTAGCGCATGCTGGAGAAAGCAATACTACTCCGTTGGGTTCTGAAATATCGAATGCGTGTGTAACTGCAATATTCATATCAGGAATTTCAACGATGTGCTGTACCAGACCTTTAAATTCATTTTTAATTTTAGAGTTTTCACTCCCAATGCAAATAATAGCACCGACTTTATCGATCACTAAAGGCTTCAACAGTTCATAATCGTTTCCTTTATCTACACCGCCAACTAACCAGACAATTGAAGTATCTATCGATTCGAGTGCGTACCACACAGAGTTGACATTTGTTGCCTTTGAATCATTAATAAAAGTTACCCCTTCGTAGGTTTTAACTTTTTCCATACGGTGTTCAACATTTGAGAAAGTTGAGAGTGAGTTCCTAAGCGCTGCACTATCAACGTTCAGCAATTGTGAAGAAATTCCTGCGGCCATTGCATTTTGCACATTATGCAAACCAGCAATACCTAAATCTTTGATTACCATAGTTAGTTTGTTTTCACGGGTTTTAAAATGAATAAGTTCATCAGAAGTATATGCAGTGGTACGCTTATCACTATTTAGCGAAAAAGTGTATTGTTGCATATTGGTGTTTATGGTAGCGAGATAATTATTTATAACTTCATCATCTGCATTGTAAATGAATGCATGATGTTCTTTTTGGTTTTTAACGATCTTGAATTTTGCAGCAATGTAATTATCAAAATTATAATCGTAGCGATCTAAATGATCGGGAGTAATATTCGTTAGTATAGCAATATCAGGGCAAAAATCAACGATATCATCTAATTGAAAGCTGCTTACTTCTACCACATAAACGTTGGCTTTTTTTTCAGCCACGGCTCTTGAAAAACTATGTCCGATATTACCACACATTACAGCATCGATGTTTGCATTATCTAAAATGTGTTTACACCACATTGTAGTAGTTGTTTTGCCATTACTTCCGGTAATTGCCAATATTTTACTTTCTTCAGCAACAGCTCTGTAAGCAAATTCAATTTCAGAAATAATTTCAATATCTGCTTGTCGTATTAGTTTTACTATTTTGGCTGAATCAGGAATTCCCGGACTTTTAACAACCACACAAGCTTGCATGATCTGATCTATAGAATGCTTTCCTTGTTCGAACTTAATACCATGATCGTTCAATTCATTCAGATAATCTTGTGTCAACTGCCCAGCATCAGAAACGAAAACTTCGAATCCTTGCTTTAGTGCTAGTATAGCTGCGCCTACACCACTCTCTTTACCACCAAGTATGACTACATTTTTACTCAATTATCTAATTTTAAGTATTAAGAAAAAAAGTGCGATCAACATAATTTGAACGATCCAGAATCTAACAACTATTTTCACTTCTGACATTCCTTTTTTCTGGTAGTGATGATGTAAGGGAGACATGAGAAATACACGATTATTTCGTGCATATTCTATTCCGTGCTTTCTTTTTGCATATTTAAAATAGCCTACCTGAATCATAACGCTCAGGTTTTCAATTATAAAAATCCCGCACAATAAAGGAATTAATAGCTCTAATCTTAGAATTACGATCAAAGAAGCAATTATACCACCTAAGGCAAGCGATCCGGTATCGCCCATAAACACTTGAGCCGGATTGGCATTGTACCACATAAATCCTACACAAGCCCCTAAAACTGCTGCACAAAAAACAACTAATTCGCCTGTACCGGGCAGGTGCAATAAATGCAAATAATCTGAAACTATATAATTACCAGTCATGTATGCTATTAACAGCAACGCAACCATGACTATAAGTGAAACTCCTGTTGCCAAACCATCCAGACCGTCGGTTAAATTGCAACCATTTGAAATAAAGGTAACGATCAGCATAACAGCAGGTATATAAATGATCCATGCCCAATCAGAAGGATTGTCCATGAATTTAAGAAACCATGAATAATCGAAAGTGTGTGTTTTCAGAAAAGGCATATAACTGTGAGCAACCTTATCGTCAACAAGTGTATGCATAGTTTGGGTTGCTGCATCAAATCGTTCAAAAGAATTCACCTGATTACAAATATTAATATCAGGGTTTTTGGAAATATTCTTCCTAACAATAACATCACTATTGAAATACAAGGTAACTCCAACGATCAAACCCAAGCCTAATTGACCAATAAGTTTAGACCTTGCTCGAAGTCCGCCTTTATCTTTCTTAAAAACTTTGATATAATCATCAGCAAAACCAATAAGTCCTAACCAAATGGTAACACCAACCATTAACCATATATAAACATTGGAAAAATTACTCAACAGTATAGTTGGAATCAGAATAGCGGCCAAAATGATAAGCCCCCCCATAGTCGGAGTCTTAGACTTTTGATTTTCACCTTCCAATCCAAGCTTACGAACTTCGTCTTTTACTTGTAAGTTGTTTAAACGATTAATTAATCTACCTCCAAACAACCAACTAATAATCAGCGCAATAATGATAGACAAAACTGCTCTGAAAGAAATAAAGTAAAACAAGCTGGCACCTGCCAAATTGTACATTTTATCCAGATATGTAAAGAGATGATAAAACATAAAAAACTCGCTAAACTCTTATTAATTATTTTTAAATATTTGCTTTAAAATCTGAACATCATCAAAGGGATACTTAACCCCGTTAATCTCTTGATAATCTTCATGTCCTTTTCCTGCAACAACAACTAAATCATCGCTTTTCGCAATAGCGATCGCTTTTGTTATCGCAAGCCTGCGATCAGCTTCTCTGAACACAACGTCATCTACTCCTGCCGGCACACCTTCATACATATCATCGAGAATAGCTTCCGGATCTTCTGTACGTGGATTATCGCTTGTAAAAACAACATAATCAGACAATTGCACGGCAACTTTAGCCATCAACGGTCTTTTTTTCTTATCTCGATCACCCCCACAACCTATAACTGTAATGATATTTTGGTTTCTATTTTTCACTTCATTTACGGCATTTAACAACTTCTCTAAAGCATCACTTGTATGTGCATAATCGACTATTGCTATTTTGTTTGAAAAGCTATCTTTAACTGTCTCAAATCGACCTTTAGCTCCGACTATTTTGCTTAACAAGTTTAAAGTTATTTCTTTATTTTTATTAAGTAGCATAGCCACCGCATAAGTTACTAACAGATTATAACAATTGTACACACCAACAATGTTGGTAAAGAAGCTTTTCCCATTAAAATCAAGCTCTAAACCTTCCATAGAATGGCTTAAAATTTTAGCCTTATAATCTGCTAATGATTTAAGTGCATAAGTGTATTTGCTTGCATTACAGGACTGTAACATGATCTCACCATTCCTGTCATCAATATTGGTTAGTGCAAAAGCACTCTTAGGCAGCGAGTCGAAAAAAGCCTTCTTAGTGTGAATATATGCGTGGAAAGTTTTATGATAGTCTAAATGATCGTGTGTAATATTTGTAAAAATTCCGCCTTTAAATTTCAGCCCTTGAATTCTATTTTGATGAATGGCATGAGAACTAACCTCCATAAACACACTTGTACAACCTGCCTCATACATTTCAGCTAAAAGCTGATTTAACTTCAGCACATTTGGAGTAGTGTGTGTTGATGGATATACCTTTTCGCCTATCAGGTAATTCACAGTAGAAATCAAACCACAGGTTTCTCCCATTTCTGTAAAGAGGTTATACAATAGTGTAACTGTGGTTGTTTTACCATTGGTACCTGTTATACCTATTAAATTCAACTTTTCAGATGGATGATCATAAAAATTAGCAGCTGCTTTAGCTAAGGCAATAGAGGCATTTTTTACTTTAAAGAATATTACTTCGTTATTATCTAAATAAGCACCTTCTTCTTCATAAAAGACAACTTTAGCACCATTTTCAATAGCTGAACTTATAAAATCATGACCATTTACAGAAACACCTTTTAACGCAAAGAAAGCATCTGTATCTTTTACTTTACGAGAATCAAAATGAAGTTCATTAATACTTGACACAAGACCTTCATTTCTTGTCCCCAGTAAATTAATACCTGATAATATGTCATTAAGGTTCTTCAAATCTATATTTTCAGCGTTATCTTAATTTTATCACCGTTTGAATATCTATCTCCTGGTTTCATCGATTGCGCAGACACCTTACCTGCCCCATCAACTTCAACCTCAAAACCCTTATTTTCGAGTATATAAAGTGCATCTTTCAATCCCATACCTCTTACATTGGGCACCTCTTTGCCAGTAAGAATAAATCTATTTCTGAGCGCCAATTGATTGGTTTCATTTTGAACTATAGACCAAATTCCATCAGCATAACTCTGATGTTTCACATCAATATCAGTCAATAAAATCTCAAGATCTGAAGTTAAACCTGTCTTACAATCTGGATTATCAGGTTTGGTTTGCGCGTATATTGTTTCCTCGAAATGAACAGTAGGTGTTTCGCGATGCATATAAAAATGCTCGGCAATATCTTTAAATGCAGGTGCAGCCACCAAGTTACCATAGTATTGACCACTTGTTGGATGATTGACAACTACAATACACGAGTATTTTGGATTATCAGCGGGAAAAAATCCAGCAAAAGAAGCCTGATACAAATGTTCATAACCAGAACGACTTTCTAAAATTTTAGCAGTTCCTGTTTTTCCAGCTAATTCAACATGCGGAAGTTTAATATTCCTACCTGTTCCATTTTGTACTACTCCTTTTAAAACATCTCGTGCGGTAAGTGCGTTTTCCTCTGTGCAAATACGCCCAAGGCTATGAGGCTTATTTTCTAAATAAACATCTCCGTTTTCAAGAACACTAGTAACCAAATATGGCTGCATATATTCTCCTTTATTGGCAATTGCATTATAAAATGCCAGTATTTGAATTGGCGAGAGCAGAGACTCATAACCAACTGACAACCAAGGCAATGAAATTCCTGACCACTCTCTCATTTCAGGATTTCTGATTAATGGAGTAGCTTCTCCATTCAAATCAATTCCGGTTTTATTAGCAAGGAAGAAGCTATATAATTTGTCAGTAAATAATTTTTCGCCTTCCGAAGTTCCAAAATATTTAGACACAAACTTTGCTGTTCCAACATTAGAAGATTTTTCGATTACTTCTTTAAGCGTCAGAATGCTTTTCTTGGGCTTCCCTCCCGAATCTCTAAGTGTTTTATTATAATACTTAACAGTTCCATTTCCGATATTAACTGTCTCATTAAGACTAACATTCTTTTCTTCGAGCAAAGCCAGCAAGCTAGCCAACTTTAAGGTAGAACCAGGTGCTAAAGCTGTTCCGATAGCATGATTAAAAGTTTCTCCGTAGGCACCATTTTCTAAACGAGAAAGATTAGCAATAGCCTTGATTTTACCGGTTTCCACCTCCATAACTACTGCACAACCATGACTAGCTTTGTGTGTTTCCAATTGCTTTCTTAACGCCTTTTCTGTAATGTCCTGTAAATGAACATTAATGCTCGTTTGAATGTCCAAACCTCTTTCAGGCATTCCTGATGCATCATACAATGGAATCAACTTACCCCCTGGACCAACATATTTTAATATAGAACGCTTTTCCCCTTCCAAATATTCATTATAATAACCTTCGATCCCTATTGATTTTTTTCTGAAGGTTGTATCGTTTACAGCTCTTACATATTTCTCGTCCCCTAATGTTCTCTTTGCCAAAGAATTAAAGGGCTTTTTTCTAATATTCTGAGGTTCTATTATCAATCCACCTCTATATCTACCTCTAGAAAAAATCGGAAACTTTTTCAATTGTCTCATTTCTTCGTGCGTAAGACTTTTAGCCAATAATTGATATCGATTTTTTTTATTTTTTCTAGTTTTCACCAGCAACTCTTTGAAATAACTCTCAGATTTTGCTGGAAAAAGCTGATCTAAATAATAACACAGTGAATCTATATTTTCTTTAAAGAAAGTTTCTGTAATAGCAGGAGCATTGATGTCTATATAGGCATCGAAATTGGTAATTGTTGTTGAAAGTAAGCTATGATCATCGGCAAGAATATCCCCTCTTGGTCCGGAGATCGTTTCAAGTTTAACCCTGTGATTCTTAGCTTTATCTGTGTTTTTCCCTGCAAAAACTATATATGTTGACTTCAGAAAAATAGCCAGACTAATTCCTATCATAAATAGAAACAGTAGAAATATTTTGCGGGAAACTTCTTCTTTAAAATTCTTCTTTTTCATAGCTTATTACAGTTAAGGGTTCATCAGAATAACTTAAGTCCATTTTCTTTACCTCATCTAAAAGCACCGAATGACGAAATAAGTCGACAGATTGTGCCTTCAAAGCAGTATGTTCACCTCGCAAGTATTTAATTTCCTCTTGAAGCTTCAGCATAGACATCCTGCTTTTATTTGCCTGATGTGTGTTAAAAATGTAAATGAGACTTAATCCGAAAAGAAAAAGAATGAAATAGATTTGATTGAAGAAGAAGGTAGAATCGGGTAGTTTGATACCTTTGATCTTTCTTGAAATACTTTTAGGTTTTGGCTTTCTTATGGGTTGTTTTCTGGGCATTCTATAATTTTTGTCCTATTCTTAGTTTTGCACTCCGTGCTCTTTTATTAATTTTTATTTCTTCATTTGTTGGTACTATAACTTTTTTATTTATTTGCTTGAAAAAAAGCTCATAATTTCCATACAAGTCCTTTTCAGGCCTACCATTAAATGTTCCTGTTTTGAAATAATTTTTTACTATTCTATCTTCAATTGAATGATAACTAATTACGACCAGATTACCTCCTTCTACTAAAATTTCAGAGCAACTCTGAATCATTTCTTTCAAAGCCTCCATTTCTTCATTCACTTCAATTCTTACGGCTTGAAAAGCCTGAGACAACAATTTTTCATCAGCACTAATTGTCTGAACAATTCCTTTAAAGTCGAATGTTGAATTAAGTGGTCTATTATTAACAACAGTTCTTGCTAACTTCCTCGAAGCTCTGATATCTCCATAATAGTAGAAAATATCTGCCAGGTCTGATTCAGAATAAGTATTTAAAACCTGCTTCGCATCTTTAGTAGCAGATTGATTCATTCGCATATCCAACTCTGCATCGAAACGATAAGAAAATCCTCGAATATCTTTATTGAATTGGTGTGAAGAAACACCTAAGTCAGCTAAAACACCATTAACTTGTTTCATTCCATTTAATTTCAAGAACCTTTTTACATGTCTGAAGTTTGCAGATATAAGCGTAAATCTTGGATCATCAATTGCATTTTCATGAGCATCGGCATCGCAATCAAAAGCATAAAGTTTTCCATTAGAACCAAGAGAATCAAGAATAACTTTTGAATGACCACCACCACCAAAAGTGCAATCAACATAGATTCCATCATCTAAAATATCAAGTGCATCGATACTTTCCTTCAATAAAACAGGCGAGTGATAATTACTCATATTTGAATGATATTATTAAGTAAAAAATTAATTCAATGAACAGATCATTTTGCTCTAATCAACTGATTAACACATAAATGTTCTGTAAAAAAACTGAAAATTTTTAAGAAATCACAAGAAGTAAAGTGGGCGCTTTAGTTATTGACATAGAGTAAAAACAGACCAATGACCATCCTAACACTCAATTAACATCAAGTGTTAAAACCTCAAACAGTTATCAACAATAATTAACAGAAAACACAAACAACTAAGAAGTAATCTACAGTGGTTATTAACAATGGCTAAGATTTTGAAAAACTTAACAAGTTAAATAAACTTTTCAACAAATGGAAAGTTAAACAAAAATATAAAAGGAATATGAAATGGCACTATATCAAGGGGTATGGTACAAATATAATGAATTAAACATTAAACTACTGAACATCTTCGATAATAAATTGACAACAATGAAGATTTTTCTTACACTTTGGATTTGCCTTTGCTTTTCTTGAATTTGTTAAAGAAAGCACTATCCATAAAATATAGAATCCTCACCGATAAACCTTTTTGAAAAGGAGAATCGATCATATCTCCAAAACTTCGAACATATCTATCTTCTAAATCAAATTCACTACTTACGATCGAATTTTTCCATACGACTGTCATTTCACTTCCCGGAGCGAATATCCATCGATAAACCAAATCGACAGTAAAAGCATGAAAGTTAACATCCCTTACATTCATTTGATCATTTTCCAGGGACACAAAATCCAACCAACCATCATCATTCAAATAACCGAACCTATCATATCTGGTTGTTGTCCAATTATGTCTAACCCTCGTTTTAATGATCATTGCATTATTTAAGACATAATCCATTTCGAGTATAGGTGTAATGGTTTTAATATTTCTGATACCCATAGGAATACCAGCACTAACTTCTTCAAAACTGCCTGCATATCCTACTTCATTAATAGATCGATAAAAGTTAACACGCGGAACTATAAACAACTTAGAGTTCGGTCTGAAACGAGGAGATACATTTACAGAAAGTGCATATCTTCCAGGCTCATCGAACCATCTGAAATTCCAACTAACATCTAAAGCAAATGGTTTACTGTAGTTAGATGAAATGAAAGCTCCCCAACTAAAGTTAACTGGATATTGATAATAAGTCTCAAAATCAAAAGTTCTGGGTTCAAAAAAATCAAATGTTTCTATTGGTTCTATATTAAAAAATGTCCCCATAGTTAAGAACTTATTTGTAGTAGTTCTAAGGTTAAAGCCCATTCCAAAATTTGAGAACTTATCCGGAGAAAATAAGCGTTCATAAGCGACAAAGAAACTTGAATAAAAATTATTTACCTTCCAAAACGGTTTGTAAATATTATAAGCAACATCGGCATAATAAACCTTTTCATTCGGACTGAATAAAAGTCCAAGATCATTTGGATCATATTTATCGCTCTCCAAACCATAATAAAAGCTGTAGAGGAAGTTACCACTGATTTTCCCTAAAGATATACCTGCTTTATAACCCAATTCCGGATTATCGAATTCTCCCCCACTCTTCTGACTCAAAGCTAAAGAAGTTTGAAAGCTGTACTTATTATTTTGATCATTCAATCTTGAATTAAACCCAATAACATTGGCATTATAGAAGTTATCGTCAAAGCGAGTAACATTCGTATTCGTCATGGTAATTGAAGAATTACCACTTAGATCCTGATCCAGAACGACAATATTATAGTTGGTAAAAGGAGAAGTTCTTACTTTTCTTTCTTCCTCTGTTTCAGTATTTAAAATTGTTGCATCTGTTCCCGCTTCAAAGGCGTTAAAAACCCCAATACCCAGTCCACCGGGTGTTCTTCCGGAAACTTTTGTTGCATTCAGTAATTGATTACTAGAAGGATTATCTGAAACTATTTCATTATCTGCTAGATTTTCATAGGCATTTCCAAACCCAACAGGTGTTCCACCAATTCTTCTTGAATAAAATAACCCTGCTTTATTGAATAATTCTGTTCCTTCCGTAAAAAACTGTCTATTCTCATTGAATCTTACTTCAAATGGTGATAAGTTCAATACAAAATCATCAGAAAGCACCTGTGAAAAATCAGGTATAAGAGTCATATCTAAAGTAAAAGCATCATTGATTCCATATTTAACATCCATTCCAACACTGAAATTCGGGGTAAGATCTTTAAAAAACTTTTTTTCATTTGGGAAATGATCTAAACCCAAAGTTATGTACGGGAAAAACTGTAAACGTAATGGAGTCTTTACATTCTTAATTCCTTTCAGCACACCAGCTTGATTCAGAAAGCCATCAATTTCAGGTTTTACAGGGTTCCATGAATCTAACTCTCTGTTAACTCTACGATTTCTCCAGAAATGAACACCCCATTCTTGCTCTTCCTGATTAGGAAATCTTAAAGCGGCGTAAGGTATTTTCATTTCAACAGTCCATTTATTATCCTCAACTCTTACAGCACTTGTCCATACAGCATTCCAATTGAAGTCTTCACCTTGTCCTACATATTTAGCATCTAACTGAACTCCTGAGGGTGTTACAAAAAAACCTAATCCATTTGTTCCTTCGTTATAAGCATCAATAACAATTCCAAACCAATCGGCATTTCCGGGGTCATCTCTTTCGCTTAAAAATTCAAATATCTCTTCATTTTCTATTAATTCAGCAAAGACATACAAAGCATCGTTATCATAAATTAACTTAACCTTAGTTTCCTGATTTTCCTTTTCTCCCGGATTAGGTTCAACTTGTGTGAACTCTTCAGCCCATTCAACAGAATTCCAAATATCATCGATTAATGCATCAATTTTGGGTGGATTATCTATTTCTACACAAGAATAAACTCTATGTTCTGTAACAATATCGCTTTCTTGTGCTTCAGCAAATAAAATTGAAAAAATGAGTATATTTAAAACGAATAAAAATCTTTTCATGCATAAATATTTACTGAAAAACCAGACGAGTAATTCTCATTAAAATTCTAAGAAAGTACATTCCAGAAAATTGTAAAAGTGAATTATATATTAAGATTTTTCAAATTTTTTAACTGAATTAGAATTTATTTAACAACAAGACTTTAAAATAATCGTTCCATAATTACTTTACTATGTTTAAAAGATTCAATATATTTTATTTTGTCATGCTATTTTCAGCATTATTAATAATTAGTGCCTGTGCGGGAACAAAGCAAACAAGCTGTCCTACATTCGATACTAAAAGTATGCGTAAACAGAATGCTAAAATTCAGAGTAAAGCATTTGGAACTCCTAAAAATGGATGGTCGAAAAAGAAGAATAAGAGAAAAGTTGATAAACATAGAAAAAAGAAGAAAAAAGGTAAAAGTGATAAGAACTATCAACCAGACCCTATATTAGCCAACAATTAGCTTTTAAACTATTTATTCTATAATTCAAACTTAAATAATTCGAGAAATTTATTCAGTAAGATAGATTTTAATTCTTCAATATCTATGGCTTTCCCGGTTTCATTTGAAATAGAAGTAACTCCTTTATCTTCTATACCACAAGGAATAATATTTTTAAAGAAACCTAAGTCAGCATTAGCGTTTAATGCCCAACCATGCATGGTAACCCACCTGCTTGCTCTTATGCCCATCGCACAAATCTTTCTTGGTCTTGCAGGCTCACCAACCCATACACCAGTTGCTTTATCTATTCTATATCCTTTAATTCCATAATAAGCTATTGTCTGAATAATTACCTCTTCAAGTGTGCGCAAATACTTACCTAAATCGGTATAATAGTTATTCAAATCAATAATAGGATATCCGACAACCTGACCGGGGCCATGATAGGTTATATCTCCACCTCGATTGATTTTAAAAAATTCAATTTTCCTATCTGAGAGCTCTTCATTATTTAGTAAAAGATGATCCATCTTTCCACTTTTACCGAGTGTATATACGTGCGGATGCTCACAAAAAAGTAAATAGTTAGGAGTAAGTAACTGTCTTTCTTGCTGACGATTCTGCAATTTAATATCTACAATTGATTTATGCAGAAGCTCTTGTTTCTCCCAACATTCTTTGTAAGAGATCAATCCCAGATCTTTAAATTCAACTTTATTGTTCTTCACTTCAGAAAGGTATAAATGAAAAAAGGCAGATTCAAAAATGAATCTGCCTTAAAAGTTAGTGCGAGAATAGGACTCGAACCTATGACCTTCGGGTTATGAGCCCGACGAGCTACCATCTGCTCCATCCCGCGGTGCAAATGTAGAACTATTATTATTAGTATTCAATATTATTTAATAAAAATTTGCAGGAAACTTTTTATTTTTTGAAGACACACTTATTTGAATGGGAATCATCATAAATAAGATTAAACAAAAAAAGCTCCCCCACTCTCGTGAGGAAGCTTAAAAGAAAAAGTGTATCTTAGGATTATCTTGTAATTATGATCGTTCCAGTCATTGGTTCAACCGAATCATATCCATCCATTCTAATTAAATATACATAAGTACCTTTCACAACATCTTTTTCATTGATGATCGAAGGTGTATTCATAATACCAACCTTTCCTTCATGAGTAAAGATTCGCTGCCCGTTAATGTTATAAATCTCAAGATCAAAATGCTTATCTAATAAACAATCCTGACGATTCAAGTGATTTACAATTTCACTTACTCCCATTTGTATTGGATTCAACAAGTTAGGAAGCTCTTCTACGCAACTGTAAGGGTTGTCTCCCAACCTTGCTTCATCATTAATATTCGGACATTCACTGAATATTTCAATATGAACATCGACTGCACTCACTTGTCCTGCTTCATTTTCAGCATAAACAGTAATCACATCTGTACCTTCTAAACCTGGTAAAGGAATGTACGTTAAGCACTGATCGCTAATAATGTCATAAGCACATCCATATAATGAACTTACATCGATAATCTGGTAATCAGTGTAAATCGTATAATCACTATCGAAATGACAGAATTCAGGACATATAGTAATACGTGTCATCGGTGCAGTACATGTAAACATTGGTTCATTCTCACACTCGTAAGGCATTACATTTATATAAGCCGTTGCACTTGCTTCACCTCCATTTCCATCACAAACAGTATAATCAAAGCTTGTAGTTCCTACGAAATCAGCATCCGGTGTGAAAGTAAATATTCCATTTGCCAATAATAGGAAGCCATTTGCCGGTTGAGTATGACTACAGATCGTTAAGTCATCTCCATCAGGGTCTGTATCATTTGATAAAATATCAATATTCACAGGAATATTAGGATATGCTTCTGTATTATCATCATTAGCAATTGGCGCTTCATTCGTAGCATTACAATCTTCGGCAACAGTTATATAAACAATAACCTGACTTGTATTTCCATTAATATCTGTTCCGGTAACTTCTACTACATCTGAACCATAGAATCCAGGTAAACCTGTATATCTGAAACAGTGATCGCTATACTGGAATATTGAACAATAATAAATCGACTGAATATCCGTTATCGTATATTCTGTTGTTATAGTATAAGGATTTCCTTCACCAAAATCACAGAACTCAGGGCAAATTTCAATTGCTTCCATGTGTCCAAGACAGATTTCCATTGGTGGATTCTCACAATCATCATTTACAATTACAACAGCAGAATCCTGATCGTCTTCACTTGCTACACTATTACCTGGTGTTGAATCTATATCATCGCCATCGGCAGTAACAACTTGAGCTGTATTTGTAATTGCTCCTGTTTGAGTAACTAATGCAGAAATAGAAATTATTGTTTGCTCTCCAGCTTCTATATCTCCAACACTCCAAATACCAGTTCCATCATTGTAAGTACTTGTAGATGCGCTTACAAATTCAAGTCCAGTTGGTAAAACATCACTCACCACTACACCTAAAGCTTCATCAGGGCCAGCATTATTTACAGCAATTGTGTAGATAATTACATCACCAACTTCAGCACTTGAAACATTAGCCGTCTTAGTCAATGATAGATCAATATTTCTTGAACAACCACCGACCTGAACATCAACTGTAATGGATACACAAGAACCATCAGGCGCTTCTCCTTCAATTACTATATAATCCAAACCAACAACCTCCATACCCGGAAGTGGCATATATTGTAAACAACCATTTGGCAACTCTTCTATGCTGCAATTATAAAGTGATTCATAATCTGCATATACTGTACCCGGAATACAGAATGAAGGACAAAATATCACTGGTGTTAAAGCCTCTGTACAAATTTCCATATTATCACACACAATAGGATTATCACAATCTGCAATAATCACTACATCCGGTAAATAACCTGCATCTATGCTGAAATCATTATCTGTTCCTACATTTACCTGTACCAAGCCATTTCCACTTGCATCACTATCGCTTGCATCATTGCCCGCATTTGGTGTTGTGAATCCATCACCACCAGGTACATCTGTTGGGAATTCTACATAGTAAGTATTATTTGGATCTACCTCGAAGTAATACTCACCATCTTCATCTGTTATCGTTGTATCTATTAAATTTCCATCTTCATCGTATAGATTAACAACAACACCTGATACTGGGGTATCACCTGAATCCTGAACACCGTTTCCATTCTCATCTATGAATACATAGTTTCCAATGAATACTGTATCATCCGGTAAGTAACCTGCATCTATACTGAAATCATTATCTGTTCCTACATTTACCTGTACCAAGCCATTTCCACTTGCATCACTATCGCTTGCATCATTGCCCGCATTTGGTGTTGTGAATCCATCACCACCAGGTACATCTGTTGGGAATTCTACATAGTAAGTATTATTTGGATCTACCTCGAAGTAATACTCACCATCTTCATCTGTTATCGTTGTATCTATTAAATTTCCATCTTCATCGTATAGATTAACAACAACACCTGATACTGGGGTATCACCTGAATCCTGAACACCGTTTCCATTCTCATCTATGAATACATAGTTTCCAATGAATACTGTATCATCCGGTAAGTAACCTGCATCTATACTGAAATCATTATCTGTTCCTACATTTACCTGTACCAAGCCATTTCCACTTGCATCACTATCGCTTGCATCATTGCCCGCATTTGGTGTTGTGAATCCATCACCACCAGGTACATCTGTTGGGAATTCTACATAGTAAGTATTATTTGGATCTACCTCGAAGTAATACTCACCATCTTCATCTGTTATCGTTGTATCTATTAAATTTCCATCTTCATCGTATAGATTAACAACAACACCTGATACTGGGGTATCACCTGAATCCTGAACACCGTTTCCATTCTCATCTATGAATACATAATTTCCGATTATTACTGTATCGTCGTTATCATCAGATGGATCAAACGGATTTCCTCCACTTGAACATTCTTCAATATTACTAACACCTCCGCCATCACAATCTGCTAAAGCAATAGGACTAGTAGGATTCAGTATTATATAAGCACATAAAGCTGCACCACTTCCACCAAAATCAGTACAATCTGTAGGATCTGGTTCATCTGAATTAGGGAAGATAGTAACATCATCTTCATCATCTTCATCAGAAGTAGTTTGACTTCCATTATTATTACCAGGAGTTGAATCAATATCCGGCTGGTCATGAGACTCAACTTCAGCAATGTTTTGAACTGGTCCATTGATAAACAGTACTTCTACACTTATATCAATAGATGCTGATTCATCAACACCTAAAGAACCTATAGTCCAGATTCCCGTATTTGGATCGTAATTACCATTAGCAGTCAGGTATTGTAAGCCAGCAGGTAAAATATCCAGAACTTCAACATTGGTTGCAATAGCAGGACCTTTGTTTTCAACGGTAACCGTATAAGTAACTATATCTCCTGCACTTACCATTAACGCATTCACAACCTTCATTAACTCAAGATCAACAAAATTCTCTTCTTCTTCCGGATAGATAGTAGCACTATCTTCATCATCGAAATCAGTTACCATTTCACTTCCATTATTATCACCCGGTGTTGAATCAATATCTTCCTGATCGTGGGTATCTACTTCTGCGACATTAACAATCGGTCCGTTTATAAAGATCACCTCTACATCAATATCAATATTCTTTGTCTCATTAACTCCCAGCGTTCCAACAAACCAGGTTCCACTTTGAGGATCATAGTTTCCATTAGAACTTACATATTGTAAGCCAGCAGGTAATATATCACTTACTGTTACATTAGTAGCAACAGCAGGACCTTTATTAATTACTTCTAAAGTATAAGTTACAATATCTCCTGAAGATACTACAGTTGCATTCACAACTTTTGATAACTCAACATCAACTAAATTCTCGTTTTCTTCAGGGTAAATGGTAGCACTATCTTCATCATCGAAATCAGTAACCAATTCACTTCCATTATTATCGCCTGGTGTTGAATCGATATCTTCCTGATCGTGAGTATCGACTTCTGCTACATTAACAATAGGACCGTCAATAAATATTACTTCCACATCGATATCAATATCTTTAGTTTCATTTACACCTAAAGTTCCAACATTCCAGTTTCCTGTCTGAGGATCATAATTTCCATTAGCACTTACATATTGTAAGCCAGCTGGAAGTACATCGTTCACTGTTACGCTTGTAGCAACCTGAGGACCTTTATTGATAACTGTTAAAGTATAGGTTACAATATCACCTGCAGTAACAACAGTAGCATTTACAGTTTTAGTTAATTCAACATCCACGAAGTTAGAACCGATGTAAATAATTGCAGGATCATGGTCATCTTCATCGCCATTGATACTATCAATATTATCATCACCGTTCAGATCATCGAAGAAATCGTTTCCTGCTGAATCATCAGGAGTTGAATCTATGTCATCCTGAGGATTCCCATTTTCATCTGTTGCTGCAGAAATTTCTGCGAAGTTTACCAATGGTCCTTCCGTTGCGTTTGCATTTACCTGAGTTACGATCGGCACTTGATATACCTCACCTGGAGCAATTATCGCAGTAATTGTGGTTTGAACCATATTAGTACCTGAACTTGCCCAATTAGGATCTATATTAGTTAATCCTGAAGGTAAATAATCTGTAATTACAACATTAGTTGCTGGCACATCCCCTTGGTTATAAACCTGAATAATATATGCTACCTGATCTCCAACATCGTAATTAGTATCTGCACCGAAAGGTAGTGATTTCGTCAATGCCAAATCAAACTCAGCAATAGTAAATGTTGCCGGATCAGAATCATCTTCATCTCCATTTGAGCCATCTGTTACATTATCATTGAAAGGTCCATCATTCGTACTAGTAGCATCAGGTGTCGAATCCACATCATCCTGAGGAACATTGTTCTCATCAGTAAATTCAGCAATTTCAGCAACATTTGTATTATCACCAGTAGTTGCAGAAGCACCAACGATCATGGTTACAGGCACTTGAACAGATGATTGAGGTGGAATAGGACCTGCTATCGTTGTGAAAGCATTGCCAGCAATATCTAAGGTCCAGTCTGCGTCATTTAAGCTTAAACCTTCAGGAGTGTAATCAACTACCTGAACATTATAAGCCGGCAAATTACCCTGATTGAAAACTTCAATTATGAATGTAATTTCATCTCCGATAGAAACCGTTGAAGATTGTCCGGGAGCTAAAGTTTTCACTAAAGCAAGGTCGTAAACTTCAATATTAATTGTTGCCGGATCATGATCATCTTCGTCACCATTATCGCTATCAATATTATTATCGTTCGGTGCACCATCATTCACTGGATTATCATCTGGTGTTGAATCAATATCATCTTGTGGATTTCCTTCGTCATCCGTTGCACTACTGATCTCACCAATATTTGTTAAGCTAGTATTCAACACATTTGCATTCAACTGGAAAGTAACATTTACCATTACATTTTCTCCTGGTTGAATTGTACCTAAATAAGTATAACTTGCCTGATTGTTACCTAAATCTGTCCATGCACCATCAATTAGTGTAAGACCAGATGGATAAGAGTCAGTAATTTCAATATTTGAAGCTGCTACACTACCCTGATTGAAAATAGTAAATGTGTAAGTTACATTATCTCCAGGTTGAACAGTAGCAGGTTGTCCGGCTGCTAAAGTTTTGGTTAATGCAAGATCAAATATTGGAATAGGAGAAACAGTTATATCAGCAGGATCGTGATCGTCTTCATCTCCATCAGAGCCTTCTGTTTCATCATTTACAACATCACCATCATTATCAGGATCATTATCAGGTGTTGAATCGATATCATCTTGTGGTTGACCGAAGACATCAGTTGCTCCGGTAATTTCAGCAAAATTAGTATAATCACCTTCAGGAGTAGTTGAAGCAACTTCTAAAGTTATCTCAACAATAATATCACCACCTACAGGTATTGGGCCACCAATTATATATTCTGCTTGGTTTGCAGCCACTAAATTCCAATCAGCATCATTCAGAATAAAACCTGAAGGAATATAATCAACTATTGAAACATTATAAGCATCAATACTTCCCTGATTTGTAACGGTAATATTGAAATCAACCAAGTCTCCTTGTCCTACTACATTTGCCTGCCCCGGAGCTAAAGTTTTGATCAAAGCAAGGTCAAATATTTCTATTTCTATCGTTTCCGGATCATGATCGTCTTCGTCGCCGAATGAATTGTTGATCTCTTCATCTACAACCGGGCCATCGTTATCTGGATTTGAATCAGGTGTAGAATCGATATCATCCTGAGGCTGCCCCTCTTCATCTTCAGCACTAGCGATTTCAGCATAATTAGTAATACTACCTGAAGTAGCATCCGGTGTAATCTCGAATTGTATAGGTACACTTATACTTGAATTCGGAGTAAGTGGTCCAGCCACAGTAGTAAATACATCACCGTTAAATCCTGCAATCCAGTTAGCAGGTCCTATTAATGAAAGACCTTCTGGCACGTAATCCACAATTTGAATATTTGTTGCAGTTTCTGTTCCCTGATTGGTGATTGTAATATTATATGTTACAATATCACCTATCGTGAATGGACCAGTTTGACCTGCCGCTAACGTCTTATTCAATGCTAAATCGAAAATCTCTACTTCAATACCTTCAATATCATGGTCATCTTCATCACCATTCTGGTTATCAACTACATCATCTGTGATCGTACCATCATTTCCATTTGTATCATCCGGGAATGAATCAACATCTTCTACTGGTTCTCCATCAGGGCCAGTAGCATTTGAAATTTCAGCGAAGTTATTCAAAGTACCTCCTACTTCCAGATCAGGATCGATCTGTAATGTTATATTCACCGTTACTTGTGTTCCAACTTCAAGTATTCCAGGAACGGTATATACTGCTTCATTTCCATTCAATAATACCCAATCTGCATCATTTAGAATAAATCCTCCCTGAATGTAATCTACTATAGTTACATTGGTAGCATCGATCGTTCCCTGATTGAATACAGTTATGGCAAATGTTACATTATCACCTGGTTCAAAAGGTCCCATTTCTCCACCTGCCAGGGTCTTATTCAATGCTAAATCAAATATGCCAAAAGTAATTGTAGCAGGATCATGATCATCTTCATCCTGACCATTTACATTACCATCTTCATTAATTTCATTATCTGAATGTGGTCCATCATTATCAGGATTATTATCAGGTGTTGAGTCTGCATCATCCTGAGGATTTCCATTCTCGTCTGTAAATTCACTAATTTCACCGAAGTTGGTTATATCACCCGGAGTTGCAGATGAAAGAACAGTGAATGTGATTGGCACAGTAACACTTGAGTTTGCAGCTATTGTACCTGGTATGGTATATTCTGCCTGATTAGAAGCAATAGTAGTCCAATCTGCATCAATTAAGAATAATCCGGCAGGTATATAATCAGTAATTGTTACGTTAGCAACCGGAGCTGATCCCTGATTGAACACTTCGAATTCAAAAGTAACCTGATCCCCAATTGTAACCATACCATCTGCAGGATTCAACACTACTTTGGTTAATGCTAAGTCATAGAAATCTACATTGATTACTGCAGGATCTGAATCATCCTCATCTTCATTAGTTCCATCAATAACATCGTCTGTCACATTTCCATCATTATCAGGGTTATTGTCTGGATCTGAATCTGCATCAGGTGGATTATTACCAAACTCATCTTCTGCTTCACTAATCTCTGCTACATTTACAAACGAGCCGTCTGCAGGCATAGATTCGATCAACACATTAATAGTTACACTAACAGATTCACCAACCAATAATGGACCTTCAATTATTGTAAATACTTCGTTATTATTGAATCCTGATGTTGACCAATCTGGATCAACACTCATCATTCCTTCTGGAAGATAATCAACTACCTGAATATTATAAGCATCTAAAGTTCCCTGATTATATACTGTAATTTCATAAGAAACCACATCTCCTACTGCAACATCTGTACTCTGACCTGGCGCTAATGTTTTCATTAATGCCAAATCAAACACCTGACCTAAAGGATATTCCTCACTATCATGATCGTCTTCCTCTTCAGGGTCATCATTCGTTCCATCAGGATCAGAATCAATATCAGTTGGTGGTGTATTAGTAGGATCGTCATCATCATCAGCATCAGATATCTCTGCTGTATTTTCAACAATATTCCCCTGATATTCAGGATCTATATTAACAGTAATTTCAAGTGTTGTACTCTCTCCTACTGCTAAGAAATCTATTTCAGAATATAATGCTCCAGCAGGATCTGCTGACCACATTGGACTATTTAATGCCGGATCGAATATTAAGTAAGTTGGTAAATAATCTGTAACTTCAATATTATAAGCATTCACATTCCCTTCGTTTGTAACTGTTATATTGAAAGTAACAGCACTACCTGGCTCTAAAGGTAATTCTGTATCTGGATCTAAAGTCTTATCTAAAGCAAGATCGAACAACTGTATAAAAATATCAGCAGGATCATGATCATCTTCATCTCCATTCGTATTATCAGTATCATTATCTGTATAATCTCCATCATTACCTACATCTGAATCAGGATCAGAGTCAATATCAGTTGGAGGATCGTTTGTTGGATCTGTATCGTTATCAGCTTGCGTAATTTCAGCAAAGTTCTGAGTCGTTCCACCGATAGCATCTTCGTTCACTATTGTAGTCAGCGTTAACTGCTGAGAAGCTCCAGGTAAAAGTGGACCACTGATAGTTGTAAAATACTCATCAGGATTTGCTCCTACACTCCAATCAGCATCAATAACTGTTAATCCAGCCGGAACATAATCTACCACTTCAATATCATAAGCAGTAAGTGTACCCTGGTTATAAACCGTTATTATATAATTAACCTGATCGCCGATCTCTATTGGCACAATTTGATTTGGATCAACCATTTTAACCAAAGCAAGATCGAATGTTTGTCCTAACGGATATTCTTCCATATCGTGATCATCTTCCTCCTCAGGATCATCATTGGTTCCATCTGGTGTAGAATCGATATCAGTAGGAGGATCATTAGTAGGATCATCATCATCATCGGCATCTGAAATTTCTGCTGTATTTTCAATCATATTACCTTCATAATCAGGATCGATCTGAACGATAATCTGAACAGTAGTATCAGTACCAACAGCTAGGTAATCAATATCTGTAAATACTGCCCCGACCGGATCAGCAGACCACATAGAGCTATTCATTCCAGGCATAAAGATCAAATAAGAAGGAAGGTAATCTGTTACTTGAATATTATATGCATCCACATTACCCTGATTTCCTACGATTAAATCGAAAGTAATTATATCTCCAGGTGCCATTGGCAATGGTACATTTCCATTCAAAGCTTTATCTAAAGCAAGATCGAATAATTGTACAAAGAAATCAGCCGGATCATGATCATCTTCATCACCATTCGAATTATCTGTTGCATTATCTGTATAATCGCCATCATCTGTTGGGTCATTATCAGGTGTAGAATCAAAATCTGTCGGTGGCTCATTATTCGGATCGGTATCATCATCTGCAGATGATATTTCAGCAAAATTCTGATTAACACCTCCAATAGCATCAACATTTACCATAGTTGTTAATGGAATTTGAACAGATTCGCCAGGCAATAATGGTCCTGCAAAGGTTGTAAAGTATTCGCTTGGTACTGCGCCTACATTCCAATCGCCGTCAATTACTGTTAGTCCAGTTGGAACATAATCTACTACTTCAATATTATAAGCATCTAACGTTCCCTGATTGGTTACAGTAATAACGAATTCAAGAACATCTCCTATTTCAACAGGCATTTGCTGTCCTGATGCCACTTCTTTAATCAAAGCCAGATCAAAGGTTTGTCCTAATGGTAATTCTTCACCATCATGATCGTCTTCTTCTTCAGGGTCATCATCTGTACCATCAGGAGTTGAATCTATGTCAGTCGGAGGATCATTATTAGGATCCTGATCGTCATCTGCATCTGATATTTCTGCTGTATTTTCAATCATATCTCCCTGATAAGCTGGGTCGATCTGCACGGTAATCTGTAAAGTAACCGTTGCACCAACTGCTAAAGAAGGAATAACATTATAAACTGCTCCAACAGGATCAGCAGACCATGCAGGGTTGTTGTTAGCAGAGCTGAATAATAAGTATGAAGGTAAATAATCTGTTACCTGAATATTGAAGGCATCTACATTTCCTTCGTTCGTGACATTAATATCAAATGTTACAAAATCTCCAGGAGCAATAGGTAATTGAGTACTTGGGCTTACCGTTTTATTCAAGGCAAGGTCAAACAACTGTACAAAAATATTTGCAGGATCATGATCATCTTCATCACCATTTAAGTTATTATTGACATCATCTGTATAATCTCCCTCATTGTCAGGATCATGATCTGGTGTAGAATCGAAATCCGTAGGTGGCTCATTATTCGGATCAGTATCGTCGTCTGCCTGAGCAATTTCAGCAAAGTTTTGTGTATCACCACCGATAGCATCTGCTGTTACAATAGTATTTATTAGTACCTGAGTAAAATCTCCAGGCATTAAAGGACCAGGAATAGTAGTAAAATATTCATTAGGTGTTGTACCAACACTCCAACTTGGATCAACAACCATTAATCCAGTAGGAATATAATCTACTACTTCTATATTATAAGCATCTAAGGTTCCCTGATTGTAAACTGTTATCTGATATTGAACCAGATCGCCAATTTCAACAGGTGAAGGCTGAGAAGGAACCAATTGTTTAATCAACGCAAGGTCAAATGTTTGTCCCAATGGTAACTCTTCACCATCATGATCATCTTCTTCCTCAGGATCATCATCTGTACCATCAGGATCAGAATCAATATCAACCGGCGGATCATTCGTAGGATCCTGATCATTATCAGCATCTGATATTTCTGCTGTATTTTCAATCATGTCTCCCTGATAAGCCGGATCGATCTGAACCGTTATTTGAAGTGTTACTGTGGCACCAACACCTACAAAAGGTATAACGTTGTAAACTGCTCCAACAGGATCAGCAGACCATGCAGGGTTGTTGTTAGCAGAGCTGAATAATAAGTATGAAGGTAAATAATCTGTTACCTGAATATTGAAGGCATCTACATTTCCTTCGTTCGTGACATTAATATCAAATGTTACAAAATCTCCAGGAGCAATAGGTAATTGAGTACTTGGGCTTACCGTTTTATCCAATGCTAAATCGAATATCTCGATAAAAAATTCTTCTGGATCATGATCATCTTCATCTCCATTTGAATTATCATTCACGTTATCTATCGGATCACCATCATTACTATTATCTGAATCTGGTGTCGAATCAGAATCTGTTGGAGGGTCGTTAGTCGGATCTGTATCATCATCTGCCTGAGATATTTCTGCATAGTTGGTTGTCAAGCCGCCTACTGCATCTGGTGTTACTATTGTCGATAAGGTGATTATCTCACTCTCACCAGGCATCAATGGTCCTGCAAAATCATAGAAGAATTCATTTGGTGAACCTCCAGGAGACCAATTTGCATCGATTACCATTAATCCTGCCGGAACATAATCTACCACTTCTATATTATAAGCATCTAATGTTCCCTGATTCGTAACTGTTATTACGAAATCTACCTGATCACCTATATTGATCGGAGTAACCTGATTAGGATCTATTTCTTTAATTAAGGCTAAATCAAATGTCTGTCCTAATGGTAATTCTTCTCCATCATGATCGTCTTCTTCCTCTGGATCATCATTCGTTCCATCAGGTGTTGAATCTATATCATCTGGCGTTCCATCTGTAGGATCATCATTATCATCTGCATCACTTATTTCAGCTGTATTTTCTATCATGTCTCCCTGGAAATCAGGATCGATAGTTACGGTTATTGAAAGTGTTGTGGACTGCCCCACTGCCAGAAAGTCTATTTCTGAATAAATTGCTCCAACTGCATTGCCTATCCAATTTGGTCCATTTAATGCTGAATTAAAGATCAGGTAAGATGGTAAATAATCTGTTACCTCAATATTGTAGGCATCTACATTTCCTTCGTTGGTTACTGTAATATCGAAGGTTACATTATCACCCGGTTCAATTGGTAATTGAGTAATTGGACTTACCGTTTTATCCAATGCTAAATCGAATATCTGCACGAATATTTCTGCTGGATCAGCATCATCTTCATCATCATCTGTATTATCAGTATCATTATCTGTTACTGGTCCATCATTATTTGGATCATTATCTGGATTGGAATCAAAATCAGTAGGTGGCTCATTATTTGGATCATTGTCATCATCGGCTTCACTAATTTCGGCAGTATTTTCTATGATACCTCCCGTGAAATTAGGATCAATAGTAAATGTTACTTGAATCACATCTGAAGCCCCAGGTGCTAAAGGTCCAGCATAATTATAGAAGGCTTCTAAACCGCCTAATCCTAATAACCAATCTGGGTCATTTAAAATTAAATCTGCAGGAATATAATCAACAATTTCAATATCGTAAGCAGAAACAGTTCCTTGATTAATTATTGTTACATTATAAGTAACATCACTACCAGGAATAATTGGCATTGGCTGGTTCGGATCAATTTCTTTAATCAATGCTAAATCGAAACAAGCCGTTTCAACAGTTATATCACACATAGTTGTACAACCATTAACATCAGTAATATCTATGGTATAAGCACCTGGCATTAAACCTGTAAATATTGAATCAGCTACGGCAGTAGCTCCATTTAAGCTATACGCATAAGGCATTGTTCCACCAGTTGGTAAAACGGTGATTGTACCATCTGAAAGAATACAAGTTTCAGGTGTTGTTACTAAACTACAAGTTAATAATTCAGGTTCTGTAATTTCAACGGTACAAGTACTTAAACATTCTCTGTCGCCTAAATTAGTAACTGTTACAGTATAGAAACCAGCCGCTAAACCAGTAAACACACCTGAAGTTTGGAAATTAACTCCATCTAAACTGTACTCATAATTACCTTCTCCATCTGCCCCTATGGCAGTTAAACTACCGTCGGCTAAACCAAAACAAGAAACATTCGTTGATGCGATAATTTCACAAGTTGGTACTAAAGGCGCAAGAATATCTGCTTCACACGTACTTTCGCAACCATTGGCATCAATAATAGTAACTACATAAGCTCCTGGAGCTAAGTCAGTAAATATATTAGCCATCTGTGGTGCATCGCCATTTAGACTATACATATAATCGGTTGTGCCACCCGCTCCAGTTACGGTAATTGTTCCATCATCTGTTTCACAATCCGTAGCATCTGTTTTAGCTGTTATACACGTTAAAGCTGTTGGTTCATCAATAGTAATATCGCAAGTTGTTAAACAAGCATTTACATCACGAATAGTAATGGTGTGCATTCCTGCTGGTAAGCCACTAAATACATTACCTGGTTGATAAGTTACTCCATCAACACTATACTCATAAGCCATTGTTCCACCTATGGCAGTAACTGTAATTGTTCCATCGGCACTTCCAAAACAAAGCGCATCTGTTTTAGTGAGGCTACATTCTAACAATAATGGTTCTGTAATTGTCATAGTGCATTCAACAGTACATTGTGGGTTATTTTCATCGCGAGTTGTTACCGTATAAACTCCAGCAGCAAGTCCTGTGAAAGTGTTGCTTAATTGGAATGCGACACCATCAATACTGTATTCAAAATCGCCACTTCCTCCAATAGCTGTAATAAATAGTTCACCTGTATTATCGCTATTACAAAGTAAATTAGTACCAATTACTTCACATTCTAATTCATCTAATTCAGTTAAAACTACATTGCACTCGCTTGTGCAGCTTGGATTACCTACATTACGAACTGTAATTGTATAATTTCCAGCAGATAAGCCTGTGAATGTTCCTGTTGTTACAAAAGCTACTCCGTCAAGGCTGTATTCATAATTACCACTTCCTCCTGTAGCCGTCACTATAATTTCGCCAGTAGATTCACCAAAGCAAGCAATATTTGTGGTTGAAACCACTTCGCAAATTGGTACTTCCGGGGCATTTACAACTGCTTCGCAGGTGCTTTCACATCCATTGGCATCTCGCACAATAATAGTGTATAATCCGACTCCTAAGTCTGTGAATGTTCCCGTAGTATTTGTAAAATCAACACCGTCAATGCTGTAACTATAAGGTGTTGTCCCATCGACTCCCGTTGCAGTTATCGTTCCATTATCAGTAAAACAGTCATTGGCATCCATTGCCATAGCAGTACAACTTAAAGCAACTGGTTCTATAATAGTTGCTTCGGCACAAGTAACTCTACAACCGTTGGCATCTTCGATAGTAACTACATAAGCTCCTGCCGATAATCCACTAAAAGTATTTCCTGGTTGGAAAGGTGAACCATTTACACTATAAGCATAAGGCATTGTTCCACCATTTGCTGTTACAACTAAAGTACCAGAAGCATCTTCAAAGCACAATAAATTACTTGGTGTTACAGAAGCACAACTCAAGGCTTCAGGTTCTGCAATAGTGAATGCCAAATCAAAAGTACAACCAATGGCATCAGTAATTGTTAAATTATAGTCGCCTGCCGTTAAATCTGTTAAATCTGCAAAATCATCATTGTCACCTATTCCATCATTATCCCAATCATAGGTATAAGGCGGTGTTCCACCTAAAACTGTTACATCAATACTTCCTGTAGCATCGCCATTACAAAGTACATCTACTTGTGTTCCTTGAGCATTTATTACTGGTGAAACTTCAACTATTGTTTCACAAGTTTGTGTAAAGCCATTTGAATCGGTAACAGTAACAATATAAGTACCTGCTACTGCCGGACTTACTGTTGGATTTTGCATAGCACTTGTAAAACCATTTGGTCCTGTCCAAGACCATGCTGTTCCATCCATACTTGTTTCAGCTAATAATAAATCATCACCTGCACAAATTGGCGAATTGCTAGTTGCCATACATTCTGGTGTAATTAACATTATTTCTGCTGGATCATGGTCATCTTCATCTCCATTTGTATTATTAATGTCATCATCCTCTATTGGTCCATCATTATTAGGATCATCATCTGGATCTGAATCAATATCTGTTGGTGGATCGTTGTTAGGATCTGTATCATCATCAGCACTTGAAATTTCGGCTAAGTTTTGGATACTAGTGCCTGTAAAACTTGCATCAATATCGAAAGTGATTTGTTCACATACTACTCCACCATTGGCGGCAATAGGTCCAGGTATATTTATAAAATATGCCAATGAAGGATTTGCTCCTAAAGTCCAATCGGTATCATTTAAAATTAAACCTGCTGGAATATTATCGACTAGTTCTACTGTATAAGCATCTACTGTACCTTGGTTAGTAACACAAATTTCAAATGTTACAGAACCACCAGGTGTAAATGGTCCAGCACCAAGGACTGTTTTAGTTAAAGCTAAATCGAAAATCTCTACTCTAACATCTGCAGGATCGTGGTCATCTTCATCAATAGTCCCATCATCAGTGTTTAAGTCATCTGTTGTTGAGTCAATAACTCCACCATTATCATTCCCATTCGTTCCATCAGGTGTTGAATCAATGTCTGGATATCCTTCACTGTAAATATCATCAGCTGCTAAAATTTCAGCGTAATTAACAGCATTTCCAGCATTTGCCGAAGGCAATACTTCTAAATCTATAGAAATCGTTGTACATAAATCTGGTAAAATTGGACCAGTAATAGTATAACTTGCCTGATTATTTCCAAGGTCAAACCAATTATTATCTGCTAATAAGAAGCCAGCAGGAATATAATCAATTACTTCTATATCCTGAGCTGGAACTGTACCTTGATTACATACTTCAATATCAAAAGTAACAATATCTCCTACATACATAGGCTCAACTTCTGAAGGATTCAATACTTTAGTTAAGGCGACATCAAATACACAATCTGGAACATTTAAGATAATAGGATCTGATTCTGCCTGACAAATTCCATCATCAATAACAACATAGAAAGTTCCAGAACCAACAGGCAATAAAAATTCATTACTAGTACCGGTTTGCATTAATACATCGGCATCACCATTTTCAAAATAAAAATCATAATTCACTAAACCTTCAGGTTCTACAACTAAAGAATTATTAGGTGCATAAGGTAAATAACAATTTTCACTTCCTACATAGTTTATAACAGGTTCAATGCTATTCAATACATTCACAGGAAATATTGCCTGAGCAGAACAACCATTATTCGGGTTGGTAACCGTAAGTGTATAAATAACATCAGCCTGAGGATCACAAATTATTGGCATTGCTATAGTTGGATCATCTAAATAGGTTGTTGGAGACCATGAGTAAGTAAAATTCTCTGAGCCACCTGGAAGATCAATATCAACTGTATAACATTCATTATCACAAACATTTACAGTTTCAAAAGGACCAATTTCAAAGGTTTCTGGCTGATAAATATCCAGAGTAAAATCATCTGAACAAGCACCTATACCACCTGACACAGTCAAAACAACCGGAGTATTAACCCCATATCCATCATTAATATCTATAGTAAGATCAGTTCCACTTTGTGTAATTGTTCCACCTGCGGAAGGTAGTAATGAATAAGTATATCCAAGGCAAACATCTAAATCCAGTACATCACCAGGACAAAGATTGACTTCTCCACCTTCAAATTGAGCAAGGAAGTCAGGCGTTGGAGCTTCTGACTGATAGAATATACTTGCACTACACTCACATGGAACATCAAAATCAGCTTCAATAAATAAAGGACAAGAAGTAGCCTCAGGCAGAGTAATAGTACCAGTAACCTCAGTTATTTCTCCGCTTGTAACATTTACAAATGTTGTTTGAGTAGCTAATATTGGATCAACAGCTGTAAGTGTAGAATCAGCGTCAATGTCTCTATAAAAGTTAAGCGTTGCATTACCTAAATAATCAGTTGTAGATACACCTTCAAAGTAAAGCGTATATTCATAAGTTGCATTTTCCGGATCATTATCACAATTAATAACGAAATCTGCTTCCGCTATTGAAACTGGTGAAGCGATTCTTAAAAGAATATCGGAATTTATTGTATTATTGACAAAGACATCACAAGTACCGCCATCTTCACATACTTCATCTTCTAATCTAGATCTTACTAAGCCTGTAAAGAATACTTCTTGACATTGTGAAGTAGCTTCAGGAGTTAATTCTACATTGAAAGAGAAAAATTGCTGTGGACTTATTCCATCTGGCAGATCAAAGCAGACTTCTGTAATTCCACCACCTAAATCAGTTTCAGTAACAGTTGGTGAAAAGCCTCCAGGTGCTGTAAACTCAAAAGAACCAGGCGTATAAGGGATTACATCACCAAATTTAAAACAAGCGGTTGATTGATCTGTCGCACCTCCAGTTTCGCTCAGGTTGATTCCAGATATACTGACAGGTACGGGACCTCCACAAGTATATTCAATTGGATCTGCAACCAATAAGAATTGTGCAAAATCTGAAGGAATAGCATTGTCAATTAAGATTCCTTCATTCAATTGAACTGAAGAGCTAATTCTTGTTTCACAAGGTGTTGCTGCTGTAGCTTCAAAATAAAGAGGCGTATTAGAAGTATATTCATCACATTCAGTATCAACCAAAAATCGAATTGAAATAAAATTAGAATCAAGTCCTGAATTAATTCCTGGTAAACCATTTGTACTTACTGAAGCGATACCTGTATCATCACCATCCCAACCAAATCCGAAGATATTTGGTCCCGTTGCTATTGGTTCTGGAACTAAAGGTGTCCAAGGCCCAGAGTTATCTACAGCCGGATAATTGTCACCTTTACCAGGATATTGGTACTCCCATGAGTTAGGAATAACTGTTAAGCCTAGTGGTAATGAGAATTCAAACTCTAAATCGGTTAGCGTAGTTTGTTTAGTATTCTTAATTACTATTTCTAAATATTGTTCAGAACAAAGCGGAATTGGTCCTATTGGATTTGAAGAAAACCAAGCTGCCTGTATTTCTGTTTCTCCTGCATTATATTCATAACAACAATTTGCAGAAACACAAGCTTCACCACCTCCACCTAATAATTGTGAAGCAATAGTTTGATCAATACAAGTAGAGCTCGTGTTCAAACAGATCTCGGTATCTGTATCTGGACCAGGACAGAATAATAACTCTGTTTCAACATTAATTTCAAAGCATGTTACTGAACCTGCAAGTGCTCCTGTCGCATCTAAATCAGGCGTTTCAATTAAATACGTATCCCCTGCTGCCGTTGAAGCAGTTAAGGTATTTGTTATTGGATTTCCTGCATTATCAGTAATAGATATCTGACTTACAGTAGGTGGAACTGTAAGCGATGTAATTACATTTTCATGAGGTGTTCCTGTTCCTGTTGCACAAACGGTATAAGTGTTCATTTCAGATTCGTCAGCCAAATCAGAAATACTTATACTTGTTAAACTACATTGTAAACCTTGTAAAGTGGTTGGATCAGGTTCAAAATTGAGTGTAAATGATGTATCCTGAACAGCATGATAATCGAATCCATCGGCAAACAATGGTACACTCCAGTCAGGATCACTTGGGTTATTCCTGGTATCCAATCCATCACAACCAGGTACGATTATTTGTTGTTGTAAATTTGCAAAACTATTATTTCCATTTGCATCCCCATCTGTATCATTACAAAAAGTTCCAGCCCATTCATATTCACAAGGTGGTGAATAATCAAAATATAATTCAAAGTCAGCAGGGGCAGAAATTGGTCCCGGACAAACTCTTTCTAAATCATAACGGATAACTATCGAGTCAACAGGCATATTCAAAAGTGGATCTGATAAACCAACTCCCATTACAGGTAATTGGGAAACGTCGAATGTAGCATATCCAGTAGTTCCACTATTTGAAATTGCAAAATTTGTTGTACCATCAGAAGCGGTCGTTATATTCATATCAAAAGACGGATCACTTAAAGGATATGTTTGCTCATAAGGTGTTCCTTCATTTAAAACAGCTACTGGATTACCAGCATATACCAAAGGAGAAGGAATTGGAACTGACACTCTGTCAAAATCCCAATAAGGTCTATATTCATTGGCAAAACAATCTGGTGGGAACTGTCCGTCTAATTTAATTATATGCTCTACACGCGCAGCACAAGGATCAATTTCATAATTCGTATATGACTCCATTTCTGGTGGACAAACCATTGTTAAAATGTCATTAGACCTACATGAGTTGGCAACTTGAATTCTACTTCCACCTCCAGATCCTCCTGGAGCAAAAGCCCCTTCATCCCAAGAATTAGCAGCTGATTCACCAAAGAACTGAACCTGATCTACAATATCTGTAGTAGCAACAATATCATTTAAAATGTGGTAAGGATTTTTCTGAATAGGCACCTTAAATTGCAATCTCCATTTATCACCATTTTCCAAACCTCCCATTTGAGTATCAAAAAGATGTCTAACACAATCGTTTCCATTTTGTCCTATATAATCTCTATCATAAATCCACATTGCAAATTGACGACTATCTCCTCTACCATCATTTCCTGAATTTTGTACATTTTCTCCATTTGGACCAGCAGAATTATTAGGTCTTAGACCTATGGCGTCAAAAAAGCCCATATTTTCATTTCTATATTGCCCTCCTGTTCCTGTAATACAATCTAAAGAGTTAAATTCAATAGGTGTCCAGCTACCTGGATTACTAGCTTTCTCAAAAGAAAAATCTTCAAATACGGCTTGATTCATATTAGGCAATAGCTCAACCCCCATAAGATTTTGCCAAGCTCCAACATGTTCGTAATGAGCTGTTATTACCAACTCTCTAGCTTGATTAACGAAGAAAGCATCTAACACTTCATATTCTATTTCAACAAATACACTATCACAAGGCATAGCTTTTTTAGTGTCTGTTGGTTCAGCAGTAGTCTCATCTAGTTGGGTAGTTAAAGACTTGTCAGAATAACCATAAGTAGTTCTATATAATTGTGTAACTTCTGTTTGAATTTCACAAACACAATCACAGTTTCTTTGTGCTCTGATAAGCGAACTATCACATGCTTTTACAATAGTACAATCACAATCTGCGCATTCTTCAACCACTCTCATACTAATTGGAAAATACTGACGAGGGTAACAAGTACAATCATCTAATTCCAATGTAAAAGTGTAACAATGTTGTCCATCAGCTCCATCTCCTACAGGAATTCTAATGGCAAATTTCGTAGAATCGCCAGTTACAGCAGGATCCACAATTACATTAACTGGAGCAGCACCTCCATCAAAAGTTGCATTATTCAATACCGCTAAATCTCCAATAAAATCTTTTGAACCTCCTGTAACTTCTGCCTCTAAATAGGTATTTCCAGCAGTACAACCTTCAATTCCGTTACTAGAAAAATCATAACAAAATTCTACATCAATTAAAGATTGCCCTGTTGTCTCATCAAACCAATATCCTAATAGAGTTCCATTTTGATTAACACTTATATCAGTTTCATTAGGATGTGTATAAGTTGCAGGACCATACACAAAACTCGGAGCTGGCACTACATCATCAAAACTCTGAAATTCTTGACCACAATGGCGTAAACCACCAGCCCATGCCTGATCGAAGGTACAATCAATTGAAGCACAACCAGTAATTTCATCAGGATTTTGACATTTAATCCCTACTTCAATTTCAAGCGTTATTGTTTCTCCACCCAATAAATCATCAAATATGCCATCTCCATCAAAATCTGTAAAACCAGTTCCTGGATCCGGATCAAAACCTGGTGGGAAAGCACCTGAGTCTACGATGAAATCAAAATTTTCATAATAAAAAGTTCCAGCTGGTAGAGAACTACCATTAATTCTAACGTCAATTGCTTCGAGTGCATCACCTTCACAAACTTGGAAACCTAATCTTAAATTTTCCCATAAACCCTGAATTGGATCAGATTGGGCACTTGTTACTTCAATTTGAAATATTGCATTAGTTCCACAAATCGCAGGACCACCATTATCTATTTGTGTAACAGTATAAACTGCATTTGCACCATAGTTTGGAGTAAAAGTAACTGTACCTTCACCTATAGATGGATCTACACAAGGTTCTCCATCTCCACCACAACCAAATGAAGCTTCATAACGGATATCAAAAATCCCCTGATCATTATCGCAACCTAAAGGTGCCTCATAACATACTCTTATATCTACTGTTTGACCTGCACCAAGTGCACCACCTGGCAAGAATGAAGCATCTACTGTAACAGAAGCAACATTATTAATTGGATCATAGGTGTAGGGTAAAGAATTTCCTCCAATAGACATATCAGAAACTAACAAATTCACACCATCTCCTCCATATACTTCAAAAAAGAATTCAGAAACAGAAGCTCCTAAACCATCCTGAGATACAGTAACATCGGTACAACCCTGACTTCCTGAGATAACAACATTTCGAGGATCACTTGTGTTATCTCTGATGTTTATAGTAGGTCGAATAATAGCCGGTCCATAATCTATATCACCACTAAACGAAGAGGAACAAGGCACTAGCACTCCACCTATCCCTTTTTCATCAGATTCTACCTTTATCAAGAAATCAAATGTAGGATCTATTTCATAGGTTTGATTAGGATCATTATCATAAATTTGACATACAGCCTGAAGTCCAATACTAACAATTTGAACACTATCTGCTCCGAATGTAGGCATAATGAATGAAGGATTCTGTAAATCAGAAATATCTCCTTCCAAAAGTGGATATCCTGGATCTAAGTAATCAATATATCCTGAGTACTCTAATCCCGGAGGTAGTGCCAATTCAAATTCACTATTCAATAAATCCTGACCCGCAGTATTTAAAATGTAATATGAAATTGTATCGGGTACACCACAGACACTCAAATCGTTGATGTAAGGATACCCGGGAACTCCATTTAAGTCATCAATAAAAATTGTTGGACAATCTGCAGATGTTTGAGCCTTCATGGCTTCATTATTCAACAAAATTATTCCACAAAAAAGTGTAAACACCCATATCAATACTTTTCTCAAAGCCGGTGTTGATGAAGAGTTTAGAAAAATGGATTTTTGAGAAGCAAGTTCTGGTAAAAATCTTTCTAAAGCTAGACTAAGGTAAAATTTGAGCTTCATTTTATTACAGTTAGTTAATAAATATTCAAGTAAGGGTGTATCATTTAACAGCATACACTGTATAAAAAAATACTATTGAGAAGAGTGTAAGTGCATTTTACGATTATGATTTCCAATAGTTTCAGAATTGAGAATTATACCAACTCAAATAGCAATTTGAAACATATATAAAATGCTCATTAGAGTGATGTTATTAAAAAACATGCCAAAAAAGTTGACACGTATCGAATTAACTGTAAAATGTAAATGAAAATGATGGTATAAAATGTATATTGGAGACTAATTTATTGACCTACAAACCTTTCTAGATAAAAGATAAAGTCAAAAAACATTAAAAAACAACAATATACACATTTAAAAAAACATAACACAAAAAAAGGGTGGAAATTGAAAAATATATTTAGAATAATAGAAAAAAGTAGAACTTTTATTTAGGTATTATAATTTTATTCGATTATGCCATATTTAAAATTATCAATTCTTTTAGAGAAAAAAATTTAAAAAATTATCGGATCAAAGTCAAATTCCCCTTTATCGGCAACTCATATCCATCATTAAAACGAATTGTTCCCCAATAAACATAAACACCTAATTCCTGTAAATTATCATTAAAAAATCCGTCCCAACCAAATATAGGATTACCTGCAGGAATATTTTTCTCGCTATACACCCTTTGTCCAAAGCGATTATAAATGTGAAGTTCTACCACCACTTCTATATTTATGTTTTCACCAATATAAAATACATCATTAACATTATCACCATTAGGAGAAAAAGCATTTGGTACTGCTACATCATATCTTCTATCTACACTGAATGAAATATTATCCGTAATAGTACATCCATTTTCATCAGTCATGGTTGCTATAAATGTGGTAGGGCTATTAATTGTTGCAGAAACGGTATCACAGGTTAAGCAATCTAATTCTGAAACAGAATTGAATGCCCAATTTATATTTTGTGTGTTGGTATCGAATATTTCCGGTGTGATATTAACTTCTGTTCCGGGTAAAACAACCTGATCTGCTCCAAGATCGAAATCCGAAGTTGGTTCTTCATCTACAGTTATATCTTGTGAGAATTCACATCCGTTAGCATCTCTGACAGTTAAGGTATATAAGCCAGAAGGTATATCAGCATAATTCGTCAACGAAGTAAATCCATTTCCATTTATATCATACAAATAATTTGCCGTTCCTCCTGTTACACCATTAATACTTATAGAGCCATCATCTGTTCCAAAACATGCATTAGTAGTTACCACCTGTACATTGGTCATTGAATTTGTTATCTGAGTAACTTCTACAGTATCTACTTCAAAGCAGTTATTGGTTTGATTTAATACCGTTAATTCATATAAGCCAGCTGAAGTAACCGCTGTTGTTGGTTCAGTAGGGTCATCTATATTACTTATATCTCCGGTATTCAAATTGATCCACGAGTAGCTGATATCATTTCCACTAGCTGAATTCCCTGCATCAATAACTACCGAACTTTCATTACATTGAATTTCAGTATCGGCTCCTGCATTGGCATTTGGTGCAGTTGGCGCGAATAAAGCAATTTCATCTCCATAAACTGAAATACAATTATTGATCTCTAATTGAATTGAATCGTAAATTCCAGCAGCAAGATCTATAATTTCTCCTCTATTTCCACTGAAAGTGACAGTAGTATTAATTTGTGGGGTTCCAAAAACTGTAACCGGAAAAGAATCTCCTTCATTAGCTGGTGGGTTCAATTCTAAAACTATTGAACCATTATCGACACCACAAAGTGAAGGATCATTCCAGGTTGCTAATAATTCTGGTATATCTGGGTTAGCAATAACAGTATCTAATCCAAGGGCTGAATCACAGTTGTTGGCAGTTACTTGTATATTATTAACATCACCGATGGCTATTTGAGAAATTAAAATAGTGTTATCGTTTGTTACAGTAGTCGTTCTAGCATCTCCATCCCAAGTGACTATGACAGTAGAATCAATAACAAGACCTGTTGATAATAATGTAATAGTTCCTGTTCCACCGCAGCTAGTAGGATCAATCACATCAACAATACTTAAAGTAGGGCTTCCCGGATCGAACAGACTTTCGTTTACACCAAGTGCAGATATACAACCATTATTTGTATCAATTTGTATGTTACTATAAGTTCCACTCAATGCATTGATACTAACTGTATCGTTCTCTATTAATACATTTGACCAGACACCATTATCGTGGCTTATATCATAATTTCCATCTGGAACATTTGTAAAAGTGAAGAACAAAGTTCCCAAACCACCGCATTCATCAGGGTCATTCGATAAAACGCTTAAAGTAGGTTGTAAAGGATCTGTTAATACAAAGCTGAAAACTGAGCTATTTGAACAATTGCCTACACTAATGCTTAAATCGTTGTACTCTCCGGCAGGTAATCCAGTAATTGTTGGTGCTTCACCATTCACAATATTTATAATACCGAAACTTTGTGGAATTGAAAATTCATCTATATAAGTGATCTCATAATTTCCATCCGGAACATTAGAGAATGAAAGATCAACGTAGCCATCGATACCACTACAAGTAGTTGGATTGCTTAAAGAATCAACGGTTGCAAAGCTAATAACCGGAATTGCGTTGACAATAACCTGAGCCAATGTAGGTCCGCTTTCACAAGCACCTAATGTTTGTGTTACAAAAGCAGTTACCGTATCTGGTGCAGAACCACTTGTTGTAGGTGTCCAAAAGGCATCTGTATCTATAACAGTAGCTCCTCCTAAAGTAGGATCAGTATCATACCATGTAAAATCTGCTCCTGTTTCTCCAAAGGCTTGTACATCAACAACTGTTTGACCAAAGCAATAAATAGAATCCTGAACGGTTGGGGCGGCGGGTCCATTTATACAATCATTTGGACAATCAAAAGGAATTGTTATAGCTCCGTCAATAAAGCAATCTGGATCATCAGCTCCAAAATCAAAACTTAAATTATAAGTGTGATTTCCTATTCCAGCTCCGGAACTTGCCGTTTGGGAATTCTGATCAACAGAGACAATTCCATTACATGCTGTTATTATACTTACTGAAGTGGCACAAGTATTCGTTCCACTTGTATCTACGTAAGCATAGTAATCTACTGTTGTTGGGTTCGGATAAACAAAGACTTCTATAGTATCATTTAAAACGACTGTATTATCTGTATCACATATCGCTTGTCCATATATTTCTATCGTATCTATTCCGCATAAACTAGTATTCTGGAAACTGACATTTAAGGTATCGGCGATTGCGCCTAATTCACTCGACCATGAATAAGTATAGCCTGCTCCTAAAGCGGTATTCACTTCGATTATTTCTTCTGAACAAATATGCGTTTGGCTCGCATTGATCGCTAAAGCATTGGCACAACCACTTGGACAATCAAAAGGAATTGTTATAGCTCCGTCAATAAAGCAATCTGGATCATTTGTACCAAAATCAAAACTTAGGTTATAAGTATGATTGCCTGTTCCGGCTCCTGCACTTGCTGTTTGGGAATTCTGATCAACAGAAACAATTCCATTACACGCTGTTATTATACTTACTGAAGTGGCACAAGTATTCGTTCCACTTGTATCTATGTAAGCATAGTAATCTACTGTCGTTGGATTGGGATAAACAAAGACTTCTATTGTATCATTTAAAATAACTGTATTATCTGTATCACATATCGCTTGTCCATAAATTTCTATTGTATCTATTCCACATAAACTTACATTCTGGAAACTGACATTCAAGGTATCGGCTATTGCGCCTAATTCACTTGACCAAGAATAAGTATAACCATTACCCAAAGCAGTGTTCACTTCGATTATTTCTTCTGAACAAATATGTGTTTGGCTCGCATTGATCGCTAAAGCATTGGCACAGCCACTCGGACAATCAAAAGGAATTGTTATAG
>JAHDFD010000011.1:0-35094 GCA_020628375.1 Chitinophagales bacterium | reverse complement strand
TTATTATACTTACTGAAGTGGCACAAGTATTCGTTCCACTTGTATCTACGTAAGCGTAATAATCTATTGTTGTTGGATTGGGATAAACAAAAACTTCTATTGTATCATTTAGAACAACAGTATTATCTGTATCACAAATTGCTTGTCCATATATTTCTATCGTATCTATTCCGCATAAACTAATGTTCTGGAAGCTTACATTCAAGGTATCAGCGATTGCTCCTAATTCACTTGACCATGAATAAGTATAACCATTCCCTAAAGCCGTGTTCACTTCGATTATATCTTCTGAACAAATATGTGTTTGGCTCGCGTTGATCGCTAAAGCATTGGCACAGCCACTCGGACAATCAAAAGGAATTGTTATAGCTCCATCAATAAAGCAATCTGGATCATTTGTACCAAAATCAAAACTTAAATTATAGGTGTGATTCCCCGCTCCAGCTCCTGCACTTTCTGTTTGTGAAAGGGTATTCGCTGTTACGATTCCTGTGCACTCTGTTATTATACTTACTGAAGTAGTACAAGTATTTGTTCCGCTTGTATCTACATAAGCGTAATAATCTACTGTTGTTGGATTAGGATAAACTGTAATCTGAACTGACCCTGATAGCGTTGAATTTGTATCTTCATCACAAGTAGCTACGACATTATAAGTGTATGTTTCTAAAGTACATAAATTACTGTTTGTCAAATTAGTCAAAATCGTATCTGAAACAGTATTATTATCCTGGTCGGTCCAGGAATAAGAATAGGTACTTGTTCCTCCATTGACTGTTGCAATCAATGATGTACTGGTTCCTTCACAAATGAATTGTGCTGAAGCAGAAACATCCAATGTATTTCCACAATCAGAACAATTAATTGCTTCTACAGTAATTGTTGAGTCAGCTACACATCCACTATTATCTGTGCTGTAAATAATAGTATAATCTTGTCCTTCAGTAAGACTGGTAATATCTAAAACACCGGTTCCTGAATTAATAACAGCTCCATTATTTACAGAAAATGTTCCACCGGAATTAGTAATTACCGTAGGTTGAGGATCGGTTGCTACATTGATACAAGCTTGTGAAGGGAACTCAAAATAAGGATCTATTTCAGGAGTAATACTCATATTTATCTGGAAACTAGTATCACAATTAGTTGTTGAATTTGTTACTTGTGTCCAAAGATCGTTATTCAAATCGTTCAGATTTACATTGTCTGTAACTGAAATTGGAACTCCCCCACTCTCAGGGTCTCCATCAAACCAAATTACTGATTCTGAACTGATATTTCCAGCTTCATTATCTAAATCGAAGTTCGTTACTGCTGAAGCACATTCATCAATATTGATATTGGTAACAATTGGAATTGGATTAACAGAAAGTGTAACTTCAAGTGTATCTCTACAACCATCTGCCGATTCGGCTACAATCTGAAAATTGCTTGTACTAAAAATGGCAACATTAGGATTTCCAGTTAAATCCAAACTAAAATCTTCATTAAAATAACTAAAAGATGGAGTGGGTAAACTACTATTATCAATAACTCCTATACTTCCCAACGCAAATACTTCGCCTGCACAGGTTTCTGGTGTGTCGGTAGTTGAGAGATCGGGAGTTTGATTGATCGTAATAACTATACTTGCAGTTCCTACAGGACAATTCGGAAAATTATCTACATCGGGTGTATCTGAAGTCAAAGTCAGTTCAACTGTTCCATTTAATATATCATTAGTACCTAACACATAATTCATTCCGACAGAAAATGTATTATCATCAAAAGTTCCATCGCCATCACTAGACCATAAACCATCAGAAACACCTCCACCAGAAATAGCAGCATTGATATTAGAAAGATCGATGGTTTCTATAGAACAAACAGTTAAGGTATTATCTAAATCTACGATAACATCATCTGCACAATTACAGCCTGAGCAGGTAACTTCCGGTGTTAGATCTGCAGGTAAAGCACAAGCAGCAGGAGGTGTCCAGGTTATATCATCAGAAAAATCGAAATTGATAATATCACCATCTGAAGCACAAGCAGTTCCTGTTTCTGTAAAACAATTAGAATTATCAGCAGCTAAGACTTCTACAACAGGGGTTCCACAAGATGTACCATCAGTTATTATATTAATACTCAATGATTCAGGATAAATATTTACTTGTCCTGAATCACCTTCATCATTATAACAAATTTCATCAGCTGAGAATAAAGTTTCTATATCAGCAGCTAACCAAGTGAAAGCAAATTCTACATTTTCGTCTATAAGACAACTTTCATTCAAATTAGCATCAAAAGAGTTTGAATCACAAATATCTGAACCATTAGCTGCAATCAGTTCGATTACGACAACATCAGTAGCTTCACTACATACATCAACGCTTGCAACTGTTGCATTAGCACTTGGTTGTTCGGGGTAAATATCAATCGTCAATGTTCCTGCAGAAATGTACGTATTATTTAGTTGACATTCTAACCAGGCATAAATATTTTCTGTTTCCGTAGCACAAGTTTCATTTACAAAAGATTCTGTATCATCGAATAAAGTACCACCATTATCAGGATCACTGTTTTCGTTCGTCCAGACTAAACTTCCTGCATTTCCATTTGGGTCATCAACATCTAAACTTGATTCTGCATCTGCTAAATCTACTGTTGCCCCACTACATAAAGCTTGTGTTCCTCCGGCTGAGGTTGTTATAGAAGGGCAATCACAAGTTGGTGCATTAATCGGTGTAGAAATACTAGCACAATTCGGTGTATCAGTTAAAGTTGCTATTATATCTGCCGAACTTGTAGAAAGTGGTAATTCAAAACCAGTTACTGTTCCTGCTCCTACATTATCCGTTGAAATACTTGTTGGATTAGTTCCTGTTACGGCAGAACCGCTTAAATCATAATCTGAATCTACTTCACCACTTATTTCTATATCGAAAATGTAATTGGTTCCTGAGCATTGGTTGTTTGTTATCGTGATTATTGGTAGGGATTGGAAATCTAACTCGATGCTTACTTCATACTCACAGCCATTGGAATCTGTCAATGTTTCTGTTCCAGTTGGGTTACTTTCATCATAAGTTGTACCGTTAACCTCAACCGAATATCCATCACCTACACAACCTATATAATCTTCTGTTTCATCTGGTGTTAGTGAATTGAATACTAAATCTACAACTATATCATATTCACAGCCATTCGTATCTGTTAATGTTTCCGTTCCACTAGGGTTACTTTCATCATAAGTTGTACCGTTAACCTCAACCGAATATCCATCACCTGAACAGCCTGTGTAATCTTCTGTTCCATCTGGTGTTAGTGAATTAAATACTAAATCAACTACTACATCATATTCACAGCCATTAGCATCTGTCAATGTTTCTGTTCCGCTTGGATTACTTTCATCATAAGTTGTACCGTTAACCTCAACCGAATATCCATCGCCTGCACAACCTGTGTAATCTTCTGTTCCATCTGGTGTTAGTGAATTAAATACTAAATCAACTACTACATCATATTCACAGCCATTAGCATCTGTCAATGTTTCTGTTCCGCTTGGATTACTTTCATCATAAGTTGTACCATTAACCTCAACCGAATATCCATCACCTGAACAACCTGTATAATCTTCTGTTCCATCTGGTGTTGGAGTAAACACACTTAGCGTAACTTCCAAAGTATCTCTGCAACCATCCAAATCTTCTCCAACTATCCAATAAGTTTCACTTGAACTCGGTGAAACTTCTGTATCTGAACCAGTTAATTCAGCACCAATCGGAGGATCTGCTGAATCATCATTTTCATAATAACTAAAAGTAATATCTGTACTTGGACTAATACTTATTGTATCTAGGTTTATGCTTTCCCCTTCACAAATAGAAGGTTGTGGATTATCGAAGCTAAGAAAGTCTTCAGGACAAGTGAAACATTCGTAAGGTAAAGTTATTTCAAAACGCTGACACGCTCCATCGAAAAGTGGATTGAATATAGCGAAAGTTACACTTCCATTACCAGTAGCACCAGTAAAATCAGGAGTATCTCCATCTATCCATGTTGTTCCACCATCGAATGAATGTTCTACATTAGTTGCTGAACCGGATGGTAAATAATCAAAAGTGATGCTACAATTCGTTCCATCACCATCATCATCAGAAGGTTCAAAGCTACCTCCATACAAACTAGCAATATCGGCATACGCAAGGACTAAGACTGAATCAATTAATTCAAAAGAATCATCACTAGAACCATCAAAACCATCATCATTCAAATCACATCGTAGAAAACCATACACATAAATTTCAGCTGGAAAATCGAGTGGTGCTCCTGTATCGGCAGTAATATCTCCATCATTATACTCAACAGTTGGTGGATTATCTAAATACCAGACTACCTCTTCCCCATCATCATCGAATAAATTTGTTCCAACAGTTATAGTTGCGCCAGAATCATTAAATAAAACACCCGAATAATCTCCACAAATCTGAATTGTATCAACAGACAATGTAGCTTCCGGGCAAACGCAATCGATTATATTAATTGTAAAATCTTCTGAAACTGCATTGCAAAGAGTTGCAGTACCATCTGGATCATCTGTTGTATAGGTCAAAACTACTGTTCCTGTTGACATATCAGCAGTAAAGGTTGTTTCATCAGCACTTAAAGTTCCATTTCCACTTGTGAGTGTCCATGTTCCATTTATGGGATTTTCAGCTCCATCGGAAACTGCTGTGGTTATTGAACTTACATTCCAAGCAGCCATATCTAAATCAGCTTCTGTACATAAGTTTAGAACGTTATCATCAAAACTTATACTTGCGGGTGTTGGACACTCACAATCACAGGTTAAATTACCGTTTGTGCTTCCGGTTAAACATGCAGCTGCAACATCAGAAATAGTTATTGTGCCATCTTCATCAGGCGAAATATCGTAAGTATCAAAATCATAAACGAGGTTGGTTGTTTCACAGTTAACATTATTTAAAACGTCCCCCACTTCTAATGTATCACAAGCTGTTCCATTACCACTTAAAATTGCTAAAGGAAAACAAGAGTTGTCCCCATCAGTTGTGATTTCATAATCAGGAAAAACCTGAACTTCTACCATTCCACCATCATCGAAAGCTCCATCTAAATAACAATATATCCAAGCGTAAAATTCTATTACTTCAACCTTACAATCATCGCTTGGAATTAGTGAATCGGCAGTATTGATCGAATCACTCAAAGCTGTAGGAGTATTACTATCATTTGTCCAAATCAATTGATAGCAATCATTTCCATTTACATCATCAACTTCAACATTTGCAGTTGAGTCATTAATATCAAAAGTTTCACCTGAACAAACTGTTTGCAGTCCTGAAGCTTGTGTAGTGATAGATGGGCATAAGAAGTTATTGGCTTCAATTAAAGTATCAATACTACAAGAAAAACCACTTATTTCTTCAGTTATTGTTAAAGTCGTTGTACCCAAATCGGTAATTGGAAATATGATTTCTTGATCTGCTGTTTCAGTACTACCATTCCAAGAAACAGTATAATCTGTTTCATTACCTCCTTGTAAAGAAATTTCTAACTGAATGTTATTTTCATCAGCACAAGTAAAAACTATGTCCGTTATTTCTGGCAAAGCAATGAAAGTAACTTCAACCATATCTGTTACTTCCTCACAAGTTCCTGTACCGTCGGGATCTTCAGCTGTTAATGTAAATTCTATTGAACCATTATCATAATCATTTTGTGAAGGAGTATAAGTTATTCCACTACTAAAGAAATCATCGTCAGAAAGTGTTTCAGAACCATTGGTTGACCAAGTAACACTTGTTCCTTCATCAATTACATCTTGTCCTATACTTGCTAAAAAATCATCAATAGTAATATCTTCCCCTTCACAAATCGAAATATCAGTTCCAGCATTTACAGTATATTCATCAAAAATACAATCACACTGATTTATCGTCAAAGTTACCGTTGCAATTTCAGAACAACCTGTAATATTATTTTCTACCAAAACATAAACATCAGTATTATTAGTGGCAGGAAACTGAGCTTCATCTGAAACAGGAGTTATTGCATCTGCATCTGTAAACCAAGATAAACTGACATCCGATTCCATCGTAATATCTCCCATATCATTTGCCATCGTCAGGTTAAAATCTTCACTATTTGCTGTATCACTATCGGTATCACATATTGTATAGTTGAAAGAGGAAACAACAGGAGCAGGGGAAAAAGTAATCGTTTCCGTTAATCCCGGGCTCGAATTCGTACAAGTACCAACAGTTACACTTTCTATTGTTAATGTTATATCTGCTGTTTGATTCAACAAAGTATCTGAAAAAGCAATATCAAAATCGATTGTTTCGGTTGCACCTCCATAATTATATTCAATAGAGGCAGTTTCTGAATTTGGATTTGAAAAATTAAATATCATGGTATCTCCGGCACAAATAGCGTTATTAGTCACATTTATGTCGACAACTGGGTTATCTAAAACATCAATATTAAATTCAGAAGGTAAGCTTTCACAAGCACCATTATCAACAGTCCCATAAAATGTAATTAATCCAGCACTTGAAGTAGCTAAAGGAAATGGATTAAATGTAATTCCATCATCATAGTCTTGAACTGAATTGTAGAAAGTATTAGCTGTACCTGCATAAGTATAAGAATCATTCAGACAAATTACTTCATTAACTAAATCGGGTGCATCAGAATTTATTACAAAAGGAATATTAAAAAAATAAAATACTTCACAACCATTAATTTCAGCAGATGCCCAAAAACTTTCACCAAAAAGATCAATTGTAATCGGTAAATCAGGAACTATACCCCCAGGTACACCGCTATTATCGTAATAGTAAGTAATATTAGAAACACTTGGATCGGTATCAGGTGGTACTGTTGTCAGATCATAAAGATTCTGAACAGAACAAGCAGGAGATGGTGGTGGATTTACCACGAATGAGCCACAAATAGGATATACATAAGTACATACATTTTCAGCATTACAACTAGCAAAATCAACGTTGGTACAAATACTATATGTGGAACCATCACTAACATCAGCTTCATCTACAACAGAAAAGGTATTGCTATCTGTTGTAGTAACAATAGGCGTACAAGTATTATCATCTAAAACTTCAACCGTTAAACCAGAGCAAGGAGCACCAGTATCATCTAGTACCAAAGTATTGAAACCAAATGCTTCACCAGTATCCATAGTATATTCGTAACAAAACTGTACAGAACCTCCAAAACTAGCGACACTCAAATCAAAACAATAAGGGCTTAATACATTTGCATTAAAATCATTTACCACCTGAACAGAATCGGCAACTGCACCATCACAAGAATTGCCTGAACCACATGGACAAGGATCAGCACAGTCCAAAACATTAACATCAAACGTAAAAGTTTCAGCACAATCGTTGGGATTTGGAAAAGTAAGGTCAATTAATTCTAATGTTATAGTTGCTGTTCCTGGACTAGTTACATCTAAACTAGCAGTAATTTCATCTGCATTCGGGCTTATTGTTGCTCCACCATTAACAGACCAATTATATTGAAGATTTGCGGGATCACTTCCATTCAAACTAAAAGTTGAAGAAGCGTCAAGAGTAATTCCTGAGCTATTGCTACAAACAGCTGTTGGTCCGATAATATCTGGTATAATTTCACAACAATCGTCAGTATCAATTTGGGCTTCAGAATCTGCACTTACTTCAAACGAGAAAGGAAAAAGTTCGTCAGAAGAAAAATGTATGAAAAAAAGATAAACTTCACCACTAGTGACAGGTAAGGGTGCTAAAAAACCTTCACCTTCAGGTACATCATCTAAATTAAAAACACCATTCCTTAAACCAGTTCTTGGATACGCACCTCCACTATTAGTAGCAATGCTACATCGAATTGGAGAGCCAAGGTTATCACAATCAGGATTGGGTCCAAAAATTAAGAAATCTATATCTGAGCAAAAAGATAAATCGATTCCACAATCAGGATTTGTACCATCGAACTGAAAAGTCAGATTTTCATCAACTATATTTGGTATATCATCAATTTCAAAAGAAAACCACGCATAATTTTCTGCCAGCCCTCCAGTAGAATTACCAATTGTATTGACCATACAACCTAAGCTTTCCTCAATAAAATCACCATTAGTATCAGTAAAATCAGGTAATTGATTTGTATAAGTGGGATCTATCGCATCCCAACCATCATTAGGATGTAGTTTACATAAATTGATCGGATCGCTACAACTGCTACCCTGACCTTTCACATTAGTTAAAGGAACTAAACACAAAATGGAAATAGACAAAGTAAGAAAACGTGTGAGTAGTGTTGAATTCACAATTCAGATTTTATATAATACAAATAAATACAACCAAAATAGAACGCTAAAGAATTTTAGGTATTATTAACAAATAATTGTTTGTTATGTTTTGTCTTATTTCAGCAGGTATTTTTTGCTATGTTTTAAGGTACAATCACAAAGGTAGTTAGCAACGGGCGAGAATCGTTAAATGCTTGAATTTAATTGGTTTTATTGTTGTAGTCTGAACATTTCTTCTACACATCCTAGTTTTTTGTACAAACGTTTTAGCAATTTTCGCGTTTGCCGACTATCAGGTTGTAATTCCAATGCTTGTACATAAGCTATTTCTGCCTGATTGTACAATTCTTGTTGTTCAAATATTTGTGCCAATAAATTATAGGCTGTACACCACTCATCGCTATTTGCAATGGCACTGTAAATATAATTTGCACTATTTTGAAAGTCTTGTTTCTGAAAGTAATACAAGGCAATATTATAATATGCCATTGCAATTAAGTCGCTTTTATTTATTGGTGTTAAAAGTCTTCCTTTTCCAATATGTTGTTCTGAAATTTTATATTTTTCTGAATAATAACTTAATTCCTTGTCATTTCCGGTAGTTGTTTCCCAATACGCTTCTTTCTTTTGGTCTTTATAATTAAGGAAAACGTGTTCGTTGGTCATTAGCGCATCGATCTTTAATTCGTTTATTTGTGCAAGGCTTAAATATAAAGTGCTTAGTATATCGCAATCGTAAAAACCATATTCCAAACAAATAGATAATAAGGGGGAATAAGGTAAATTATTCTTAGCATGATTATTCAGACATTGATGTGTGTTTTCTAAAAACTGCCTTATATCTGTTTCATTTTTTTTCGTACAATCGGCAAAAATTGTATCTAATTTCAGTTTACTTTTTGTAATATCGAATCCTGCCTTTGCTTCTATTTCTAATATCATTTCAGCAACAGTAAGGCTGGTATCCGGCTGCCATATTGTTGTCAATGTTTCTTTTTCCTCCACATTGTGTGTTTCGTTTTCGTTTTGCTCGGAACAGGCAAAGATGAAAATCAGGAATGATAATATGTAGTTTATGGGCTTCATGAATTGCAAAGGTAGGGTTTGTTGATTAGGGGATTCCGGCATACGCCGGAATGACTAGTAGAAGTGTAGGAGATTTTGGCATGCGCCGGAATGACGAGGAGAAGTGAGAGGTTCTGTTGGAATGACCCACACACCGTATATTTGCGCCATGCAATTCGATCTATTAAAAACAGATGAAAAAAGTGGGGCAAGAGCTGGCGTTTTTCATACCGATCATGGGGCGATAGAAACGCCGATCTTTATGCCCGTAGGAACGGCAGCAACCGTAAAAGGGGTGCATCAAAAGGAACTGGTTGATGATATACAATCGCAGATCATATTAGCGAATACTTACCATTTATACCTTCGTCCGGGATTAGATATTATTGAGGCTGCCGGCGGTGTGCATGCTTTTCAGCAATGGAAAAAACCGATATTGACAGATAGTGGTGGTTATCAGGTTTATTCTCTGGCAGATATCAGAAAGATCAAGGAAGAAGGGGTTCGTTTTCAATCGCATATAGATGGATCGAGGCATTTGTTCACACCCGAAAATGTAATGGATATACAGCGCAGAATAGGTGCCGATATAATTATGGCATTCGATGAGTGTACGCCCTACCCTTGCGAGTATAATTACGCAAAAAAATCGATGCACATGACACATCGCTGGTTGAAGCGTTGTTGTGAACGTTTTGATAATACGGAACCTTTATATGGTTATAATCAAACGCTTTTCCCTATTGTTCAGGGCAGCACTTATACCGATTTGCGTAAACAGTCTGCGGAAAAAATTGCCAGCTTTGAAAGGGATGGCAATGCCATTGGTGGCTTATCGGTTGGGGAACCCCACGATGAAATGTATGCCATGACCGATGTGGTAACGCAAATTCTTCCAAAAGATAAGCCGCGCTATTTGATGGGTGTAGGCAGACCGGAAAATATTCTTGAATGTATTGCACTCGGAATAGATATGTTCGATTGTGTGATGCCTACCCGAAATGCACGCAATGGTTGCATCTTCACTTCGGAAGGTTGGATCAATATCAAAAATAAAAAGTGGGAAAACGATTTTACGCCGATTGATGCGAATAGTCCTGCGCCTACGAGCCAAATACATACTAAAGCTTACCTCAGACATTTGATTATCTCTAAAGAAATTCTGGGTGCTCAGATAGCGAGCATACAGAATCTTGCTTTTTACCTTTGGTTGGTGAAAGAAGCCCGACAACGTATCATCGCAGGTGACTTTGCTTCATGGAAGAATAGGATGGTGAAGAAGGTTAGTGAGAAGATTTAGACTTTGAGATTGTGAGATTATAGACTTTGAGAGTTGATTCATTACATTTGAATACAAAAACCAAGAAAAGAATATTAATTTAGCAACTATGCGTTGGATATTGAATTTAGTATTATTAATAGTAGCTGCCGGAATGACAAGTTATTTTACTAGTATCTGGTGGTCAGGTTTGGTGGTTTGTTTCCTTGTTGGCTTATTATTAAAACCTGATGCTTCATTTTTATTGGGCTTTTTGGGCATTTTTTTACTTTGGTTGTGTATGAGTTTCTTTCTCGATATACAAAATGAAAGCCGTTTGTCTTCTGCTATTGCTGAAATATTACCACTCGGTGGAAGCACGATCTTACTGATATTCGTTTCTTCGTTGATCGGTGCTTTACCTGCAGGTTTTGCTGTTTGGAGTGGAAGGCTGTTGAGGGGGTGATTAGTTGGATAATCGTTCAATATCTGAATTTACCATTGCTAAAGATTCACTAAACTTTACATAATCAGAAAACTTTACATTTAAATCATTCCAAAGAAACTTAGCTTTTTTAAAGTATTTTATTGCTTGTTTATCATCACTAAACTTTTCTTTTACTTGTGCTAATTTGTAAAATGATAGTGCAAGACCATTTTTGAAGTTAACATTGTCTGGGTAAGCATTTGAAAGTTGTTGTGTTAAAGAATTATATTCCTCAAAATATTTAAGGGCTTGTTGAAAATCATCTAAATTATAGTGCGTTTGTCCTAGTTTAGAGTAAGATATAGCGAGTCCATTTTTGAACCCCACATTATCAGGAAAAGCATAGTATAGTTGTTTACCAAGTTCTGATCTTTTCTCAAAAAATTTAAGTGCTTGTTGAAAGTTCCCCATATCGGAATGAGTTTGCCCCAGTTTTGAATAAGATATTGCAAGTCCATTTTTAAAGTCTTTATCATCAGGGAATGCTTCAAATAACTCTTTTCCTAATACTGATCTTTTCTCAAAAAACATTAGCGCGTCTTTCAAATTTTTTAATAATACATTAGCTTGACCTAATTTCTCATAAGAGATTGCAAGACCATTTTTAAAGTTTATATTATCTGGGTCAAACTCATATAATTGTTCACTTAATACTGATCTTTTTTCAAAAAAATTCAAAGCTATTTGTAAGTTTCCTAAGCCAGTGTGAATTTGTCCAATTTTAGAAAAGGAAATGGCAAGACTATTTTTCAATTTAACATTTTTGGGTGAAGTCAAATCATGTTTTTCATAGAACAATGCTTGTTTTTCAAAAAAACCAAGAGCTTTTTGAAGATCGCCGGTAATTTTATGATAATTACCAACACGCTCTAATAGCATACCGATATCATCAATATTAGAATAATTGCTTAAAATCGAGCCAAAATTACTTACTTCACTAGCTTCAGAATAGGTAATATTTATAATATGATTACTACTATCATAATCTAATAAACGTGTGAGATTTTTCACAATAATTACTAAGTCTTCTTCAAGTTTTACATTTTTATTCCTACAAACCTCCTGAATAACTGGGCTTGTTTTGAAAGTGGTGTTTTTTTCATTAAACATTAGCCAGCCTTTGTCTGCCAAGCTGAACAGATTATCTTGTAATTCTAAAATGCCAGCTAAAATTTGTTTTAGTAATTTATATGAAATAGCTACTGCAGGAAGAACTGAAAATGCAGACAATATTTTACGTTCTTCTACATTCAGTTCCTCAAGGTCATACATGGCAGCAATAATGGTTTTGGGTTTCGCTTCTATATAGTTTTGGTATTTGGTATCTACCGTTGTAGTCTCAACTTTTAACAATCCTTTTTCTTGAAGATCTTCTAATAAATTTTCTAAAGTGTATTCATCTTCTGCTCTATTTAAGCGTTTTAATGATTTTGCTAATAGTTCTACAACAAGTGTATTTTTACCTGTTGCCTTAATTATTTTTTTTAATATTTTATTATCTTTTTTATGATGTTTGGGATAAAATTGACAGAAAAGTGCTTTTAACTCGTTGATTGATAAAGGGTTAATCGGGTGAAATTGAGTAGTGTTCATTTCGTTTACCCTTGTGGTTATTAATACATGAAAATTGTCCAAGCTATTTAATACTTGTTCGTTAGCCTTTAAATCTTGTAAATCATTGGCATTGTCTATAACTAATAAACAAGGAGCAGTTAAATTCCTTAATTCAAGCATTAGTGTATCAAATCGTTGAGTCTGGTCGGCAGTTTCAGGAAATTGAATATTCAGGGCATTCGCTAAAGTCATTAGCGCATCCTGGATGCTATTTTCAGCAAATACCCAAGCTATATGCTTATAGTAATTATCGTATCGTTTACAATAATTGGCTGCTACGGTTGTTTTACCTATGCCCCCTTCTCCGTTTACTAAAAGCAGACATTTATTTTGTTTAGTAATTTGTTCTTTATTTTCTAAAGCTGCTCGTATATTAATCAGGTCTTGGTCTCTACCAATAAAATAATCGGGGGTGGAAATTTGGCTGAGGTGTTTTTTAATTAAGACCGGAGTTTCCTTGTTTTGATTTTCTATTATTTCATTCAATAAACTGACAATAATATCTTGTCCTGAAGCTAATGATAATTGATTTAAAATAATTTGATCTAATTTTCCATCTATTACTTTTATAAAAGGTAATAATTGTTTGTACGAACTCAAACTTTTGACATTTATGGAAATTTCTGTTCTTAATTTATCAATTTCAACTTCTATTGTTTCTAAAACTTTTTTTCCATTATTTTGCTGAAGGATTAGAATTTGTTGATTTATCTGATTTAATAAATCTTTATTTTGATTTACTGTCTCTTTAATAGTTAGCTGCGAATCAGTAATCTCTTTGAATAAGTTTTTCTGATAAGCTATCCAAACTCTTTTACATTCTTCATTTTCTTCTTTCAGTAGTTCACCAAAATATAAAATTGTTAATCGTTGAAAGTTTTCCGTGAAATATTTGATATAACTTGGTGCTAAATTATCAAGCCTATTAAAATTATTCTCTATTTCTTCAACTGCTCTGATATTGTATTCATTTCTTTTATCAAGAAATTCTAAGATAAACTCATTATCGAGTAGTGCGTTAAAAAAAGGTGAATTATGAATTTCAGATAGAATCTCAGCGTTTATTTTTTTGATTGTATTCTTTTTGTATTCTGAATGAAAATCTTCTTTAATAAAAAAAGTACGTTGAATTTCAAGAATACTCGCTTTCATTGCAGATTTAAGCCCTTTTTGTAGATCGTGATTTGCATCTTCTTCATTAGTATGATCCACTAAAAAGTTTTTCAAGTACTGTTTACCATTCTGATAACAATATTCTGAGATTTTATCTTTGAATTTACTTTCTACCGATTCTTTTAATTTTTCAAAGATGTAAGTTTTGGTAACCGCAGTTAATGCTAAAGGGGCTAAGTAGGATAAAGTAACTGGCTCTAACATGAATGAAAGTATTTTCGGTAGCTAATATAATCATAATGAGATAAAAGTTAGGAAAATTCTGGAGGTTTTGGGATTTTGAGAAGAGTTGGTTAGGTTAGTTTTCAGGGGGATTCTGGCATGTGCTAATTGGTTGTATGATTGAAGAGTTGATTTGGTCACCATTTCAAGGGGATTCTGGCATGCGCCAGAATGACTGGGTGGGTTGTAAGGTTACTGAGTGTAGGCGTAGTAATATAGAATAAAAATTCATTTTAGTAATTATTAGGCACAACTAAAGTGAGCTTGCTATCTTTGCGCCCGTTATGAGTAAACCAGATTTTAAGAAGATAATTGCTCACTGTAAAGAGTATGGATATATTTTTCAGTCGTCGGAGATATATGACGGGTTGAGTGCGGTGTATGATTATGGTCCGTATGGGGCGGAACTGAAAAAGAATATTAAAGATTATTGGTGGACAGCGATGGTGCACATGCAAGAAAATATCGTTGGTTTGGATGCTGCGATTTTCATGCACCCGAAAACGTGGAAAGCTTCGGGGCACGTCGATGCTTTTAATGATCCTTTGGTCGATAATAAAGATTCAAAAAAACGCTACCGTGCCGATGTATTGATCGAAGATTATATCGCCAATAAAGTTGATAAAAAGATCAATAAGGAAATTGATAAGGCGGCAAAGCGTTTCGGTGATGCTTTCGATGAAGCACAATTCCGAGCAACGAACGGTCGTGTTTTACAATATCAGGAAAAGAAAGATAAGATACTGGAAAGGTTTACCGCTGCTATGAGTGGTAATGATATGGCTGAAATGAAGCAGATCATTGAAGACCTTGAGATTGCTTGTCCTGAAAGTGGTTCTAAGAACTGGACCGATGTTCGTCAGTTCAATTTGATGTTTTCCACGCAAATGGGCGCACTGGCAGATGGTTCAAGTAAAATATATTTACGTCCTGAAACGGCGCAGGGTATTTTCGTTAATTTCCTGAATGTACAAAAAACAACCCGTCAGAAATTACCTTTTGGTATTGCTCAGATCGGTAAGGCATTCAGAAATGAGATCGTTGCGCGTCAGTTTATTTTCCGTATGCGCGAATTCGAGCAAATGGAAATGCAATTCTTCGTTCAACCGGGAACAGAAATGAAATGGTATGAACACTGGAAAGCGAAGCGTATGCAATGGCACAGAGCGGTACTTCCTGAAGAAAAATTAAAATTCCATGATCACGATAACCTGGCGCATTATGCCAATGCTGCTTTGGATATAGAATTTGAGTTTCCGTTTGGTTTTAAAGAGTTAGAAGGTATTCATTCGAGAACAGATTTCGATCTGGGTGCTCATCAGGAATTATCGGGTAAAAAATTACAATATTTCGATCCTGAGAAGAATGAAAGCTATGTTCCTTATGTAGTAGAAACTTCAATCGGAGTTGATAGAATGTTCTTAACGATCATGACCAATGGTTTGATCGATGAGGAAGTGCCAGATGCAAAAGGCGGAACAGCAGTTAGAACGGTGCTAAAAATTCACCCTGCTTTAGCCCCTGTTAAGTTGGCGGTTTTACCTTTATTGAAAAATAAAGAAGCCTTGACAGATAAAGCGCGTTCAATTTTCAATGACTTGCGTCTAGATTTTAATTGTCAATACGATGAAAAAGATGCTATCGGAAAACGCTATCGTCGTCAGGATGCAATTGGTACTCCTTTCTGTGTAACTGTAGATTTCGATACCTTAGAAGATGATACAGTAACCTTAAGAGATAGAGACACAATGGAGCAGATAAGAATTCCAATTTCAGAAATAAAATCACGTATTTCAGACAAAACAGACTGGAGAAATCTATTAGCTGAATTTTAAGTAGTAAGTTATTTGTCTCTTTATTGAAAAAATAGTTTAACTTTGCCGAACATTTGCACTAATTAATATTGATATCACGCAAATGAGTATTATTATTTTTTTTTATGAAAATTTTTGTTGCAAGCTTGAACTTTAGAACTCTTGAAGGTGAATTAGAAGCTTTGTTCGAGCAATTTGGTACTGTTGATAGTACTAAAATTATTTTAGACCGTGAGACTGGAAAATCTCGTGGTTTCGGATTCGTTGAAATGTCAAATGACGATGAAGCCCGTAATGCTATTCGTGAACTTAACAGTTCAGAATTTGATGGTAGAACTATTGTTGTGAAAGAAGCTGAGGAAAGAAGAAACGATAGAAGAGATAACAACAGATGGTAATCAATTACTGAATTGAACTATAAAATGAAGCCAGAACTTTGAAAGTTCTGGCTTTTTTTATTTTATACATCGAAATACTTGCGTTCCATTATTTCTTTATAAATGATTGCTTGTTTAGCATTGAATTTAAAAGATTTACCCACTGTCAATCCTTTCTTTTTTCGTTTAGATCGACTTACGAAGTGTTCATCGTCTTTATGGGTTTTAGGCGAATCATCTAAATTAGTTCTTACAACTTTCTGATGATCGTAATCGAAATATTTGGTTTGCTCTAATCTTTCTGGAATGAATTCATCAGATTCTTCTTCCTCATATACTTGTTCAACAGGTAGATCGTATTCATGTGTATCGAGCGGTTTTACTAGTTCTTTTCTTTTTTGTTCTTCCTGAAGCCTTTTTAAACGCTTTTCAATTTCACGCTTCAGCTCAGCTGGGGTTTTTACTCGTTTATTATCAATTACAACTGTTTGAGTTTCTTCAACAGTTTCCAATTGATGACGTCTTACGCGTTTTTTTCTTTTCTTAGGGCTAGGTGTAACCGGTGGTTGTAGTGGAGGAGTTTTTTTCTTTTTTTTACCTCCAGCTGTAATGATGCTATAAAGAATATACAATATAAATCCAACAATACCTATTAAATCACCCGGTTCCATATTTCGATTTAGACTTGTGTAAATATAAAACTTGTTTGGGGATGATTAAGTTCCTGAGAAATAAATTTCTCTTAAAGTTGGAGATATTAAATTATAATGCATATCGGACTTGTGTATGGAACGTAGCGTGTAAAAAGACACTAACATTTCGGATAAACACAGAGCCGAATTTTTATATTTTGTTTTTAATTTTTCTCTTTTAAAAAGCCAAATTAAAAATTTGGCGGACTTTATAAATATATACAAACCTTTCGGTTAAGCAATTATTAGCTATGTTTTATACACCTTGTTGTGCACTGGCTTTTTTAGTTTTTTCCTTTACCAAATCTTCCACCAAGGTTTTTTTTCGATTTGATATTTCTCTCTTAATATTCCATTTTTTTGGACTTCAAGTTGTTCGTTCCTTTCGAGAAAATCTTGAAAAGAGCCACCTTTTATATCCTTCGTTTCTAGATTAAGTTCAAATTCAGACCAAGGTTGATTGTCGTTAGTCGGGTCATATGTCTGTCCGATTATCTTATTGTCAACGAGTTTCAAATCTTTAATCCCATCCCACGAAATTCTGTCACTTTTCCAAATTTCACCTGTTTTATTGTCAAGCACCAAGATGTGGATATCGTCAGAGCAAATTAGGCTGCCATCTTCTTTTTGAATGACGTCTTTGATTGTCAGTCCGAAAGTCATTTGGGGTTTATGTTCGTCAGGGTTCATTATGTACCCTTGTCCACCTGCGAAAACGGCGATTATATTATGTTCTGGAAAGTCAAAGATGTTGTTATAGTCACTCCAACCTGGTCTGAAATTGGCGACCCATTCTTCTCCGTCCGACTTCTTGAATTTCACGACATATCCTTCCGAGTAAAATGGTTCTTCGTCACCCGAAATAGGAATGTACATCGGACCATAAGCTGGAAGTCCCTTTAAAATCTCATATCGTTTTTCTGTTGTCATTTAGTTTCTAGGTGTAGTTTTTTCAGCTTCTGACTAACGTCAAATTTAATTACTGATTTTCAGGAAATATATAGATTCTTAACTTCACTGCGCAAAGCTTCGTTTCATTACTATTCACATATTTATTCAAATTTCCTGTCATCGTATGACGAACCATTCTGAATGGAAAATGAACAAAGCGAAATTTATAAAGAAGCATCTAATACCTCCTGAAATATATAGATTCTTCACTTCACTGCGCAAAGCTTCGTTTCATTACTATTCACATAACAAAATTTCTCGTCATCGTATGACGAACCATTCTGAATGGAAAATGAGCAAAGCGAAATTTGTAAAGAAGAATCTAATACCTCCTGTAATTTATAGATTCTTCACTTCAACTACGCTAAGCTTCGTTTCGTTCAGAATGACCAAGGCTTTTTTATTGTATCATTTTTACAAGTTAGGTTTTGCTGATTCTGGAACCTCTGTTTGACACAGTTTTAAAACTCAAAAACGTATAGAGATTTTATCACATATTGAACAGCTTAGGATGAAGCTATGCTGTGTCTCCTGACCAGTAGATATTCTTGATTAGATAAATATTTATACTAGAGGGCAAACTTAAACCTTACATCTGCATTACTACCCTATTAAAACAATCCGTATAATTCTGCATTTATTTTATTGACAATTTCGCCAAAATCTTCCTTATTAGAAACAAAGTCAACATTATCGACATCAATAATCAATAGCGGCCCAAGATCGTAACTGTCGATCCAGTCATTATAATAATTATTAAGTCGTTTAAGGTAATCTATTCTTATTCCATCTTCGTAAGCACGACCTCTTTTAGCGATCTGACTTACCAATTTTTCTATAGAAGCACGCAGGTAAATCAGAATGTCTGGCGGTTTTACCTGAGAAACCATTGTACTGAACAGCGCTTCATAATTATTAAAATCGCGCATATTCATCACCCCCATATCTCTTAAATTGGGCGCGAAAATCTTAGCATCTTCATAGATCGTACGATCTTGTATAGTTGTTACTTTACTTTTTCGGGTTTCTAAAACTTGTCGGTAACGACTATGTAAGAAATAGATCTGGAGGTTAAAAGACCATCGACTCATATCAGCATAAAAATCTGCTAAATAAGGATTGTCTTCAACATCTTCATATTGAATGTGCCAACCATAATGCTCACCTAATAATTCGGCAAGTGAAGTTTTACCAGCTCCAATATTGCCGGAAATAGCTATGTGATGCACTTTTTTTTGGCTCATTTTTTCGAAGTTGAGGTTTTTTTGAATGAAATTAATCTATGTATCAAAAGTATTGAATTCCGAGTAATTTACGAACTCCATCGACAGTTTTTTGTGCACTTTCTCTAGCTTTTTCTCCTCCTTTTTCTACTACTTCAGCTAAATAGTCTGTATCGTTTTCTAATTGAATGATCTTTTCTCTTATTGGTCCCAGATAATTGATAAGATCTTCAGCCAATTGTAATTTCAAGTAACCATACTTTATGGTACAGTCAGCGTATTGTTTCTTGTAATCAGCAACTATTTCCGGCGCAGAAACACAATCCATAATTCCAAATAAGGCTTCGATGCCAGGTGTTAATGGACTATTTTTTTCTGTTGGTCCGGTATCGGTTTTTGCACGTTTAATTTTTTTAGTAATGGTTTTATCATCATCTAACAGGAAAATAGAATTATTTTCATTAGCATCAGATTTACTCATTTTGGCCCCACTTCCATCAAGGCTTAAAATTTTCATCAACGATTCTCCATAACTAAAGCCCTGGGGTTCAGGAAAAAACGTCGTTTCAGTTAAATGATTAAAACGATTCGCAAAAGTCCTCGTCATTTCAAGATGCTGTTGTTGATCTTTTCCAACCGGAACTTTATTTGCTTTGTGAATTATAATATCGGCTGCCATTAATACCGGATAGGTTAATAATCCTGCATTAACCGTTTGACCTGGCGTTCTTATTTTTTCTTTGAAAGTTGTACACTTTTCCAACTCTCCCTTATGAGCAAACATATTAAGCAACAAATACAACTCCGGAATTTGAGGTAAATCACTTTGCAAATAAACGATCGCTTTATCAGGATTCAAACCACAAGCAAGGTAAGTCGCCAATGATCTTTTAACATGAACTGGTAATTCATTTGCATCGTTATGGGTAGTTAGTGAATGATAATCGGCAATAAAATAATAGCAAGTATCAAACTCATCCTGCATCGGAATAAAATTCTTTATTGCTCCCAGATAATTACCTAAATGTACCTTTCCAGTTGGTCTTATTCCACTAACAACTATTTCTTTATTGGTTGCATCCTGATTCATGGCGCAAAACTATATTATTTGATAATTAATTTCTATTTGAAACTTGTAACTGTCAAATAAGTTATCAACATTTCATAATTCAGATATATAAAAAATTACACTTCAACAGAAATTCCTAACTTGGCAGCTTCATTTTTCATAAATTCAAAAGCAGGTTCATATTCATTTGGAATTTCGCCGTCTAGTATTGCTTCTCTAATGGCATTTTTAATAATACCAATTTCTTTGCAAGGTTTTAGCTGAAATGTTTCCATAATGGTATTACCTGAAATTGGTGGTTGCCAGTTACGAAGTTTATCACTCTCTTCAACTTCACTCAAACGCACTTTAAGTATTTCATAATTACTTAAATAACGTTTTACTTTTCGTTCATTTTTAGAAGTAATATCTGCTTGTGCCAGCAACATCAGATCATCAATATCATCACCTGCATCGAATAATAAACGACGAACAGCTGAATCTGTAATATTTTCTTTCGTTAAACTAATTGGTCTTAAATGAAGTGCAACAAGCTTTTGAACATATTTCATTTTACCATCGAGCGGGAGCCTGAGTCTTTTAAAAATTTTAGGAACCATTTTGGCACCAACAACTTCATGACCGTGAAAAGTCCATCCATGTTCTTCATGAAAGCGTTGTGTCGGTGGTTTCGCTATATCGTGTAAGATCGCCGACCATCTTAACCACAGATCATCAGTGTTTTTACTCAAGTTATCTAAAACCTCAAGTGTATGATAAAAGTTGTCTTTATGCCTAACTCCATTTTTTTCCTTAACAAATTGAAGCTTTGCTAATTCTGGCAAGACAAAGTGCAATAGGCCACTGTTATAAAGCAACTTAAAACCTATTGATGGCTTAGGACTAAGAATGATCTTATTTAATTCTATGGCAATCCTTTCCATACTTACAATTTTGATCCTTTCAGCATTTTTCTTAATAGATTCATAAGATTTTTCTGCTATTGAAAATTGTAACTGGCTAGCAAACCTAATGGCTCTCATCATTCTTAAAGGATCATCGCTATAAGTAATATCAGGATCAAGAGGTGTTTTGATCGTTCTTTTCTTAAGATCTTCAACTCCATTGAAAGGATCTATCAGATTGCCAAAATTATTTTTGTTGATAGAAATTGCCAGTGCGTTTATTGTGAAGTCTCTTCGGTTTTGGTCATCCGTAAGTGTTCCATCCTCAACAATAGGCTTTCTTGAATCCTGACGATAAGATTCTTTTCTGGCACCAACAAATTCAAACTCAAGATCCTGCACTGTAAATTGTGCTGTACCAAAGTTTTTAAAAATCGCAACCTTGCTTGCACTTTCAATTTTGAAAGAGCTTTGTTTAGCTAATTCAATTCCACTTCCTATACAAACTATATCTATGTCTTTACAAGGTCTGTTAAGTATGAGGTCACGAACAATACCACCAACTAGATATGCTTCCAAATTCAGCGAATCAGCTTCTTTTCCAATTTCTTTTATATAAGAAAGTATATGTTCAGGTATTTTATTAACTAACTGCACAATTAAATATTACATGAAGAAATTGGCAAAGTTATCGTTTGCCTGTCATTGATGAACAAAATAATTATACAGAAAGTTGCTATCTCAGTTGTTATTATACTTCTAAGGTGAGTTTAGCTAATTTCTCAAACATTTCCTCTACATTTTCACCAGATTTGGCACTAGTATGAACTTCAAGTATTCCTCTGTCATTAATAGTATCCTCGATTGACTCATCGATAAGATCTGCTTTATTACCTACAATAATTATTGCTGTACTCGGTAACTTCTCTTTGAAAGATTCAATACCTTCAAGGGTTTTAGCAAGTGTTTCAGGGCGGGTTAGATCAAATACAAGTACAGCGCCATGAGCACCACTTAAATAATGGTCAGGAATAATATCAAAGGTGGCGACATCAGCAATATCCCATATTACTAGGTCAACGATCAATTCTTCTAATTCAACTGACTTTTTCTTTATACTTACGCCGATTGTTGGCACATAAATATCCGAAAATTTATTCATGGTAAATCTATTAACCAATGAAGTTTTTCCTACTGAAAATGTACCTAACACTAACATTTTTCTTTTTATTACATTCTTTTCAGTCATATTAGAAATACTTTTGTAATTGTTGTGAATTTTGTTTAAAAACTTTTGAATCTATTACATCAGGAATTTCGAATAGAAATTCTTCTGCAAAGTTCAATATTTTCTCATTAATTTCTTGGACAAAATAATGACCAACTGTTCCGCTGCACATTACAGCAAAATAAAATTTGTGATAATTATGGAGTAGAATTGCATTTTCTCCATAATCAATTTTTTCTAATTCTACAGAAGTCTTACCAAGCGCCGATTCTACAAAACCTTTTATTGCAGTAAGTGCACCTGCAACAATGTCCCGATCGCTTTCTGAATCTTCTATAATGAATTTACCAATAAGCAAGCCAGTTTCTTTTTGAATAATGAATATATCTTCAATTTTTGATTGATATAATTCTTGCAAGAACATATCTGTATGATCTACTCCTGTAATAAGCCCTCTGAACTTGGTTTTCCAAAATGAAAACTTAAAAATTTGATTGGCGGTTCTTTCTAATCTTTCATTCAATAATTTGAACTCTTTAGCAATATACCGTTTAACCATTGGAATAACAATAGGATACATTGCCTCAATAAATTCATCTTTCGATTCTCTGATCTGTCTTTGAACAGTGTGCCTGATACTATCACCAAACAAATCGGCAAAGTTATCTCTTAGAAAAAGCGTATGATTTTCTATATAAGGATGTAATTTACTTTCAAACCCTAATTCGTCTAAAGTTACTTCCTTAATATCTCCAACATCGTGAATTACTCGATTCAGATTTTGAGAAAGGTTTTCTGTTTTACGGATTTCATCACCAAATAGTATTTCTCTAAGTTGTTTCAGTACATACTCCTCCTGTGTCAACTCTTTTTCTTTGACATGGACGTTGGTATTGTCTTCAACAACATCATCAACAGTTTCTACCTGATTTTCTTCATCTAATAACTTGTCGTAAAATTTTAAAGAGTCTTTAGTCTCTAATTTTATTGAATCTTCGATAGAATTGTTGTTGCTTTTTTTACTATTGGTAATCTTTTTAGGCACTTAAATATGGTTTAAAGAACATTACTTATTTCTTCAAAGGCTTTTCTCATTGTTTCAAAAGCTTGTTCTACGTCTCTTCGTTCAGCCTTCTTGACATCAAAGTTTTTGAAGGTATTCATAATTTCTTCATGTTGCTTAGTCAGTTGAGAAGAAATATCATTTTTGACATTATCTAATTTCTTATCTAAAGAGTCAACTTTTTTATCGGTTGCCTTTTCTAGGGCTTTAATCTCATTACCTTTCGATTTATCTGAATTCTTCAAACTTGAAATAATTTCATTCTTTTCAGAATTGATCAAATTCACCAATTCAGAATTTGTAGCGCTAAGATTATTAGTAATAGTTGTTTGAGTATCTTTGATCTGAGTACCCAATTTAGTGTTAGAATCTTTAAGTTTTTTCTGAAGCGAATTACTACTTTTATCTAAATTATCCTGTAACTCATTTTTAGAGTCCAACAAAGCTTTTTCAAAAGAACGGGCATTAGATTCAACAAGATTTTCAAGGTGTTTTATTCTTTCCTCAAAATCCTGAATAGTTTCACCGAAAAGAAGTAACTTGACTTGTTCTATTTTGTTAAGATTCTTTTCTTTCTCTGACATATCAAAAATTTTTAGACAAGTTAATATAAAAATGTTAATATTGTAACTGATTTACGCAAGTTTATTATTTATTGTTACGAGTAGCAAACTAATCTTTACCATTTTTCATAACTTTTAAATTTTTTATAGATGGGACTCTTTTCTTTTGTTAAAAATGCAGGAGCAAAAATCTTTGGTCGTAAGAGCGAAGAAGTGCAAGAACAAACAGAACAATCACAATATGATCTGAACATGGCCAAGGCTATTGAATTAGTAAATGCTGTTCAGGATTATGGAATTGACATTCAAGATTTATCGGTAACGGTTGATGGAGAAAGAGCAATTATCAGTGGAACAGCATGTTGCATGGAAGATCGTGAAAAAGCAATATTAATTGTTGGGAATGTAGCAGGAATTGCAGAAGTAGAAGATAATATTGCAATCGATTATGGTGATGCTGTAGAAGAAGCAAAAATTGAACAAGAAGCTCAATTCCATACAGTTGTAAGTGGAGATTCACTTTCTAAGATCGCTAAAACTTATTATGGGAATGCAATGAAATATCCTGTTATTTTTGAAGCGAATAAACCAATGTTAACTGATCCTGATAAAATATACCCGGGTCAGGTATTAAGAATACCTTCTTTAGAAGCTTAATTGGAATCTGATTTTCAAAAAAACTATCTAGTAGCTGTTTTAGGTCCAACTGCTGTTGGTAAAACAGCTATTAGTATTCAATTGGCGCAAATCCTGGATGCAGAAATCATTTCCAGCGATTCGCGCCAATTTTATAAAAATATCCCCATTGGAACAGCTCAGCCTGACACTAATGAACTTCAATCTGCCAAACACCATTTTATTGCTTTTTTAAACTTAGATCAGGATTACTCGGCAGGTAAATTTGAAAAAGATGCAATTCAAAAAATTAAAAATTTACACAGTAAAAGCAAAGCAGTAATACTTACAGGAGGTTCCGGCTTATATGTTAAAGCAGTTTTAAGTGGTTTAGATGACTTGCCTCCTAAAAACGAAACATTGAGAAATGATTTAATCAAATCATTTGAAGAACATGGTATTAAGTTCCTTCAGGAAAAACTTAATAATCTTGATCCTGAATACTTTCAGAAGGTAGATCAGCAAAATCCTCATAGATTGATCAGAGGTATAGAAGTTTTTTTATCGAGTGGAAAAAGCATAATTAGTTTTCAGCAGCAAAATATAAAGAAAAGACCGTTTAAGGTCATAAAGGTCATCTTGAACAGAGATCGTGAAGAATTATACGAGCGCATTAATCTAAGAGTTGACCAAATGTTTGAAGCCGGATTATTAGAAGAAGTCAAGCGTGTAACAGAATTCAAGTCAAATAATGCCTTACAAACTGTTGGCTACGCTGAGTTGTTTAACTATTTTGAGGGTAATATCGATTTGCCCGAAGCAAAAAGATTGATAAAAAGAAACAGCAGAAGATACGCTAAAAGACAACTTACATGGTTAAGAAAAGAAACTGATACTCAATGGTTTCACCCAAAAGATATAAATAAAATCAAAGAATTTATTTTATCAGAAATTGAGTATGGTGTTTAGAACAATACTTAACTACCTTTGCGCCTTCCATGAAAAATTTCTTTGGAAAATATAAAATACTTAAAGCCAGTATATGGTATATGGCATTGGCTGAATTGATAATCTTTTCTATCAATTCCTCATTTTTCACGATTGCCAATATTTTTATGTCCAAAGAAGGAATTGCAGATCCTCAAATTGCTACTTATTGGTCAGTAAGATTTGCCTCAACCCTTTTCTTTGCTGTCCCTTTTGGCATATTTATAAAAGGCAGGAAGCTAAAACCATTGTTTTTTATTGATGCAATTGTCTTTGCCTTATCTGCAATTTCATTTGTTTACGCAGTTAGCTGGAACAATACCTGGCAGATATATTTGAGTTTCATATTTATGGGGCTTGGTGATAGTGCAACCCGAATACTCTCAATTTCTTATATTTTAAGAAATGTAGCTCCTGAGAACCATACTTTGGGAATTTCTTTGAATTCAGCTACCTGGAGTACCAGCCTTATTACAAGTGGTATGTTCATTGCTTTTTTCAATACTATAGATCCAGTTTTTTTTAATGAAGAATTATTACTGAAACTGCTAGGTGGAATTGGCTTGCTCTCAGTATTCTTTATTTTCAGAATGACAGATAAAGAAGTTATACCTAATTTTGATAATAACTCCAAATTCAGTTTAAATAATTATAACTGGAAAAGTATAGGTTTGGCGAGTATTCCAACTATTTTAATTGCAACGGGAGCCGGATTAACGATTCCATTTGTTAATCTCTTTTTCTTCAACTCATTCGGTGTAGAATCCAATCAATTTGCGATGATCATGATCCTGGTTGCAGGAATGGTTTCCTTATCGATTCTTTATGTTCCTAATATTAAAGAAAGGTATGGGTACAAGGCAATAACTATAACACAGTCATTATCAGTTATTGCATTATTTGGTATGGCAACCACTGATTTCTTCAATCATATAGAAGGTATGGTTTTTATTGCTATATTATGTTTTGTTTTACGTCAACCATTAATGAACCTAGCAGGTCCAATGACTTCAGAAATGACTATGTACTATGTAGGAAAAGAGAGTCAGGAATTAATGGCTTCACTTACCTCTACAATTTGGTCAGGTTCATGGTTTATTAGCTCAATGATATTCAGAGCATTAAGATCAGCAGATTTTATGTATGGCTCTATCTTCTATATAACCGTCATTCTTTACATCTTTGGTATTTCAGCTTATCATTTACTCATTCAGGATTTTAACCGAAAAAAAGAAGCTGGCTTAATTGAAATCGTTTAGCGTAAGTTTAAATTCCTATCAACTGAAAACCAATGTTTCTTATTCAGAACCACAAACTATTGATTTTCAATTAAAAATATTTTTTTAGAGGAACGTCAAAAAAAGTAGTAATCTTTTATTTTACTTCGGCTTCGCTCAGTTACCGAAAGGTCAGTGAGCGGAGTCGAACTGACAACCTAAATTAATATTGTCTTGTACCACTTTTTTAAGCGACGCTCTATTAAACATACTCTTAATTCACGGTCATAATCAAATTTTTCTTATTCCTATGTTAAAGTTGTTGGTCTGAATCGGTAGTCTGAATATTAAAAAGTAGATATTTGCACCTTCAAAATTGTATAATGAGTTTTACTGTAGCAATTATAGGGAGACCTAATGTGGGGAAATCAACTTTGTTCAATCGATTAGTTGGACACAGGGATGCGATTGTTGATGATATGAGTGGTGTAACCCGTGATCGACAATATGGAGTTTCTGAATGGAATGGAAAACAATTCAACGTTATAGATACTGGTGGTTTTGTTCCAAGATCAGAGGACGTATTTGAAGCTGCTATTCGAGAGCAAGTTAAAATTGCGATCGATGAGGCTTCTCTGATAATTTTCATGGTCGATGCCGTTACAGGGATTACAGACTTAGATGATGAAGTAACCAAACTACTGCGTAAAACACAAAAACCCGTAATTCTTGCTGTAAATAAGGTTGACAATAACCAACGTTCGCTGTTAGCAACAGAGTTTTATGCCTTCGGAATGGAACATACTTATTTCCTTTCATCGATTACTGGAAGCGGAACAGGTGAATTATTGGATTGTTTAACTGAATTCATTAAAGAAGATTTTGAAGACGAACTGTCTGAATTACCAAAAATCACTATCGTAGGACAACCAAATGTTGGTAAATCCTCTTTGGTTAATGCCTTGATAGGAGAGCAAAGAAATATTGTAACAGATATAGCCGGAACTACGAGAGATTCAATTCACACAAGATATAAACTCTTCAATAAGGATTTCATGCTGATCGATACAGCCGGTGTACGCAAGAAGGCAAGGGTAATGGAAAACCTTGAATTCTACTCAGTAATAAGGGCATTCAAAGCAATTGATGAATCTGATGTGTGCTTGCTAATGATCGATGCACAAACAGGTGTTGAATCTCAAGACCTTGCAATTTACCGTTTAATTCAGAAAAAGAAAAAAGGAGTCGTAATTCTCGTAAATAAATGGGATTTAATTGAAAAAGAAACCAATACAGCCAGAGATTTTGAGAAACAGATCAAAAACAAATTAGCACCCTTTAATGATGTACCTATCATTTTTGTTTCAGCTTTGAATAAACAAAGAATTTTTAAAGCATTGGAAGAGGCATTAAGTGTAGCCGAGCGAAGAACAAAACGTATCATTACTTCAAGATTAAACGAATTTTTACAAGATACTATCGATAGAAAAGCACCTCCAGCAACGAAAGGAAAATATATTCAAATTAAATATTGTACTCAGCTACCTCTAGCTTATCCTGCATTTGTATTTTTCTGCAATCTGCCACAATATATTAAACAACCTTATAAAAACTATATGGAAAACAGATTGCGTGAAGAGTTTGATTTTAAGGGGGTTCCGATGATATTGTTTTTCAGAAAAAAATAAAAACCCTGAAATACTGAACTAATGTCAGATTCAAAATACAATCATTCCATAGTTTTAAAAGCTTTGGCCTTTGCTGCCGAAAAGCATCGTTTTCAATTCAGAAAAGGCGAAGAACAAACCCCATTTATTAATCACCCGATTAAGGTTGCGAACCTTTTAACTGAAGTTGGTAATATCGAAGATGAAGCTACAATATGCGGAGCAATTTTACATGACACTATAGAAGATACCATTACAAGTTGCGCCGATCTGGAATCTATGTTTGGTGAAGAAATATGCTCTTTGGTTTCTGAAGTTAGTGATGATCGTTTTCTGAATCCGATAGAGAGTAAAGAACATCAGGTAGATTATGCACCGTTTTTATCGGATAAGGCCAAATTGATTCGCTTAGCAGATAAAATTGCCAATGTTTATGACATTGCTCATTTTCCACCAGCTCATTGGAATAAGCAAAGAAGAAAAAAATACCTCGAATGGTCGAAAAAAGTAGTCGATCAAATCAGAGGAGTTAATGCTGATCTGGAACAAAAATTTGATGATGTTTACTTTGAAGCAAGAAAAATCCTGAGTATCAGCTAATGGAAGAAAAGATTCAATTTTTCACAGAAGCTCCCCTTGAATTTTCAATCAAAAATGAATCTGATTATAGAAACTGGATTCAATCTATTATTGAAAATGAAAAATTCAATTTAGAACAGCTTAACTATATCTTTTGTAATGATGAATATTTACATAAAATCAATGTAGAATATCTGGATCATGACACTTTAACAGATATAATCACCTTTGACAACTCCGAAGATAAGCAAGTTATAGAAGGAGATATTTTTATAAGTATTGACCGGGTTACTGATAATGCAAAAGACAGAAATCTTCTTTTTGATGAAGAATTAAAACGAGTACTTGCTCATGGAGTTTTGCATTTATGTGGATTTAAAGATAAATCTGTGGAAGAAGCTCAAATTATGCGAAATAAAGAAGATTGGGCGATTGGTTTATTCCAATAAATGACTTTATTCCCTATTAATTAAAAGCTTTAGACTTCGCAAATAAGTTGAATCTACATCACAGCAATATCAAAATGGTCAAGTCAGTGTAAATACGTATTTTTGACCTTATTAATATATGTTTATAAACTTTAAGCATGAAAAACCTACTAATATTAATTTTTATGATCTTTTTTAGTTCAAATTTGAATGCTCAGGATAAAGACAACAAGAAAATGCAGATTCCAGAAACAGTAGAACAAGAAGCTACTGTTAACATTGGAGGGAAAAGTATTAGCTATAAAGTAAAAGCCGGATATTTAACCCTGAAAAGTGAAATGGGAGAAGAAGAGGCTAATATCTTTTTTATGGCATATACTAAAAAAGGAGAAAACGAGCCTAAAAAAAGACCTTTAACATTTTCGTTTAATGGTGGTCCGGGCTCTTCGTCGGTATGGTTACACCTTGGAGTTTTAGGACCAAAGCGTGTATTAATGACTGAAGAAGGAGAGGCATTACCACCACCTTATGAACTAGTTGATAATGATTTTTCATGGTTGGATGAGACTGATATGGTTTTCATTGATCCGGTAAGTACAGGATACAGCAGAGCAAGTGAAAAAGATAAAGCGAAAGACTACCACGGATTTGAAGGCGATATAGAATCGGTAGGAAAATTCATAAGAAGTTATTTAGCAGAAAACAAACGTTGGGCGTCACCTAAATTCATAATTGGCGAAAGTTATGGAACAACTCGTGCTTCTGCTTTAACTGATCATTTGATCAATAAATATGGCTTATACCTGAACGGGGTTATCCTTGTTTCAGCTATTACCAATTTTCAAACTGCTTACTTCACCGAAGGAAATGATTTACCACACATACTGTTTCTACCAAGTTATACAGCTACAGCATGGTTCCACAAAAAGTTAAATAATCGTTTACAAGCTTTAACATTAGAGGAAGTACTTGAAGAAGCAAGAGAGTTTGCAGAAACAGATTATACTCTCGCGTTAATGAAAGGGGATCAGCTCGATGAAGCTCAGAGAAAAACCATCATTAAAGAAATTGCTATGTACACTGGCATTTCAGAAGAATATATTGACAGAGCAAATTTAAGATTGAATATCCACAAATATCGAAAAGAAGTAGTAAGAGATGATTATGCCTCTGTTGGAAGGTTTGATAGTCGATATATTGATGATGATCTGAATCCTAACGGCGAATGGGGAGATAAAGATCCTAGTTATCAACCAACCATTCATGGTCCTTTTTCTACTTTGATCAATGATTACTTAACTAGAGAATTAGGTTTTACAACTCACCTACCCTACGAAATTCTAACAGGCAGAGTTTGGCCATGGGACTACAAGCCTTATGTTAATCAGTTTGTAAATACAGCTGATGACCTTAAGAGAGCCATGCATAAAAACCCAGAAATGAAGGTTTGGGTTGCCAATGGCTATTATGATCTTGCTACGCCTTTCTTTGCAACTGAATACACCATGAATCACATGGGCTTGAATAAGAAGCTAAAGGATAATGTTCTTATGACCTATTATCCTGCAGGACACATGATGTACTTAGAAAAACAAAGCTTGATTCAAATGAAAGAAGATGCTGTTAAATTTTATGAAGATTCTATAAAATAATTACAAGACATTCCTCTAAAACCTATAAGTATTTAAACCAATCTTGGTAACTTAAGACAATTAGGCATATATAATTGCTATATTTGCAGCTTGTTTTAAGTACAGATCATGCTTTGGTCTGTTTTTTGAAAATTTTGAACAAAATATTTTAAAAAAAAATAATAGTAATGCAAGCAAAAGGATTAATTAAATTTTTTGGTATTGCGCTAGCTTTACTCTGCTTTTACCAGTTAATTTTTACCTGGACAGCTAATAGTGTAGAGAGTAAAGCAGCAAGTTATGCTGAAGAAACAGTTGACCGTGCGTCGTTCAATAATGATGAAGGTGCTTACAACAAAGCACTTAAAGAGGCTGAACGCAACTATTTAATGAAAGAAGAGAGTAAACCTGATGGTAACTTTATTACCAACCTTTTTTCATATAAGGAAGCTAAGAAAAAGCGCCTTAACTTAGGATTGGATCTACAAGGAGGTATGAGCGTGGTAATGCAAGTTCCTCTGGATGGTGTAATTACCGCTTTGACCAATAAAAGCAAAGACAAAAACTTTAAAGATGCGTTAGCAAATGCAAAGACTGCTGAAACTAATTCTCAGGAAGATTTTGTAACATTATTCCGTCAGGAATTTGAAAAATTAGTACCTGGTAATAATAGTTTAGCTCCAATATTTGCTACACAGGCTTCACAAGGTAAAATCAATTACAACTCTACTAATGATGAGGTTGAAGCGATGATCCGTGAAGAATCAAAAACAGCTGTAAGAACAACTTTTGAGATCCTGAAAACACGTATTGATAAATTCGGTGTTTCTCAACCAAATGTTCAGTTAATTGAAAATCAGAATAGAATTGTTGTAGAGTTACCTGGAGTTGACGATGCTGATCGCGTTAGAAAGCTTCTACAAACAACAGCAAATCTTGAATTTTGGGCTATTCGTGAAATGGATAATGACCTGATGAGAATTTTCTCTAATGCTAATACACGTTTAGCGGAAAAGCAGAAACTAAGTGCAAATAGAACTTCTGTTGAAACAACATCTACTGCTTCAAAAAGTGTGAATGATTCAACTAAAGTAGAATCTTCATCTCTTAATTTAGATGCTGAAAATGAAGAGATCAGTCAATCTGAAGAGGAGTTAAAGAAAGAAAATCCTTTCTTTTCTTTATTCACTCCTGAACAAAGAACAGGAGGACCATTGGTTGGTTATGTTTCTGTAACCGATTCTTCTGCACTGAATAAAGTTTTAAGAGCCAAAGGAAGTAATATTCTTCCAAAAAGTATGAAGCTTTTATATTCTGCTAAGCCTATTATTACTGCTGCAGAACAAGAAACTACTGAAGATGCTGTAGATATTTTAGGAGTTTATGCCATAGAAAGCCGATTTGGAAGTGATTTTAAACCACCTTTGGATGGAACAGCAATTACGAATGCACGTCAGGATTTTGATCCTATGTCTAATGAAGTAGTTGTAAATATGGAAATGAATGTTGAAGGGGCTCGCTCATGGGCAAAATTAACAAAAGCCAATATAGGTCAGTTTGTAGGTGTTGTATTAGATGATCTTGTTTATTCTGCCCCAAGGGTAAATGGAGAGATCAAAGGTGGTAATACGCAAATTTCAGGGCAATTCCAAGTTCAGGAAGCTCAGGATTTAGCAAATATTTTAAAAGCTGGACGATTGCCAGCAACACCAAGAATCGTTGAAGCTACAACTGTTGGTCCTTCTTTAGGGGAAGCGAGTATTAATGCCGGTTTATTATCATTATTAGCAGGTATCGGTTTAGTACTTATTTTCATGGTTGTATATTATGGAAAGGGAGGTATTGTTTCAGTAGTAGCACTATTATTAAACCTATTCTTCATTATAGGAATCTTGGCTTCTTTAGGAGCAACATTAACCCTTCCGGGTATGGCAGGTATAGTACTTACCATTGGTATGGCGGTAGATGCTAACGTTATTATTTATGAAAGGATAAGGGAAGAATTAGCTGCAGGTAGTAATATTAAAAAAGCTATAGCAGATGGTTTCTCTAAATCTTATTCAGCCATTATTGATGCGAACTTAACTACTTTGATCACTGCTGCTATTTTAGCATATTTTGGTTTAGGACCAGTATTAGGTTTTGCTGTAATTCTTATGATCGGTATATTCTCTTCATTGTTTACAGCAGTATTGATCAGTCGCTTAATAATCGATTGGCGCGTTGAAAATGGTACGGAAATGACTTTCTGGTCAGGATTCAGCAAAGGAGCATTCAAAAATTTGAATATTGACTTTGTTAGCAGAAGAAGAATTTCATATATTGTTTCAGGTATATTTATAACTTTAGGAATCATTTCAATGGTTACAAGAAGTTTTGAGTTTGGAGTAGATTTTAATGGTGGTAGAACCTATGTAGTCAAATTCGATAAAAATGTAAATACGAACGAAGTAATTAGTGCTTTAAGTGGGCCATTTAAAGCAGCACCATTGGTTACAACTTATGGAACACCGGATCAAGTTAAGATTACTACTTCTTATGAGATTGAAAACAATAGTACCGAAATAGATCAGCAAGTAGCAGAATTACTATTCAGTGGTGTAAAAGGTTTATACAACACTCCTCCAGCAGATTATAAAACTTTTGCAACTACCAATATTTTGAGCTCTCAAAAAGTTGGACCTACAATAGCAGATGACATTACAAAGAACTCCATGATAGCGGGTGCATTGGCCTTAATTGGAATATTATTATATATAACTATTCGATTCAGAAAGTGGCAATATGGTGTAGCTGCGGTTGTAACGGTAATACATGATTCATTGATTCTTCTTTCAGTTTTCTCAATATTCAAATTTTTACCATTCAGTATGGAAATCAATCAAGCATTTATTGCCGCAATTCTAACAGTAATTGGTTATTCAATAAATGATACAGTAGTAGTATTTGACCGTATCAGAGAATATTTGTATACTTATTTTGATACACCATTTTTAGAAACAGTAAATAATGCTATAAACAGTACCTTAAGTCGTACAATTATTACATCGCTAACAACATTGATAGTAGTCTTAATCTTGTTCCTATTTGGTGGAGAAGTAATCAGAGGATTTGCTTTCGCCTTATTAATAGGTATTATGGTCGGTACTTACTCTTCTATCTTTATTGCGACTCCTTTAGTTGTTGACCTTTATGGAGATAAAGACGCTCCAAGAGAGGCTCCTCAGGTTAAATCAGATGTTGCAACATCTGTGTAAGACGTTTCAATAGCTTAGTAAAAATTGAAGGCTGTATCATTTATTTGATACAGCCTTTTTTTATGAGTAGATGAATAAAAGATAAAGGATAAAAGACTATATTAATACAATTTTAACTTTAATATATCGTACATTTATGAGAGCGTGAACCACTATCAAATTAAGCAAAACATACGAGTCATCCCTCAAAAAATAGGGAGGTGTCTATATTTCGGCTTCATTACATTGCGCTCAATATGACACGAAAATTTGTACGTTTTTTAATTTTTAAATTTGTATAATAGTGTTCAAAATAGTAAGTCTAATAGTCCAAAAAGCTTTCCTTAAAATCATCAACTTGTTGCCATGAACATAAAATTATTATATTAGTTTTATTGAGAAATAAAGTTCTGAGTAAGCAAAAGCAGATCACAAAAGTGCACTACAAAATTCATTGAAATTACTCAAGAATGAAATTCTCATCATTATTTGGTCTTGTTCTATAATGTTCTAAGTATTCTTCTAACATTTCAACTGTAAGATTTCCTACACTCCAAACTCCATAATTTATTGCTCATAAATATCCTCCGTAATAAAGTTTCTACAATTCTTTAAATTCTATAAGTAATTTTCATGCACACCTACCTTTTAGTCGATTAACTAATTCACTAATTGATAATTTCGGGCACTTTATGATTTTATGTGGTTTATCTAATTTTGTATTAAAATAG
>JAHDFD010000010.1 GCA_020628375.1 Chitinophagales bacterium | reverse complement strand
TACGGTGAAATCACTTTATTTGCTCATTTTTATTGTTAATGTATAGTGATGTGATATCGTACATTTATGAGAGCGTGAACCACTATCAAATTAAGCAAAACATACGAGTCATCCCTCAAAAAATAGGGAGGTGTCTATATTTCGGCTTCATTACATTGCGCTCAATATGACACGAAAATTTGTACGTTTTTTAATTTTTAAATTTGTATAAAAATTAAACTAATAAAATGTTGATTAAAAAAGCCAGTTATGAAAGTAAATTCATAACTGGCTTAAAGATTTTGTGTTTTGACTTAAAGTATGTTTAAATATAAACATACTCTTATTCTTATTCTCTGATACCAATCAAATCTAGGAAAAAGGCATACTCCAATGCTGTTTCCTTTAGTGCATCAAATCTCCCAGAAGCACCACTGTGTCCAAATTCCATATTTGTATGAAGTAATAGAAGATTATCATCGGTCTTATATTCTCTTAACTTGGCCACCCATTTTGCAGGTTCCCAATATTGCACTTGTGAATCGTGATAACCTGTTGTTACTAGCATATTCGGATAATCCTGAGCAACGACATTATCATAGGGTGAATAGGTTTTAATGTATTCATATTGTTCTTTGATCTTCGGGTTTCCCCATTCATTGAATTCACCGGTTGTCAACGGAATTGATTCATCTAACATGGTAGAAATAACATCTACAAAAGGAACAGCTGCCACTACCCCACGATACAGTTCCGGTTTGATATTGATAATCGCGCCCATTAGTAATCCTCCGGCACTTCCTCCCATTGCAAAAAGTTTATCATCAGCGGCATAACCTTTCTCGATCAAGAATTCCGAGCAATCTATAAAATCGGTAAAAGTGTTCATTTTCTTGAACATCTTACCATCTTCATACCAGTATCTTCCCATTTCCGATCCTCCACGAATATGTGCGATGGCATAAACGAACCCTCTGTCTAAAAGACTTAGTCTTATACTTGAGAAATAAGGTTCCATACTTGCACCATAAGAACCATAGGCGTATTGTAAACAGGGTGCAGAACCATCAATGGCAGTTCCTTTTTTGTAAACTAGTGAAATAGGAATTTTTGTTCCATCTTTAGCAGTAGCAAATACTCTTTCACTTGTATAATTCTCAGGTTTAAAGGTTTCGGAAATTACTTCTTGTTGCTTTAGCAATTCCTTTTCCTTAGTATTCATATTATAATCGTAGGTAGAATTAGGCGTAGTCATAGAAGAATATCCAAATCGAAGAATATCGGTATTAAAATCCATATTTACTGAAGCATAGATCAAGTGAGCTTCGTCTTCAAATTTAATATAATGTTCAGAGCTTCCTTTATCCTTGTCCCAAGGAATAATTCTTAGTTCGGTAATTCCTTTTAAGCGTTCGTTCAATACCAAATAATTTTGGAACACATCAAAGTCATCCAGTAGTACATCTTTTCTGTGCGGAATAATTTCTTCCCATTGCTCCATCCCCGGATTATCAACAGGCGCTTTAACTAGTTTAAAGTTTTCAGCATTATGGTTTGTTGATATATAAAAATAATTTCCAAAATGTTGCACTGAATATTCATGCTTTTCGCCAGGGGCAACTCTAGGTTGAATAGTGGTTGGTTCTTCAAGCGGATTATCAGCATCGATAAAATGAACTTCAGATGCTAAAGTAGAACCACAAATGATCATGATATATTTTCTGGATTTTGATTTAGTAGCATATACGCCGTACTGCTCATCTTTTTCATGGAATATTTCTACATCCTCTGAAACAGGTGTTCCCAAAACATGTCGGAATATCTTGTAGGCTCTGAGCGTTCCTTCTTCTTTCTTTGTATAGAAGATCGTTTTGTTATCATTTGCCCATGCTATCCAACCAGAAGCATGTGGGATTTCATCTTCTAATAGTTCTCCGGTTTCAAGGTCTTTGAATTTCAGGGTATAAATTCTACGACTTAAGGTATCTACTCCAAAGCTCATTAATTTATTGTCGGGTGAAATATTGCGTCCACCTATTCTGTAATAGCTGTAACCTTCAGCCATTTCATTTACATTCAACAATATGATCTCATCGCTTTTCAGATCCCCTTTTTTACGGCAATATATTGGGTAATTTTTCCCTTCTTCATATTTTGTATAGTAATAATAGCCGTTCATTTTATAAGGAACCGATTCATCTTTTTCTTTGATACGTCCTTTTAATTCTTCGAATAATTCAGTTCTAAAATCTTTTAAATGGGCTACTTTTTCTTCTTTGTAGTCATTTTCTGCTTCCAAATAGTTAACCACGTTTTTAGTTTGCTGATCTGGTTTTTCAGCCATTTTTTGTTCATCCGAAAGGCGCATCCAGAAATAATTGTCGATGCGTGTATCACCATGAATGCTTAATTCTTTAGGCTCTTTATGGGCTACAGGAGCTTCTAATGTTGTTTTGTCCATTATTTGGGTTTTAGTTTCGCTTGTATTTTTACGCAGGGTATTGCAAGCAGTTGCAAATAAACAAACGGAAATTAAAAGAACAAAGGATCTGTAAGTCAGTTTCATGTTTAAAAGTTTGTAGATCAAGGTTAATAACGATTTTTGATAGAGTCATAGCATTGCAACGTTTGTTAACTAGTAAAAAATTGGATGATACAAGTCTAAAGGAACAAAACGGGTCGAACTTGTGATTTGTTTTCTAATAGCAATTTTTTCAGTCAAAATGTGATACTTGTATTGTCTAAATGTAGTGGGTAAGCAATTTATGGACATTATATTGTTGGTCAAGAGACCAACAAAGGTCTGTACCTAAGTTGGTCTCTTGACCAACTGAATTTCTTTAAAGTATCCACAAGTTTGATGCCCATTACATCTAAAACTTATTGCTTTACTTCTGCATCACCTATAATAATTCTATATATAAAAATCGTTATAAAGCCTGTTAATTAAAAGTAATATTCAGTTGTTCGAATTGGGTCAATTCTGTTTCAGATATAAAAGTAAGAAAGTCAGAAATAAAAAAGTATTCAACTACATACAAATGTCCTAATTTTGCCAAGTGCTGATCTTGAAAAAAATAGATGGACACTTGCAGGAAATAAGTGAGATCGAATCGGGGTGCTGGATAAATATTTACCCACCGTTCGATGATACTGCATTAAAGAAGTTATGTGAAGAATTAGAAGTTCCATTCGATTTCATTAAAGATTCAACAGATATGGATGAACGTTCAAGAGTAGAACGTGAAGATGCCGCTGAGTTAATTGTTATAAATACTCCTGTTAAAAATGAAGAAGATGCCGCCTATGAAGCTGATTATATTACTGTTCCGATCGGAATTGTATCTGTAGGAGATATATTGTTGACGATCAGCCCTAGAAAAAATCCAGTTATAGATTATTTCCTTCACAAACACCTTAAATCATTCGATCCTGAAGATCAAAAAGACTTTGTGCTCAGAATTTTTGAACGTTCTGTATATATTTTCATGAATTATCTAAAGAAGATAAATAATGCACGTAATGAATATCAGAAAGAACTTTATAATTCAAGCCGAAATGATGAGTTACTGAAGTTGATGAACCTACAAAAGAGTTTAGTCTATTTTGCTACTACACTTCGTGACAATGATCAGTTGATGAAGAAAATTAAAAGAGCTGATTTCATTCATATAAGAGATGATGAAGAAAAAAGCGATTTAATGGAAGATATTATGATCGATAATGCTCAGGCACTTGAAATGTCTGATGTTTATAATAACATACTTAACAGTACATTAGATACCTTCGCTTCAATTATAAGTAATAATCTGAATAATGTAATGAAGCGATTAACATCTATAACCATTATACTGATGGTTCCAACATTAATCGCTAGTTTTTATGGTATGAATGTAAAGCTTCCTTTTGCTGATAATCCGTTTGCATTCTTCATATCTATCGGAATTGCAATACTACTTTCATTACTATTAGTACTGATTTTCAGAAGAAGTAGAATTATTTAGCCTTACTTGAACTTTTGTTTTCATCTAACCACTTATTTTCGGTACTTTCTCGCCCACCCCACGACAGGCTGAAGTCAACAATAGCATTTTGTTTTTCCAGATCGAAAATAAATTCACTGTCTGAAGTTTTTTTAGCTAAAGCATATTCTCTGTTTCTGAGCTCATATATTTCAACACTACATTTATAAGGATCGACAATTATATAATACTTGACTCCTTCGTATTCGTATAATTTAAACTTTAAGCCTCTGTCTTTTTCTTCAGAATTAGGAGAGATAACCTCCATAATCATGATCGGTGTTGTAGAGAAAAAATCGTCTGTGGTAATTTCTTTGTTTACATATACAATATCAGGACAAACTACTGTATTCGAATTAACCACCCAATCAAATTGAAAGGTAGTATGCTGTCCTTTTTTATTATCGAATTCGGAAGGTAAATTCATTAATATATTATGTAAAGTCCTCTGGTGTTCCATAGGAAGTTTATATTCCCACAGAAAAGGTACTCCATTTATCATTTCCCATTTTCCTTCCCATTTTTTGTAGTCTTTTAAAGTATAATTCGGCAGGTATTCGTTTATCTTCATATTTCAACGCATTTGTACCAGAACTAAAACTGAAACTGTGCCAAACTATGTGTTTTACGAAATAAATTGAATAAAAAGAATGAAAAAAACAAGCCTCGATTATTGAAAAATCAATACAGTTTTAAAAAATAAAAATATTTAAGATTCATCTAAACAAATATTAATAAAAATAGATAGTAAATATGTTTTGTCTAATAAATCAAACAAATCGGTCTAAAAAATTTATTAGTTCTTATAATCAACCAATGTGATAATAGATCAGATTATGATTAGCTCTAAGAATTTTTGCTTCAGGAAATACTTCTTTAAAATTTTTATTGAAATTAGGATCATTTGCATTATCAGTTAAAACACTCATTAATACTAAAGTCGAGTTATTCGTACATTTCTTTAGTGAATGGAAAAAGTTTTTTTCAAAAAATATTTCAGGTACCTTATCATCAATAAAAATATCTATGCAAATCAGGTCATACTTTTTTGGTGTATTGGAAACGTATTCAATTGCATTTGCATGAATTATATTACAATTTTCCAATATTTCAGATTGAACATATTTATTTGCGAGTTTAATGATCTGATCGTCAATTTCGACTATATCAATATTTATGTTCTTAGTGTAAGTTTTCAATAACTGAGGAATTGAACATAAACCTCCACCTAATATTAAAGCAGTTTTAAAATGGAAGTGCTCTAAACGAATTTTTCGGAATGCTATACCGAAAGACTCATATTTATCTTCATAAGAATAGCAGGCATTCTCAGTATTCAATTGTAAAACACCTCCTATTAAAACAATTTCTAAATAAGGATTGAATGAGCTTTCAGCCTTTTCCAAAGTTATCGGATAAACGTAACTCAATAATTTCTGCCACCATTTTATCCTATAGCTCATTTACAAAATGAATTAATCTTCAAAAACGGGCACATCTATATGTCCTCCACCAATAACATCATCGCCCTCATATAATACCGCAGATTGACCGGGTGCAATAGCATTAACAGCATGGGTAAAATCAACTTTAACCCTACCATCGGCTTGCCCGAATGCCACAGCATTCATTCCTGCATCTTTATAGCGAATTTTGGTGATCGTTTCTAAACCTTCATTTGGAATTTCTGCGTACTTTACGCCATTATAACCTTTCACCAACATAGATTTCCTAGCGAGATGTACTTCATCGCCAAGCATAACAGTATTGGTTTCAGGATCGATCTCCAATACATAAGTTGGCTTTCCAAATGCCATTCCTAAACCTCTTCTTTGACCTACTGTATAAAAAGGATAGCCATTATGTTGTCCGATTACTTCACCTTTAACATCTATGAAATTCCCACCTGCAACTCTTTCTTCCAAACCTTCAACTCTTCTCTTCAAAAATCCACGATAATCGTTATCAGGAACAAAACAAATTTCGTAGCTTTCAGCTTTTTTAGCCAATACTTCATAACCCATATCAAGCGCCATTTGCCTGATCTCAGTTTTATGAAATCCACCAACAGGGAATTTATTTCGGGCAAGATTCTCTTGTGAAAGTCCCCACAAAACATAAGACTGGTCTTTATTCTGATCTTTACCTTTAGAAATGATCCATCTATCATTTTCAAAACGCGTTTGGGCGTAGTGCCCTGTGGCAATAAACTCGCAATCTAATGCATCTGCTCTTTTAAGCAAAGCATTCCATTTAATATGTGTATTACACATTACACAAGGATTAGGGGTTCTCCCTGCCAAGTATTCATCTACAAAATAATCTATAACAGATTCGCCAAATTCTTCTCTGATATCGATAATAAAGTGATGGAATCCCATATCGACAGCAACCTGTCGAGCATCGTTGATAGAATCTAAGCTACAGCAACCTGTTTCTTTTGAAGAACCACCAGAAGTAGCATAGTCCCAGGTTTTCATTGTAATTCCAACAACTTCGTATCCTTCATCGTGCAACATTGCAGCGGTCACAGTAGAATCCAGGCCACCACTCATCGCCACTAATATTTTACCTTTTTTGCTCAAGATTATTAATTATTAAATATTGTAGATCATTCCCAAAACCCTCAAGGTTGTCTTAAAACCTTTAAGGTTCGGGGAATGATTTTTAAAATTATGCTGCAAAGTTATTTTAAATTTAGTCTAGTTGATAAATTTTACTAGGAGCAACTCCGACAGTATATTCATTAATTATAGAACCATTTGCATTTATTTCTATAAGCGTTCCTTCTTGTGAATAATCAATTGGGTCTGTGATGAATATTTTATCATCCAGAACCCCGAAGCCATAAGGAAATATATTATCAGGAATATCAGCCGTCAGACTTAAAGAAAAATTACTTGTATTTGATTCATAAATATCATTTAATAGTAAATAAAATCCATCACCAGTTTCGTTCAATTGTAAATAAGTACTAGTATAACCAACTGGTTGAGAGATTTCCCAAGTTTCTTCTATCGTATTTGATTGTGTGTTGATCTTATAAATTTTAGGATTTACAATAGAAAAGAACTCGTCGTAATCAAATGCAAAAACCCACAAATTACCTTCAGCATCTTTAACCATATCTCTCGGAGCTGACAATAATGCAATATATTGTTCTAATTCATCGGTCGTAGTATTTATTCTAACAATACTGTAATTATCAGCATCAACAATATATGCCATATCATTCACCACCTCAATATTATTTCTTTCTCCAAACCCATTGTTCTCAATAGGATAATCTATGCTACCGGTAACTGTGTAATCTGAAAGATCAACAATAGAAATTGATTCAGAATAAAAGTTACTTACATAGGCTTTACTTTCATTAACAATTGCCATAAAGCGAGGTGAAGGTAAACCTTCAATTGTTGCAATACTTTCGTAAGCATGTTCACAAATAACTTCAATTTTACCAGAATTGTTAACTACAACAAACAGCTTATTATCATAAGAAGTAACTGACTGTGCAACATCGCCTAACTGAACAAGGTCATTATAGATACCACCTTGAACATCGGATAAAGTAGAAAGAGAAGCATTATTAGCTTGAAATCCTCCTTCGTTCAGAATTAACAGATCTCCGGGAGCGGTTATTAACCCATCACAAAACAAAGCTATTTCATCCGTAGAGTCATCGGTTGTACCATCAGTACTTTCATCAGTTCCGCTTTCTGTACCAGATTCGTCAGTTCCTGATTCTGTTCCGAAATCTACTCCTGAATCGTCTGCCATTTCATCAGTATTATCTCCGCTATCGTCTTTATCACAAGCATAAAAGAGAAATGAAATAGATAGTAGAATAAAAAGTAAGTAATTAATTTTTTTCATTGAAATAAAATTTTAAAGTAAATGCATAGTTCCTCAATGGAGAGGGCCTGTTTGCATATAATTCATATTGTTTATTAAATAGGTTATTAATTGAAAAAACAAAATCAATATCAAGTTCATCTAAATGGATTTTCTGTTCAGCAGATAAGTTTATTAGTGAAAAACCATCAGTTTGCATGGTATTACTAGTGTTAGTGTATTGATGACTTTGTTTTAAATAGAAAAAGTTAAGTTTAGTATCTTTAAACATAATGCTATAATTCAGATTGGATTTCCAACGAGGAACATAGATCAATTGTTTGTTAAGGCTTTTATCATTAGGAATGTCTGAAACAATGTTTTGTGCATTTGTAAAACTAGTTGAAGTATTTAATTCAAACTGAAAATCACTTTTCAAAATTTTAAACTCAAATTTTGGCTCAAAACCGAATATTCCTACAGATTTCACATTTTCCGGCTGCCAATGTCCGCCAAATTGAGGTCTCCATTGAATATAGTTATTGATCCTTTTATGAAATATTGCACCTGATAGTTTGAATAATTTATTTGTTCTTCTGAAATCTCCATATTGATATAGAAGATTAATTTCATTACTAAATGCACTTTCAGGCAAGAGATCAGGATTTCCTAATGGTTGCCAAAACATATCGTTTAAAGTGGGAATACGAATATTATGGGCACTTACTAAATTATATGAAAAATGAGATAGGTATTGAGCTTTATTTTTTTTAAATAAAAAGCTATTTAGCTTAAACTGCCATTCAGGCAAATAATGAGATAGGTATTGAGCTTTATTCTTTTTGAATAAAAAGCTATTTAGCTTAAACTGCCATTCAGGCAAATAAAATTTAAGATTGTTGACTTGTTCTTTAATTCTAATCGACAGTTTGTTATTTACACCTATATTCTTCTCAGCTTTCAATTCTAATGTTCCTATATACTGGAACCTTTGTTTGATATAATAAGGTGTATGTGCCTGATTTACTCTGTAAGAAGGAATTATGCTTAGTTCTTCAAAGTTGAAACTTTTAAGTGCAGATTTTAAGTTAATTTCGGTTTTAAACAGATAAGCATTTAACCAACTAAAATCGTTATTATACTCTATGGTTTCTCTGAAAAAGGCTAATGAATTATTGAAACTAAGATGATCAGTAGAGATGTTATAATTAAGTACATTTCTGATATTCATATCTTTCTGATATGCACCTGGTGTAGCAAAAGGAACTTCTCTATAATAATCCTGAATCCAGCATTTAAAACTAATTTTATTAGAAAGACCTGAAACTGAGTAATTAATATCTTTAAAATCGTAAGCTCCATTCTGAAGTTTTTTGGTTTCAGAATTTGAAACAAAACTGTAATTATTATCTGCCTTCCTGAAAGTCAATTTAAGACTCTGATTAACTCTATTATTCAATCCGATCATAACCGACTGATTAACAGCACCAAAACTCGCCACTTCAAATTTCAGTGTTACTTGTTTTTTAGAAGAAATAGCTTTATCATTTAGCCTGTAATTTCTTCCAATTGCAAAATCATCTACGCTATAAGAAGCGCTTTCCTGAAAATTTGGTAACATATTCAAGTCATATAAACCCAAAAATGGAGAGTTAATATTTAAACCATTCCAATAAATCTGCGACTGTTGTGCATTGGTTCCTCTATAACTTAATGTTGCTAAACCCCCATTATAATAAGATTTAATATTGACAGAACTTTGTCTTAATAAAATAGCATTCAGACTTTCAATTCTTTGAGAATAATATTCTGAAAATGGATCACTGATTTCTTTTATCTCAATCTCTTCGATAGTATTTCCTTCAAGTAATTTTAAGGTATCCGAATTACAAGCATAGGCTGACTCAATAGACAACTCATTCGCTTCAATTTTAGAAATAGAGAAACAATGGAAAACAACTAAGATTGATAGCCACTTAATAGTAAAGCTTATATGCTGAAGAGTGTAAACCAGATTTCCTAAAATTTTATTCAGGAAAAAGTATATAAAATAAGCTTGAATAGCTGAATAGTTTCAGCTAAGCGAATTTTACATCTCTTTCACCCGAAGATCCATAAATATGTACATTAGGCAGGTTTCCTGACTCGCTTTTATCTTGCAATCCTTCCCATCTTTCAGACAGTGGCTATATGCAAAACATTCTTAAAAGAAAACAGCTTACAGTAGCGGGGACTGTTTAGGATTTTCACCTAATTCCCTATTATTCTGTTGTAATTACTTAGTAGATAAATAATACTTTACAATTACTTCAGCACCTAAAGCAGTACAAAGTTATCATTATTTTCTTTTTGGTTTACGCCTAGCTTGCCAATTATGAATATTAAAACATGGTTTCGGATAGTCTTCCCCCAATGAGAAAGAGAGGTACTTTTGCTCTGCTTCACTTAATAAATAAGGTTCATGTATATATTTACTTGGAATTTTCTCTAAGGCAGGCAACCAGTTTTTAACATATTTTCCTTTCACATCGTATCGCTTAGCCTGAGTTAAAATATTGAAATAACGATTTTCTCTTGGATCATTTCCAATACCGGCAACATAATTCCAGTTTCCGTAATTACTACAAGGATCATAATCAACTAACATTGACTCGAACCAAGCAGCACCTAGCCGCCAATCTAATTTTAAATCTTTCACAAAAAAGCTAGCCACATTTTGTCTGCCTCGGTTCGACATAAATCCAGTTTCTTTTAACTCTATCATATTAGCATCTATAAATGGAATACCGGTTTCGCCGTTCGCCCATTTCCAAAAGAGTTCCATATTAACAGAACCATGATTTTTTTGATCTTTTATACCACCGGAATGAAAAATCTTATTTCCAAATTTGCTAGCAACAAACTGAAAATAGTCTCTCCAAATCAATTCAAATATCAACCAATATGTAGAACTATTTTTCACTCTTTCAGATTCATATTTTTTTACTTCTTGATAAATAGTTCTCGGAGAAATAGAGCCATTTGCCAACCACGGAGACAACTTAGAAGAATAGTCCATTCCTAACAATCCATTTCTTGTTTCTTTATATTCTTTCAGGCAATCTTTTTCCCAAAAATATTCCTTTAATCTTTGTAAGGCAAAAGTGCTGCCACCAATGAATTTACATTGACTGTAGCATTTTTCAGCATCTTGTTTACTGAAACCTAAATCAGTTAAATCAGGAATAGAATCAGAGGTAATATCTGAAGAATAAATTAATTTTTCAGGTGTAAAAAACTCTGCTCTTACTTCAATTTTTTTCTCAACTTCTTTTCTAAAACTAGTAAAAACATCAGGTAAACCTGCTATATCATCAAAAGGTAAATCATCGAAGTGGAATAGGGTTTTTCCCCAAAAAAACTCAAGCTCTAAATTCAGAGATTTTAAATTTCTGTATAAAGCGTCTTCAACACTAATCTCCTCACTTGTTATTTCTTCCTGACAAAAAACGCGATTAGCTTTTAAATATCTTGCAAGCGAAAAAATAATATCCTCAGGTTTTCCAATCTTAACAATTAAGTCAGAACCAATATCTTTTAATTTTAATTTTAAATCTCTGACAGATTCTATTAAAAACTTTGCTCTGAAAATCCCTGTTTTTTTAAAACCATATTCATTGATTTGAAATTTTCTTGGATCAAAACAGAAAACCGGATAAATATTCTGACCAGATTTTGATAAGAAATCGAAAATCTCATTATCAAGCAACCTAACATCATTATTAATCCAATATATATAACTTTTTAACATTTTAAATATATTTATATTATATGAAAATCAACATTTTACAGATAAATAAAATTATTTATTGTATATTTGCATATATAACAAATCAACTTTTTTCATTTGGCATCTATTATTTGCATAGAAACTTCAACAAATGTCTGTTCTGTTAGTTTTTCACAGGATGGAAAAGTTATGAATTTCATTGAAATCGAACGCGGAAAATCGCATGCATCTCACTTAAATAATTTCATTTATAAAATTCTCGAAGAGCAAGAATTCCCCATTGAAAATCTTGATGCTATTGCGGTAAGTTCCGGCCCAGGATCTTATACTGGTCTTCGAATTGGTTCGAGTACATCGAAGGGAATTGCTTACGCTCTGAATATTCCATTAATTGCCATTAATACACTTAAAATAATGGCATCAGGGTTCTTACAAAGAAACGCTACTAGCAATGAAAAATCATTGTTAGCGCCCGTTTTGGACGCTAGAAGAAATGAGGTTTTTATCGCACTTTATGATAACAACTTAAAATCTATTTTAGCACCTCAACCACTAATACTCTCTACTGAAGCCATTAAAGAAATATCTGGTAATAATGATTTGATATTCCTTGGTAATGCCAGTAAAAAATGCTCAGATATTTTAGGAGCAAATGAAGCTTATAAATACATATTAGACTTCAAAATTTCATCTACTTATATGGCACTTTTAGCCGAAGAAAAATTTAATAATAAAACCTTTGAAAACACTTCATATTTTGAACCCAATTATGCAAAAGCTTTCTTCTCTCATTCTGCAAGCTCTTAATTTGAAAACTAAATAAAACGTATGGAAACAATTTGTTTAAAAGGAAATGACCAAGACTACATTGAGCTGAATTACAAAAATTTAAGAAAATCAGTTTTAATACTCAGAGCTGCAAATCATGATCTAAGACAAAAAATCATAGATCTATTACAGGAAAATGAAAAATTAACTGTAACAAAAATCTATATCGCTCTGCGTGTTGAACAATCTGTTGCTTCACAACATTTGGCAACATTAAGAAGAGTGGGAATTGTTGAAACAAGCCGAGAAGGAAAATATATACATTATTCTCTTAATAAAAATCGCTTGAAAAACATAAGACAGTTTGTTGATGAACTTGCTCTAATGAATTAATTAATTACTAACTTTAAATACTACACAATGTTAAATAAAGATAATCTTGTAATTGCTGCTGATTCTTTAAGGGCTATTACACATCCCTTGAGATTGAGTATTCTTGCGTTTATTGATAAAAATGAGATGGTAAACGTAAATCAAATTTATAATACACTTAAACTAGAACAGTCTATAACTTCTCAACATTTACGAATTTTAAGAAAGGCAAACCTCGTAAATACTGAACGAGAAGGAAAATTTGTAAAATATTCTGTAAATTATACCAAAATTTCACAACTTAAAGAAAAAATTGATTTATATTTGTGAGACTTTAATTAAAATGGTGGTGAGGATAGGGTTTACCCTATCAATTGCGGCCCTCCCAGGGCCGCTTTTTTTATGCCCTAAACTCAGATTCCTTTAAAAACTATATTATCTGTTTCAATAAATGAATTACTTTTATTCCCTGAAGTATAATTCATTTATTTATATGCAACACTTTAAGTTAATTATTGAAAAACATGTAGCTCATTTATCCTTTAACAGGCCAGATAAAGCTAATTCATTACCGCTTGGTGCCTGGGAGGAAATGCAGGAATGTTTTGAAAGCCTGGATGAAAATAAAGATGTTCGAGCTATAGTACTTAGCGGCGAAGGCAAACACTTTTGTGCAGGTATAGATATTTCTGTCCTAATGAACATTCAACAATTTGAATCGAACTGCGAAGCACGAAAGAGAGAAAAAATTCGTAAGTTCATTATAAAACTTCAAAATACAATAACATCTATAGAAAAATGTAGTAAACCGGTTTTAGCTGCAATTCACAATGGTTGTATTGGTGGAGCAGTTGATATAATAGCTGCTTGTGATATGAGATATGCTACCGAAGATACATACTTTGTAATTAAAGAAGTAGATATGGGATTGGTTGCAGACATAGGAACGTTACAGCGCTTGCCCAAGTTAATTTCTTACGGACTCGTAAATGAATTAGCTTTTACTGGTAGAAAAATGTATGGAGAAGAAGCGCAAAAATGTGGTTTAGTGAACAATACATATAGTAGTAAAGAAGAAATGATCGACGCTGTAATTAAAATAGCTGAAGTTATTGCTTCAAAATCACCACTAGTTATCAGAGGTACTAAAGAAATAATGAAATATACACGCGATCACTCAGTAGAAGATTCACTTAATTATGTGGCAACATGGAATGCCGCAATGTTGATCTCTAATGATATTATGATCGCAATGCAGGCGAATATGATGAAAACAAAACCTGAATTTACTGAATAACCCAAAAGTTAACAATTTATGACTTTTCCTTCTTCTGAATTAATTTTAAATAAAGATGGTAGTGTTTACCATTTGAATTTGTTACCGGAAGACATTGCCGATACAATAATTACTGTTGGAGACCCTGACAGAGTGGCAATGGTTTCGAGGCATTTTGATATTATAGAATTAAAAAAACACAAAAGAGAGTTCTGTACACATACCGGAACCATTAATAATAAAAGAATAAGTGTCATTTCAACAGGTATCGGAACAGACAATATTGACATAGTAATAAACGAACTAGATGCTTTAGCAAACATAAACTTATTAAGCAGAACTGAAAAGCAAGAAAAAAAATCACTTAAAATTGTCAGAATAGGCACCTCAGGCGCATTTCAATCTGACATAGAAGTTGACTCTTTTATAATTTCTGAAATGGCTGTTGGCTTAGATAGTCTTTTACATTTCTATAAACATGAATATACAAGCAGTGAACTTGAACTTTCTTCGCTTGTTTCTAAAACTTGTAACTTCCCTGCTTATGCGGCAGAACAAACTTTTGACCTTAAAATAGATTCTTCTAATTATCAAAAAGGGATCACAATAACATGTCCGGGTTTTTATGCACCACAAGGTCGTCAATTGAGGGGGAAAGCCATTAAACCAGATTATTTATCACAATTCCAGCAAATTCAATTTGAACATTTAAGATGTACCAATTTTGAAATGGAAACTGCAGGCATTTATGGTTTAGCACGTGTATTAGGGCACCAAGCGGTTTCTTTTAGTGCCATATTAGCCAATAGAGCTAACAACGTTTTCAGTAAAACACCTCAGAAAACTACAGAAAAATTGATTCAGTTGGTACTAGAAGCGCTAATCGAAAAATAAAATCATAATTCTGTATATACGAACTAAAGTATGTTATTTTCTGAAATACCCGGCAATCAGCCATTGAAGCAAAAGATCATTACGAGCATTCGAAATGATAAACTTCCTCATGCTCTTTTACTTCTAGGTGAACAAGGAAGTGCAAACTTAGCCTTTGCCTTGGCTATTGCTCAATATGTAAACTGTAAGAATCCTAGTAATGAAGATGCCTGCGGTAATTGTAAATCATGTTTACAGATGAAAAAAAGTGCACATCCAGATCTTCATTTTACATTTCCAGTCATCGGATCAAAAGTTATATCTCAGGAATTTATAACAGAATGGAGAGCAGCACTGAATACTAATCCATACTTATCGGAATTTGATTGGTATAAGTCTCTGAATGTTGAAAATAAACAAGGAAATATAAATAAGCTTGAATGCCTGGAGATTATAAAATTTACAGGTTTAAAAACAAATGCAAATCATAAGGTCGTTATTATATGGAAGCCTGAGAAACTTAAAAAAGAAGGAAATATTCTTTTAAAAACGATAGAAGAACCGCCGCAGAAAACGCTTATTATATTGGTAGCTTCACAAACAGATGAAATTCTTGGGACCATTCTTTCAAGAACTCAACTTATTTCTGTTCCTCCTGTAAAAGATGAAGCAATTGTAAGTTTTGTACAACAAAAAAATCCAAAAGCCGATTTTAACAATATCAAATTTGCTAATGGCAATATTGGAAAAGCAATAAATATTGCTGATAACACTGAGTCAAACAACCAAAAAGAAGAACAATTAGCCTTATGGTTAAGATACTGTATAAAGAAAGATAGTTCTAAAATTAATGAATGGGTAGATCAAATTTCTAAATCGGGAAGAGAATACCAGAAAAATTTTATTGAGTATTTCAGCAATTTCTACCGTATAGCTGTACGTTCTAAGTTAAGTAATGTATCTTCGGAACAATTAAGTGAACGAGAACAAAATATGGCGCAGTTTTTACTACGCTATATGCAATGGGATGAAATTGAAAAATGGGCTGACAATCTTGAAAATGCACATTATTACATTTTAAGGAATGTGAACGCCAAAATTCTATTTTTCAATTTATCTTTAACTTTAGTGCGACTGATGTCGAAGAAATAAATTTAGAAAATACAAGATAATGGGCTGCGGATCAGGAAGATGCAGAAGTAATAATAGTGAGAATACTCCATCGGGTTGCGGTAGTGCAGGTAGCTGCGCTTCAGGCGGTTGTAATAGATTGAATACCTTTGATTGGCTTTCAGAAATAAATGAACCAGCCGCAAGCAGATTCGATATAGTAGAAGTCAGTTTCAAAAATGGAGCAAGAAAAGAGTTTTATAAAAACCCTTTTCCACATGATTGTTTAACAGGCGATCACGTCGCGGTTGAATCGAAAATGGGCTATGATATTGGAAAGATCAGCTTAAGTGGTGAATTGGTTCGGCTTCAGATGAAAAAGAAAGGTGTTAAAATTAACGATAGTAAAATACTCAAGATCATTCGCAAAGCCGATATTAAAGATATGAGCATGGCTGAAACCGCATGGTCTATGGAATATAATACTATGCTAATGGCTCGTGTAATGGCTCGCGACTTAAATCTCGATATGAAAATCGGAGATGTAGAGTATCAGGGCGATGGAAGAAAAGCGACGTTCTATTACATAGCTCCCGGACGGGTTGATTTCAGAGAATTAATAAAACTATTTGCCAGAGAATTTCAGGTAAAAATTGAAATGCGCCAGATCGGTAACAGATTTGAAGCTTCACGTATTGGAGGTATTGGTTCTTGTGGTCGGGAATTGTGTTGTTCTACATGGCTAACCAAGTTCAAACCTGTAAATACCGCTGCAGCAAGATACCAGAACTTAGCGATCAATCAGGCGAAACTATCAGGTCAGTGTGGGCGATTAAAGTGTTGCCTCAATTATGAATTAGATACTTACCTAGATGCCCTACAGGATTTCCCTAAGAATTTAGATGTTCTAAAAACAAAGGAAAACACATATCGTCATTTTAAAACTGATATTTTTAAAAGATTAATTTGGTATATCGCACCCGACACACCTCCGGTTTGTGTACCATTAGACAGAGTTAAAGAGGTTTTGGCATTAAATGCTAAAAAGCAATTCCCGGAAACACTTATAATCAAAGAAGCTATCACATTAATGGATGAACCTAAAGGCTTTGGCGATCATGATTTCGAGCAAATGGATTTGCCTAATCTTCCTAAAGAAAAAAGAAACAAAAACAGGAATAGAGGCAGAAATAGAAACAGAGATAGAGGCAAAGACCACAAAAAAAATTCTGGTGGTTCTCAGGAAATTAAAAAGAATCAAAAACCTAAAAAACAAACGCCAAAACCTGAGCAGTCTAAACCAAAACAAACGAATAAACCCAAGCAAACGAACAAACCAAAAGAAGATAATTCTAAACCTCAGAACAAAAACCGTTCAAGGAACAGAAATAGAAATCGAAACAGGAACCGTAATAAAAACAATAACGACAATAAGGATGGAGGAGATAAAAAAGAATAGTAGTACTTAGTTCTATTCTTTCCTTTCATCTATTACTTCTCTTAAATACTAGCTACTTAATGACTAAAAGAGTTCTCTATATTTTTTTGATCTTGATGTTCAATTTAATTTCTTTTCAAAGCTGTTTATTTAATCCTCCAGCTACTTTTGAAAATAGAAAGTCAATTAATAATTCGGATTGGGATTATGAAAACTTAGTTAATTTTGAAGTAACTATCGAAGATACGGAACCGCTTTATGATATATTCATTTTTGTTCGGCATTCCGGCACTTATGAATATGCCAATTGCTGGGTAAATGTTCACACAACTTTTCCAAACGGTGAAGAACAAATACGACCTGTAAACTTACCACTTGCCGATGACAGGGGTAAATGGTATGGTACTGGTTCCGGAGACGTTATTAATACGGAAATCCTTATTCAACAACGTGCAAAACTACCGGAAACCGGAAAATACTTATTTGAAATTGAACAATTTATGCGGGTTAATCCTTTGAAAGAAATTTCAGATATAGGATTGATTATCAGAGAATCACAAAACGAATAATAAAAGGCAATTCTTGCTGGTCGCCTGACCAGCAATTTTCATTTTTAAAAAGAATTCATTTTATACCACTTACACAATTTATTGTTTGATTTGTCAGTCATTCCGAAGCATGAGAAATCTGCACATTTTCATAAAAAGCAAGAGATCAGATTCTTTCGAGTGTCGAACCACTCATAAAATCGTCAGAATAACCCACTTTTTAGCGACAAATCAACTGGTAAATTGTATTATACATTGAATCTGAAGTGCATAATATCACCATCGTGGACTATGTATTCTTTTCCTTCAACAGCCATTTTTCCGGCATCTTTTACAGCTGATTCAGAACCAAGACTAACATAATCATCGTATTTAATAACTTCTGCTCTGATAAAACCACGTTCAAAATCGGTATGAATCACTCCGGCAGCCTGCGGTGCAGTCGAACCTTTTCTAACTGTCCATGCACGAACTTCTTTTTCTCCGGCAGTGAAATAAGTAATCAAGTTCAATATTTGGTAACAAGCTCTGATCAATTTATTTACACCAGGCTCAGACAAACCATATTCTTTCAGAAACTCGATTCTTTCCTCTTCTTCATCCAATTCATTAATATCTGCTTCAATAGCACCTGATATCAATAAAACTTCAGCATTTTCGTCCTTAACCGCTTCCTTTAATTTATTTACATGTTCATTTCCTTCATGAACTGATTCTTCATCAACATTGCAAACATAAATAACCGGCTTAGCTGTTAACAGATCGAGTGGCTTAATATATTTATTCCAATTTTCTTCTGTCGTATCATCGAACAATCTTGCCGACTTCCCCTCACTTAAATGATTCACTAAAGCACGTAAAAGATCGGCTGTTGCTAAAGCGACTTTATCACCACCTTTACTTGCTTTTGCATATTTATCGACAGCTTTTTCTACTGTTTCCAGATCTTTAAGCTGCAATTCAGTATCAATAACTTCTTTATCTCTCACCGGATCAACAGAGCCATCAACGTGAACTACATTATCGTTATCAAAACATCTAACTACGTGAACAATAGCATTTGTTGAACGAATATTTCCCAAGAATTTATTCCCTAAACCTTCACCTTTACTTGCCCCTTTTACCAAACCGGCAATATCTACGATCTCAACAGTAGTAGGTAAAATTTTCTGAGGATTTACCAAGGCCGCTAATTTATCCAATCGTTCGTCAGGAACCGTTACAACACTCACATTGGGTTCGATAGTACAAAAAGGATAGTTTTCAGCTTGAGCACGAGCACTTGAAAGTGAGTTAAATAAGGTTGATTTGCCAACATTTGGTAAGCCAACAATACCGCATTGTAATGCCATTTGATAATAAGTTTAAATAAAGAATCCTGAAACAGGATTTCAAAAGATGTGCAAAAATAAGTGCTTATTAAGAAAATTCAACGAAAATCTCTTTTATTGATATTTGAGCCAATCATTTCTTCAAAAACAATAGCTCAAATAAAACAATGCCATAATCTTTGCCATTTTGCTAACAAGCAGACATCCATCAATAATTATGATTATACCTATAGCCTCACATCTGCTATATTTCCTAAAAAAAGATGCCACAAGCCCATAGCCTGTGGCAATTTTTATTTTTAAAAAATAAACAATGGCGGATAAATAGTGAAGTTATTTCTTTTTTGGAACGACAAAAGCAATCATTCTTCTTCCCTCCACTTTAGGCATATTCTCTAAATCGCCTAATTCTTCCAAACGTTGAGCAAAACGTAATAATATTAATTCTCCTCTGTCTTTGAATAAAATATTACGACCTTTAAACTGAACATAACATTTTACCTTGGCACCTTCCTTCAAAAACTTTTCAGCATTTCGTGCTTTGAATTCAAAATCGTGGTCATCCGTATTGGGTGTAAATCTGATTTCTTTAATTACCGTTTTTTGCTGTTTGGCTTTAAGCTCTTTCTCTCTTTTCTTACTATCGTATAAGAATTTTTTGTAATCAATGATCTTACAAACAGGTGGTTTAGCTTTAGGTGAAATTTCCACTAGGTCTAAACCCTGCTCATCAGCAAGATCTAATGCTTTTCTTAAAGGATAAATCCCCACTTCAATATTTTCGCCAACCAGCCTTACTTCAGGAACATTTATAAAGTTATTGATCCTGTGTTTGGGCCTGTTATCACGTCTTTCAGGTCTTTTCCTACCTCTTCTTCTCAAATTAAAATTTTTAGTTAAATAATATTTCAGGAACTACTTAAACACATTTTTTCTGAATCAGTTCCCTTGTATAATACTTTATTAAGCAAATATGGTTTAAAATTATTAATCTTTTACACATTAAAGTACCAAAAACTCAAAATATTTACAAACAAAAGCTGTTCCACAATATTTTAAGGCAAAAATCTGGGAATCCACTAACTTTGCATCATGCTTCAAGATCAAAAAAAGGTTGCCTTTTACACACTAGGCTGTAAGCTCAATTTTTCTGAAACTTCTGCTATAGGTCGTCAGATGAATGAGGCTGGGTTCAAAACAGTGAACTTTGAAGACATTGCTGATATTTATGTCGTCAATACCTGTTCGGTTACCGATAATGCAGATCGTAAATGCCGTTATACCATTAGAAAAGCATTAGATAGAAATCCGGAAGCATTTATCGTGATCGTTGGATGCTATGCGCAATTGAAACCAGAAGAAATTGCCTCAATCGAAGGTGTTGATCTGGTATTAGGTGCTGCCGAAAAATTCAATTTAGTTCAACATATTGAAGATCTTAGTAAAAAGGAACAAGGACAATTCATAAGTTCGGATGTTTGCGATGCGAACTTTTTCGTGAATGCGTGGTCAATTGGCGAACGTACCAGAACTTTCCTTAAAGTTCAGGATGGTTGTGATTATAACTGTTCTTTTTGTACCATACCATTAGCGAGAGGAAATAGTAGAAGTAATACCATAGAAAATGCGGTTAAAGATGCTCAGGAAATAGCCACTCATGGAATTAAGGAAATTGTACTAACAGGAGTGAATATTGGTGATTTTGGAAAAGGAAAAAATGGTGCAAGAAGAGCCAATGAATCTTTCCTTGATCTTATAAAAGCTTTAGATGAAGTGGAAGGCATCGAACGATTCCGTATATCTTCAATTGAACCGAATTTATTAAGTAATGAAATCATTGAATTCGTTGCTCACTCTAAGCGATTCATGCCACACTTTCATATACCGCTTCAATCAGGCAACAACGAAATGTTGGCAAAAATGCGCCGCAGGTACTTGAGGGAATTATATGCTGACAGGGTTCAAACAATTAAAAAGTTAATGCCTCACGCTTGTATCGGTGTCGATGTTATTGTAGGTTTCCCCGGAGAAACTGAAGATCATTTTCTGGATACTTATAATTTCATCAATGAATTAGATGTAAGCTACTTACATGTTTTCACCTATTCAGAAAGAGAAAATACACATGCAATTGAAATGGAAGGTGTAGTTCCTGTAAATGAAAGAAGAAAAAGAAATAAAATGCTTAGAATTCTTTCAGATAAGAAAAAAAGATATTTTTATAATTTACATTTGAATGGCACTCGAACTGTATTGTGGGAAGAAAGTGAGACTGAGGGAAAAATGAATGGATTTACGGATAATTACATCAAAGTTCAGGCAAGTTTTGACTCGGAATCAGTAAATAGTCTGGTCGATTTTAAACTTTTTGAGATAGAAAAGAACTTAATAGTATCAGGAAACGTAGTAGAGTGTACAGTCGTTTCATAACTATAACCAAAAAACTATACTAAAAATGCGTTGGCAAGGAAGAGAAAAAAGTGAAAATATAGAAGATCGCCGAAGAAGCGGCGGAGGCGGAAAGAGAATGGCAGGTGGCATCGGGATTGGAACAATCATAATTGTAATATTAGCCTTATTGATGGGCGAAAACCCAATGAGAATGCTACAGAATTTTGGTGGCGCTGCTCAACCAACTCAACAATACGAGCAAGGCGCACCTGAAGATGATCCATTAGCAGAATTTGTAGCAGTCGTTTTGAATGATACTGAAGACGTTTGGGAGAAATTATTCCGCGAACAATTAAATCGTCGTTACGTACCGCCTACGCTTGTACTTTTCTCAGGTCAGACAAGATCTACTTGTGGTTTTGCAAGTGCAGCAACTGGTCCTTTCTACTGTCCGGCAGATCAGAAAGTTTATATTGACCTCAGTTTTTATAATGATCTGAAAAACAAATTCGGAGCTTCAGGTGATTTTGCAATGGCGTATGTTGTAGCTCACGAAGTAGCGCATCACGTTCAGTATTTATTGGGAATAACCAATCAGGTTCACTCTCAAAAAGGGAGGGTTCGTGAAAAAGAATACAACGATCTATCTGTACGCTTAGAATTACAAGCAGATTTTTTATCGGGTGTTTGGGCACATCATGCACATAAAATGAAAAACATATTAGAACGTGGAGATATTGAAGAAGCGATGAATGCAGCACATGCCATTGGTGATGATAGAATTCAGAAACGTACACAAGGCTTTGTTGTTCCTGATTCGTTCACGCACGGAACTTCTGAACAACGTATGCGTTGGTTCCGCAAAGGAATAGAAACCGGTGATCTGACACAAGGAGATACCTTTGAAGCAAGATATTTATAATTTTAACCCTGTCAGGGTGGTGAAAAACAATTTTTGATCGCCCTGACAGAGTTCACAAATCAAATTGATTTCCTTTTCTTATGATCCAACAGATTGAAATAACACTCCCACCCTACCCACGTGGCTTCCATATCATTACCAATCAGATTTTAAAACACCTACCCAAACTTCCTCAATTCGGTATCTTTCACTTGTTTATCAAACACACTTCTGCCGGTTTAACCATTAATGAAAATGCTGACCCAAGTGTTCGTGTTGATTTTGAAAGCAGCTTTAATCATTTGGTTAAAGAAAACGAACCTTATTACATTCACACCTACGAAGGCGCTGACGATATGCCTGCACACATAAAATCATCATTAGTTGGTAGTTCCATTTCTATTCCTATATCAAACGGACAATTCAATTTAGGAACATGGCAAGGCATTTATTTATGTGAATTCCGCAATAATGGTGGCAATAGGAAACTGGTGGCGACGGTTTATGGTTGAGGGTTGCATTCATTTATACATTGAGAACACAAAATTCTATAGAAATAGAAATTTTCAATCAAACGATTGAATGCTAAATATCAAGAACAAAACAAATAAAAAATGCAAATTCTTAAATAAATCCCTTATTCTTCACCATTTTTCTCCATTTCTTAAATTTTCAGGCACACCAAACCACACATAACAACCTAAAAATCAAGACAATAGAATACTAATTCATTAATTTTTGCCAAAAACCACCTCATTTACTTTTATTGAAAACCTTGAATATATTAGCCTTGTGTTAGCTAATCACAAAGTAGAGTAAAGCCGAAAATCTACCTGATAATTTAAAGAGTAGGCATAAATTAAACAGAATGAAAAATTCAATTCAAAAGAAAAAAACTATTGCAAATTTTAACACAAATAGTATTGCTCAAAATACCCAGAAAATCAAAGGTGGTAATGCTACATATCAATCTAGTAATCATGAAGATGATGTGATTGTAATGGCTACTATTGATAATGTACTGGAAAGATAATTAATATTATCTTATCAATAATTACTTGAAAGTGCTGATTCATCGAATAATTTTGTAAAATCAGACTCGTATAAAATCTGTTTTTAAAAAATAGATGTGTCAGTGCTTTTAAATTCCCTATCTATTCTCGATCAAGTTCTGGATAACTCAAACACTCATAATCTTTTTCAAAATGATAAAAACCTGAATAGTTATCCTGAATAATGAAAAAACCCTTCAAAAATAATTTATGGTAAATTACATTTAATTCATTTATTGAATAAGTATCGTAGCATGTAAAGCCTTCAACTTCTAAGCACTTTAAAAACTCAACTTCACTATCTTCAAACTGCTCTAAAAACTCATTATTCACCTTTATTGCCAATTTTGGCAAGTTATTTATATCGACAACTAAATTATCTAAGAATATTTCATTTAGGAATGATTGATAATTCTTATACTTTTCATTATACTTTTTATGAAATGTAAAGTAGTGAAAATCAGTATTATTCACTAAGTACCACTGCTTGCCTATCGGTATTGATATCAAAATATCATAATCTAAACATTGATTACTTAGCTTTTCTATGAATTGCATATCTATGGTCTCTTTTGTTGAAGAACATCCATATACCAACAAACACATAAACAATAATAGCCGAGTATGTTTTCTTCCACTCATTAACACGAATAAAAAGATTAGTAAATGTTCAAATTAATTGACATTTTTATTTTATATCAAAGTTATTATCTAACTTTTTTCAGAAAAAGATATTAGTCTTCCTTAATGTTGTTTTAATAAGCTTTTAAGTATTCTAACATCTATTATATAATTTCTAATGTCCTTTTAATTTTTAAACTCATTTGTAAAGTAACACTACTAACTGATCTACTAAATAACAGAATTTAATTCCCAATTATTTCAAGCGGTTCTTAAATAAGTAAATTACATATAAGAAACACCTTTCATATAAGTTACCACAAAGACACTTTTCCGATATTTAGATTTTTTTGAAACATTTTAACGACAATTCAAGTATATTTCCGCATGATTTCCAGCCGAATCCTCTTACAACATATAAAAGGAAAAGAACTCGACAACTACCTGAAAAAGGGTTGGTATCGTATGGGACAAACTATTTTTACCACACAATTCTTATCTTTCGAATCTAAGCTATACACAGCCTTGTGGTTGCGCTTGCATTTGAAAGATTATAAAATGCGTAAAAGCCTTAGAAAGATCGTTAAAAAGGTAGAAAATAACTTCAGGGTTATTATTCAACCGGCAACTTTTGGCTTGGATAAAGAAATTTTGTTTGAGAAATACAAGAAAGAATTCAAAGGGAACTTTAACAGCTCTGTGAGTGGCTATATGCTCGACCACCAAACCCAAAATATTTATAATACCCTCGAATGTTTGGTTTACGATGATAATAAATTGATCGCTTTCAGTTATTTCGACATTGGTGCGACTGCTACTGCAAGTATTTTGGGCGTTTATGATCCTGATTATAAAGCGTTCAGTTTAGGTATTTATACCATGCTGAAAGAAGTAAACTGGGCTGTAGAAAATGGTTATGAATGGTATTATCCAGGCTACTTTGTTCCTGGTTACGAACGATTCGACTATAAATGTCGTGTTGGTGCAATGGAATATTACGATTACACCACAAAAAAATGGGGAGGCGTAGATACACTCGATCATAATTCTTTATTAACCGAAAAGTTAAAGAAGAAGCTGTTTGAAATTCATAACGAAATAAGTGAACATCTGAATAATGGATACTTGGTTTTCTATCGCTATTACGATGTTTGGTATCAGCAAAACTGGAAAAATAAAATTTACGACCATCCATTGCTTCTACTTTATGTAATAAATCGTAATGGTTATATTGTTGAATATGATTTCAAGGCAAAAAAATATAGGCTCAGCCGTATAATTACCTTTAATTTAAACTTCACGATCAATCCATTTATTATTAAAGATCAAAAGGTTGTTGAATTATTAAGTCCATTAATGTGTGAAGAAGTAATCTTTGAATCTGCTTCAGCTAAAGAAATGTTGAATGAAATTTTATTATTGCATTTAATGGAAAAAAGTCAGTAGTCTAAATTAAATGTTTTACATTTGTCTCCACCAATTCAGACATTTAATTTGTGAAGAAAAAGAACGATCTTTTTGAGTTGATACAATCCCTTTCAAAATCTGAAAAGAGATTTTTTAAGGTATTTTCTTCGCGTCATGTACTCAAAGGACAAAACAACTACGTAAGTCTTTTCGATGCTATCGAAGCACAGGAGGTATATGATGAAGAAGCGATCATACTTCAATTTGAAGGAGAAAAGATGTTGAATCGTTTTTCTGTTGCTAAGGCTTATCTATACGACCTGATCGTAAAGGCAATGGGTGTTTATCATGCTCAAAGTTCTGTTGATAATCAAATATTTGAGTTATTAAGACACGTATCCTTCCTTCATGAAAAATGCTTGTATGAACAAGCTTCATTAATTCTGAAAAAAGCAAAAAAAATAGCTTATTCAAATGAAAAGCTCAGCATTTTAGCAGAAATAATCCGTTGGGAGAAAAAGTTAATGGAAGCTGGTTTATACCTGAATAACGACCTTGAAGAAATAGAATTGGTATATCGCCAACAAAACGAGATCACTGAAAAAATAGCCAACCTGAACGAATATTGGCTGCTGGATGCAAAGCTTTATCATCAGAATAATACTAAAGGTATTGCCAGAACTCAGGAAGAATTGCGCTCTTTAGAATATGTATTCGAATCTACTTTGATGCAAAATGAAGATAAGGCACGTTCTTTCGATGCACATTTATTGTATCAAAGGATCTATGCTACTTACTTCTTTCTTTTAAGAGATTTCGAAAGCTGTTATAATCGAATAAAAAAAATGGTCGATCATTTAGAATCCAATGCAGAATTGGCAAATGCTCGTCCTTTAACATTTGTAAATGCGATCAATAATATGCTGAACATGACGCAGGTGTTAAAAAAGAAAGAAGAAACCAAATACTATCTTAATTTATTAAAACAACGTTCAGAATTTGATAAACAAAACTATTCTGCCCGTCATCAATTAAAATCTTTTGAAGCCTACTATCACCATTTATTATCATTCAGTTTAGAAAATAGTGAGCCTGAAAAAGCATTACCTTTAATTCCGAAGATAAAAGAAGGTTTATCGAAATTCAAAAGACTATTAAATCCGGTTGGTGAAGCCATGATGTGTTATAATGTTTTTCTGATATGTTTTTGGTCGGAAGAATATAAAGAAGCAAGAAAATGGCTGAAAAGAATTATCATTAACGATTCTGAAAGTATTCGGCAGGATATTCGATACTTTGCATATTTATTGGATATTATCGCTGCATTCGAGTTACAGGCTAAAGATTTGAAAAACACTTTAGAAGAAGGTTTGATTTTTTTCAGAAAAAGGAAACCTAAAAACCAATTCGAGCGTTTAGTGATTGCTAATTTAGAGAAATTACCCAATATTCAGACGAAAGATCAAAGGAATGATTTTTTCTATGATCTGAAAGAAGAATTAATAAAAATAACATTAGATCCTTTTGAAAGAAAGGCATTTGCTTATTTTGATTTCAACCGTTGGGTAAATAATCATTTAACTAAAAAAATTTAAAAATGAGTTTAGAAAAAACCATTATGACGAACATGAAAGAGGCAATGAAAGCCAAAGATCAGGCTGCATTGCGTACTTTAAGAGCCATTAAAAATGAAATTCTAAAAGCTAAAACGGCTGAGGGTTTTAGTGGCGAATTATCGGAGGCAGAAGAACAAAAGATGTTGGTTAAGATGGCTAAACAAAGAAAAGATTCTATTGCTATTTTCAAAGAACAAGGCAGAGATGAACTAGCACAAACCGAGCAGGAAGAGTTATCGATCATTGAAACTTTCTTACCGGAACAAATGAGCGAAGACGAAATTAAGGCTAAGGTTGAAGAAATTATTGCCCAAACTGGTGCATCAAGCATGAAAGATATGGGTAAAGTAATGGGCATGGCAAGCAAAGCTATGGCAGGCGCTGCCGATGGTAAGGTCATTTCAGGAATTGTAAGATCTTTACTTTCTTAGATAAATTGGCGATATTTACTTTTTAGTGATTTAAAAAGACATTAGAAATTAGATGTAATGGGCAACTAACTTGTGGATACTTTAAAGAAATTCAGTTGATTGCCCATTACAATTAGACAATAGAGTTGGAATATTTCAAAAGCTTATTAGAAGCCATATTTAGGCAGTCTACTATCGATCGTCTAATATCTTTTTCTGCAAAATAGATTGGAAAAAAAATTGATAACAAAATCAATAAATCTAATGATAAAGACCTGGTCGCACTGCGTCTTTACTATTTTTTCTGACGTTGTATTTGTTCTTTTAATTTCAACATCTCAAAGCGGATTTGTTCTAAGCGTTTGATGGCTTCAAAGGTATTATTGATATCCTCTTTATGGTCTTGAATATGTGAGTCTGCTTCAGAGAGACTTTGTTTGTCATCATTTACAAGCTTCTGCACCACTTTTAAATGGTATATATCTTTATCGGTGAACATGCGATCACCCTTTCTGTTCTTACGTGGTTTTATCTGTTTGAACTGCTTTTCCCAATGGCGTATAGTGGAAGGCTTGATATCCAGCATTTTGGATACCTCACCAATTGAATAGTATAACTTCTTGATTTCCTTTTCTTTATAAGGCATAACTCAAGTGTAGTTTTATATAATAAAGATAAAACCTTTCGGATTAAATTGTTTAGAATGTAAAGGTGTAGAAGCCCAATTTCCTGACAAAAACGTAAATCTAAATGCTTTTTGTCTAAAGTATCGTTAATTTAAGGACAAAAAAGCCCCATACCTTCAGGGATTTTAGGTATAGGGCTTAGAATAAGTTTAAATTTCTATCAATTGAAAACCAATATTTCGTGAACCTGATGTTGAAAAATCGCATTTATTTAGCTCGCTAAAACGCATACAATTTTTCTTATTCAGAACCATAAACTATTGATTTTCAATTCAAAATAATTTTTAAACATACTCTTAAGAATGTTATTATACAAATTTAAATATTAAAAGACGTACAAATTTTCGTGTCATATTGAGCGTAATGTAATGAAGTCGAAATATAGACACCTCCCTATTTTTCGGGGCATGACTCGTATATTGGGCTTAATTTGATAGTAGCTCACGCTCTCATAAATGTACGATATATTAAAGTTAAAATTGTATTATTGACTCAAGAATTCTGCATATATTCAATAAGTTTATTCACATTATTATCGAATGTAAACAAATCAAAAACTATGGTATAATTCTGAGGATCAACGACTTTATGATACGCCATTTTAGCAACATCCAATCGCTTATTATCAAAGGTAAATGCCTCCATAATTCTTCTCACTTGTTGTGAAGTAAAGTAATTCTGACTGATACCTAATTCAGCAACATTTATTCTTTGTGAATCGAAAGAACGATCATTTAAAGCCTGTAAAAAATTTATAAATGCACCTTCAGGCATTGCTTGAGGTCCAACATTCATATTTACATTACAAGATCCGGAACAGCCATAACTATTACATGCTCCACAAAATTGATTGTTTGGTTGTGGTGGATTAACATATACCTCATTTCCACATGTTCCATTAGGATTAAAAGTATCATTTCCATAATAATAAGGATCAATCTGATGCGCAACATATTCGTTTGGCGGAATACTAATTACATTAAAGGCATTACAAACTTCATCTGGTCTTCTGTTAATAATATCTTTTATTACTAAACTGTTATTAGGTGTTACTAATGCGGTTATTTCCTGACATTCATTAAAGATCACATAACCTTCAAACAAGACATGCTTTTTAGGACGATGATGGTGGTTCCTCGAACGAAATTGAACTACTTTAACATATCTTTTTCCAGCAGGAATATCTCTGATTATTGCTCCGTTTCTAAGATCATCATATACATTTCCATCTACTTTAACCTTAAACGAACCATGATTCGGGACTCTTAACTCTAATGAAGAATTACAGAAATTTCTGTCTTTAGAAGCGCTATAATGAGGGGAAGCAAAAGTGAATTGCAAAGCGATGATACAACTTACAATTACAAAAAATAAATTTTTCATGGTTCAAATTTTAGCGTTAAATAATGCTTGTTCAGACCATGATGTTAATGTGATGGTTTAGAAAATATAAAAATTTTAACAATTCGTTTACTTTATTAAAAAACAAACTAACCGTTAATTTTCATCTGCTTTGGGTTTTCTAAAGAAAGCAAAAATAGTACTCCCGTAATTTCTTTCCTCTTCATAAAAAGGATGGTTTTTAAAATCATGATTAGGATTATGTTCCATTATCAGATAACCACCTTCTGTCAGTAAATCGTGTTCAAATACTTTATCGGGTATAGTTGGTAGCGTTTTCAAAGGATATGGAGGTCCGGCAAAAATGAGATCGAATTGTTCATCACAATTTTTCATAAATTTGAAAACATCTTCTTTAAGTGCCTTTATTGGTAAATCCAATTCTTTCGATGTTCTTTTAATAAACTCTATATTTTTCCTATCGATTTCAACAAGTGTTATATCCTCACATCCTCTTGATGCCATTTCATAACTAATACTTCCAGTTCCTCCGAATAGATCCAAATACTTTAGTTCATCAAAATAAAAGTAGTTATTTAATATATTGAACAGCCCCTCTTTTGCAATATCAGTAGTTGGGCGGGCAGGTGTTTTTTTCGGTGGCGTAAACCTGATACCTTTATGTTTTCCAGATATTATTCTCATATTCAGTTATCAAATTTAATTCAATAATCAGCTAATGCAGCTTTTAATACTTTATCTGTTTCTTTTACATTGTCAAAGAAAGTCAGCACCTTATTCATCACTGCTTCCACCATAGAATCAGGGCAAGAAGCTCCACTTGTCAATATGATATTAACGACTTCTTTTTCAGGAAGATAATTATTACTTACTCTTTCTTTTTGTTCGTGAATATCGAAGTGAGTTATTTCATTTTCAGAAATAATTTTCTTTTCAGAAGAAATAAAATAGCTCGGTACTTTCTGTTCGCATAATTCAAGCAAATGAGTTGTGTTAGAACTGTTATAACCACCAACCACGATTGCCATATCCGCATTAGCTTCATTCAGCAAAGCATAAGTCGATTGTTGATTATCGTTGGTAGCATAACACAAAGTATCTCTTGTATCTGCGAAGTGATCTCTTATATTTTTACTATCGAATTTTTCTTCAAGAATTCCTTTAAGATAGCTTGCAATTTCCTGAGTTTCGGATGCAAGCATGGTCGTTTGATTAACAACTCCTAGTTTATCCAGATCTTTTAACTTAAAGCCATCTGAAAACCTTCCTTTGAATTTTTTCAATAAACTTTCTTCATCCTCATTCAGCATAAGCTCACCCAGCAGTTTTGCCTCTTCAATATTTTTAATCACGATTGTAGGAGCATTAGCTTTTGCATGGGAAAATGTTGCTCTTGTTTCCTCGTGTTTTGGTTTTCCGTGTACCACCAAAGAAAAGCCTTGTTTAGCTATTTTTTCTGAACGATTCCAAACTTTGGCAACAAACGGGCAGGTTGTATCATATTCTTTTACCAATAAGCCAATTTCATCGAGCTTTTCCTTCATTTCTATTGTTGTTCCGAAGGCAGGGATCAAAACAACATCTTCTTTGCTTATTTCAGACCAATCGATCAATTCTTCTCCATAAGTATTCATAATGAATTTGATTCCATTCTCCTGTAAATCCTGATTCACATGTGGATTATGGATCATTTCACTCAAAAAGTAAATTTGTCTATCAGGATAATTTTCGATTGCCTTGTACGCCATTTCTATGGCATTTTCAACACCATAACAGAAACCAAAATGTCTCGCTAACCAAAATTTCACACTACCAAAATCGAGGCAAGTAGGTGAAAAATCTTTTTTACGGGCATCATGTAATTTACGGGTATTCTTTATCTTGGTAATTATAGGACTACGATAAAATTGTGGGACTTCAAAAGTTCTCATTGTAGAATTTTAAGCTTCTTCAGTTGCTTCACTCAACATACCTTTAACCAAATTCATGATCAATTGTTTTTGATTCTCTCTTGAAAGTAGGGAATTATCGATCAATTTGGCATCATCTGCTCTATATAAAGGCGACTCTTCTCGTTGTGTATCTCTGGTATCTCTTTCCTGAAGGTTTTTAATCACCTCTTCTAGATCAGCGTCAATATTCTTAGCTGTTAACTCAGCCAATCTTCTTTTAGCTCTGGTTTCTACATCAGCAGTCAGGAAAATTTTGAGTTCAGCATCTTTAAAGACAACTGTTCCTATATCTCGTCCATCCATCACAATACCTTTATTGGCACCTAATGCTCTTTGTTGTACCACTAAAAAGGCTCTAACCTCTTTTATCGTACTTATTTCTGAAGCAAAACTCGCAACTTGTGGAGAACGAATAATATCTTCAACATCCTGACCATTCAAGTGAGTAATAATGCCTCCTTCTTCTTTTGGTTCGAAATGTATTTTAACATTAGGAAGTTCATTAATGATAGCTTGTTTGTCGGACAGATCGATCTTTTTCCTAAGCATGTGTAAGGTAACTGCCCTATACATTGCCCCTGAGTCGATATACAAATACCCAAGCTCTTTAGCTAAGTCTTTAGCAAGTGTGCTTTTACCACAAGAGGAGTAACCATCAATAGCTATAATAATTTTCTTCATTCAAGTGCAAATTTAACTTTTAAATGTTAAAATGTGTTTTAACATAAAGACTATTCCACGTTAAAGAAATTTAATAAAAGGTATTTTTTAAGTCTTTTTTAATTGTTCAGCCCTATATAAAATGAAATACAAGTTTATTTCCTGATAGATATCATTGACTTGCCGCATTTCTAAAAGTAATTTTTAAAAGTATTCTTACAAATAGAAGTTGCTATGATTTATAACCGAATTTTTTCAATAAGTTATCATTGGTTCTCCAATTTTCACGTACTTTAACAAGTAGTTCAAGATAGCATTTCTTTCCTGTGAATGCTTCTATATCCAGCCGCGCTTCCGTTCCAACTTTCTTCATCATTTTACCGCCTTTACCAATCAGAATTGGCTTTTGAGATGCTCTATTACAGTAAATGATCGCTAAGATTTTATCAATGTCATCATGTTCTTCAAAAATATCTACATCTACTTCTACAGAATAAGGAATTTCCTGCTTGTAGTTCATTAATATTTTTTCACGGATAATTTCAGTAACAAAGAAGCGCATTGCTCTATCGGTTAACATTTCTTTATCGAAATATGGTGGATGTTCCGGTAAGTGTTGAAGTATAAAATTAAAGAGAGAATCGAGGTTAAAATTTTCAGTGGCTGAAACTGGAATAAAAGCATCGACCTCTACGCCCTGATCTTTCCAATATTGGATTTTATTAACGATATCTTCATTTCCTTTAGATTGGTCTATTTTATTGATAACAAGTACTTTTGGCAGATCAATATCTTTGATCTTACTCCAGTAAGCACTAATATCTTTTTCTCCGAATTCAGTAACGATCAAAAGAATATCTGCATCTCTCAAACTGGTTCTTACAAAATCCATCATAGATTCTTGCAATTTGTAGGCAGGCTCTTCGATTATTCCCGGAGTATCAGAATATACTATCTGATAATCATCTTCATTAACGATACCCATAATACGATGACGGGTAGTTTGTGCTTTAGATGTAGTAATTGCCAATTTTTCACCAACCAGTGCATTCATTAAAGTTGATTTACCAACATTAGGATGACCAATTATATTGACAAATCCGGCTTTATGTTTCTTTTGTTCGTTGTCCATACTGTACAAATTTAGTACAATACCTTACACCTGTTAAGTATAGCTTTAATAAAAACTATGGTTTGAAACGCTGTCGTTGGTTTTAATGAATTGAACTTAGCCCTGACAGCATATTTTTTCAAAAAAAAAGAGCCACACGATAAGTGTAGCTCTAATAAACCTTTAATTATTTTCAGCTATTTTAAATCTCTTCAACAGCAGTCAATAAACGGTAACCTTTTCCATGAATATTCTTGATCTGAAGCGTTTCATCATCTTTAAGGTACTTACGCAGCTTGGTTATATAAACATCCATACTTCTTGCTGTAAAGTAATTATCCTCGTCCCAAATTGCATTTAAAGCATCACTTCTTTCAAGAATATCGTTCATGCGTTCACATAACATTCTCAATAATTGAGATTCTTTAGTTGTTAATTGCTGAACACCATTATCTGATTTCAGTTGTTGTAATTTACTATCGAAAGTAAATTTTCCAACTTCAAAAATGTTTTGTCCGGTTTTAATCGGGTTAGACTGTACCCTTCTTAAAACAGCATCGATTCTAAGTTGTAATTCTTCCATACTAAAAGGCTTGGTAAGGTAGTCATCAGCACCAATTTTAAAGCCTTGAATAATATCTTCCTGCAATGATTTTGCTGTTAAGAAAATAATTGGAAAATTACTTTTATCGCGTTTGACATTTTTAGCGAGCGTAAAGCCATCCATTAATGGCATCATCACATCAAAGATTCCTATATCATAAGCATCTTTGTCTTTCTTAAAGGCTTCCCAGGCATCCTGACCGTTGTTAAACTTATCCACTTGATAGCCTTTTAAATTCAGGTACTCCTCTAATAGCATACCTAAATTAGGATCATCTTCTGCTAAAATTATTCTAGTTTTTACCATATTGAATTAGCTTGGTTATAGATATAAATGTTTTGATTCTAAATATTCTCAAAGGTTTGAATCAGGCTAAAGTTTGAGGAAAAAATAGTTCAAACTTACTTCCTTTATTTTTCTTGCTGAATACATTGATCCAACCTCCATGAGCTTCAATAATATATTTTACGTAACTGAGACCCAATCCAAATCCTTTAACATTATGCAGGTTTCCGGTTGGCTCTCTGTAGAACTTTTCAAATATCCTTTTCTGGACTTCTTTGGTCATCCCAATACCATTGTCTTTAAACGAAACGACAATTCCTCCCTTTTCATTGCGTGTAGTTACCTCAATTATTGGATTTGTCGGAGAATATTTTATTGCATTATCTAATAAATTCGACAACATATTTGTAACATGTACCTTATCTGCCGATATCATATCGTTGTTTGCTTTTAACTGTTTTATCAGCTCACCATTCTGATTTTCGATTCTTATGATCGATCTTTCCAGTATTTCTCCTAATAGATCATTTACGTTCATTTCTTCTAAATTGAGCTTTTCTTCTCCTTTTTCAATTTTAGCGATCTGAAGTACTTTTTCAATCTGATTTCCAAGTCTGTTATTCTCTTCTCTAATAATTCCCATGAACCTGGCAACTTTACCTTCCGTTTTGGGAACTGACTTGTCGAGCATCATATCTGTTGCTAACTTTATAGTAGAAACAGGGGTTTTCAGCTCGTGTGTCATATTATTAATAAAATCTGTTTTTAATTCAGATACCTTCTTCTGACTAATTAATAAGGTAACTGTATAGTAGAAACAACCTATGATTGTCAGTATGAACAAGAAACCAGCTAAGGATGTTCCGGATACCAATTTAAAACCAGCTTTTTGTTTAGGGAAATAAAGCGATAATGCACTTTGTCCATGAAAAAGGTTGTCCTGAAAAATTGGTACCTGAAAATCTATTTTACGATTAATATTATAATCAACACTATTCGCGACCAATCTTCCTTTATTATCCAACACACACCATTCGGGTCTTTCTTTGATACCTACATTTTTAAATTCATCATCAATAATTTCTTCTAGATCGAGTTTACATATTTTTTCAAATACCGACTCGTTACTAGCCATCATTTTAACAACCAAACTCGATACTAAAGATTGCGTATTAACGAAATGCTTTCTTTTTGATTGAAAAGCACTTTCGATGCGTTCATTATCACAATCGAAATAAGATTGCATCAACGAGTCATTGAAAAACGCCTGATACAAGCCTTGAGTGTATGATCCAATACTGCCTAAATCTGTTTTTACATTTACCAAATTTTTATCTGAAACTACTGTAAAAAATGGGGTATGTGCTTTTCTCAAGTCGTCTTGTAATAATCTTAAACCTTCTTCAAAACAATCACCAACCCGAAGCTGCTTCATTGGCTTTTGATTTACCAAATTAAATCCATTTATTGAAGCATTGGGGATATATACATTCTTGCTACTTGTGAAGGATTCTGTTATATCTGTAATCACATCTTTTTCTCTGATACCGGCATTCCAGGCAACACTACCCGGCTTAATAGATTCTACAACTAAAACGCCTCGATTTCCCAGATTTAATTTCCTTGCTTGATTAGCATCAATTTCTTTCAGGTCAACGCCTGAAAAGAAAGATCTTGAAGTATCTTTCCCATTAGACTTGGTACTTATTGCTATTTCTTTTTGTACGTAATCTTGTACTTGTCTCCTTTCAAGTCGTTCTGAAACATTCTTCATTGCCCTATGAACGCTTGAGTGAAACTGCTGTCTGTTTAATGTTTCTGCTTGTTTGATCCAATACATTTGTAATATAATTAACCCTGCTAATGCTAGTGTCATTAAAATAATTACAATTGTGATCGTAGCTTTTTTCATTATCTTTTGCTTTATTCAGATCAATTAATTAACACATAAATTTAGAATAGTGTTATATCCTATTTTAACATTTTAACATGCTTTAATATTCATTGATTTATTTTAAGGTAAAAAGTTAAGTTTCTATCATGTAATTTAAACAAGAACAAACTTAGAATGATTCCAATAAAAAAAGCCCCAAGGTCTATGACCATTGGGGCTTTAATATCTTATAAGTAATAACTTATTCTAAAGAATTACTCCTTGATAAACTTCGTATTCTCAATAGTTTTACCATTGTTAATAGTTGCGAAGTAAGTACCAGCAGCATAGTTAGCAACATCAACTTGAATAATATTCACGCCAACAGCTGCATCATAGCTAATAGTAGAGAATAACTTACCAGCAATATCATATACATTGATAATTAACTGAGATTCGATTTCACTTCCAATGCTGATATTTACAATATCAGAAGTTGGTACCGGATAAACTTCAATTACATTGAACTGGCTGATTCTTGATAACTCTATCACTTCAGAAGCAACAGATGTAATACCATTATAATCAGTTTCAAGTAAACGATAGAAACTAACACCATTTGGTGCTTGATTATCCAATAAGTTGTAATCTAATGGAGTTGAAGAGTTTCCGTTAGCATTAACAGTTCCAATGCTTTGGAAGTTAACACCATCAAAACTACGTTGTACTGTAAAGAAGTCTGCATTCGTCTCTGAAGCTGTCGTCCAGAAAATGTTATTTCCTTCAGGTAAAACTTCTCCATCGAATCTCAATAATTCAATTGCAGTAACATTACTACAATCAACACTAATTGTGAATGTTAATGAACCATCACACTGAACACCACCTGGATTATAAACCATATCATAGCTACCAATATTAGTATCATCTAATGTGAATGAAACCTGAACGTTACCGAATCCATCATTATCAACATTTACATTAGTAGTTGCACCACCTGTAATTGATTCAACTGCGAAGTCAGGACCAGCATTTGAAACAAATACAGTAACAACTCCATCCTCACAAATCAAGTTACCTTGAGTTAATTCAGGGTTACATCCTTGACCAGCAGATGGATCAGGACAATCGTCAGCACCAGATACAGATAAGCTACATCCAGATTCAGGACTCGATATATTGAAGCTGAATGGAGTGCCTAAGTTGTAAGTAGCAGTAACAGTTCCGAAGTTTTCGAATACAACACCATTAGCTTCTACGAAGTAAGGAGCTGCAACATTTCCACCACTAATATTAAATGTTACTGAGTATGAACCATCACCATTACAAACGATTACCGGCTCATCAGCAGATAATTCAGGGTAATAAGTTACTGGGATTTCAAGTGCCTCTCCAACACATCCATCAGCATTTGTGATAGCTACTGTTACCATAGCAGGTCCGTCGTACATTCCAGTTAAGATATTTCCAGTTTCAGATTGCTCAGCACCGTCAACAGTCCAGATGTATGATTCACCACCAGTTACTTCTAATGATAACTCTTCTGTACCGCAAACAGATGTTGCAGAGCTAAGAGAAGAAGTAAACACTAATGCAGGTGTTCCTAACTCAACTCCTTCAGGAATTGTTACTTCAGCAGTAGCTGTACAACCAGCAGCATCAGTAATCATGATTGAGTGTGTACCAGCAGTTAAATCTTCAACAGCAACAGCTGAGAAGCTTCCAGCATCTTCACCATCGATAGTTAAGCTGAATGGTCCATTACCTCCATCAGGAACGATAGAAGTAGAAGCAGAACCCTGAGGACAACCATCTAAATCAGGAGTAGCCGAAACTGTTAAAGCAGGATAAACCATAACGCTACCTGAAAGTTCACACTCTACAGAACCAGAAGTATCAGTAATATTAATATCGACCATACCTGCATCTGTTACATTTACTGTAAATGAAGCAGCATTTCCAATAATAACATCTTCACCATTGAATGTATAGCTTGCAACATAGCTTGAACCTTCAAATCCAAGATCTACAGTTACATTTCCATTTTCATCAGCACAAGATGCAACCGGCGCTAATGCACCACCATCACCTAATGTAAATGTTTCAAATTCGCTTAAACATCCTTTAGTATCTCTAACGATAATTGAAATTGTTGGATTAGCAGCAGCAGAAAGTTCAGCTGAACTTTCAGTAGTGTAAGCAATTCCACCGTTATAAGAGTACTCGTAAGGTCCACCATAACCAGTGTTTTCATCTACAGTAACTGAAACTGTTACATTTCCATTTTCATCAGGACAAGAAATAGCAGCTTCATATTGTAATGCTAATTCTGCAATCACTCCTTCTAATGAAGCAGCACATCCATTTGCATCCATAACAGCAATGTCATAAGGTACACCAGCTTCGATGATCGCTAATGGATCATTCATTGGGTTATAATCCGAAATAGTCGGCTCTGTTCCTTGAGGATAAACTGCAATCTGGAATGGTTGATCTAAACCTTGAACAGTTAATGCAGCTAAGTTAGATACCGGATCAGTACAACCAATGTTGTAAGTGATTTCAGTAGTTGCGTTCACTGTAATTACTAATTCAATACCTTCGCTTGCACAGCCACCTTGGTTTTCAGAAGTAACAACTAAAGTAGCAGTTCCTGTAAACCCTTCTGGTAAAACAGACATTGGATCGAATGTCATTGCATTTCCATAGAAAGGAGCTCCACTTGCAACTTCAGCACCATCGATAGAAACTACGTAGTGATCGAAGAAATCACCAGTAATTGTAACCGTACCTAATTCATCACCTTCACAAACTGTAATTTCTGTAATATCTAAAGCAGGAGCATTAGGAATATCATATACAGTAATTGCTTTACTGAATACGTTATCACAAGCATCATCACCTACTTCGTAAGTAACAACGAATACACCTGGCATAGCAGCAGTGAAAGTACATCCTTCAACGCCCATTCCAGACCATTCACCACCTGCAGTAACAGCTGTAGCACATAAGTCAATAACATCACCAATACAAGCAGAAGCAGGAATATCAAATGTAGCATCCAAATCTCCTAATACTTGAATAACTTCTTCGTGCGTTTCGCTACAATCACCACTATTAGCAGTGTAAGAGATTATTACGAAACCAGTGTAGCCGTCAGGGTAATAAGCACCATCAACGATATTTCCACCACCAGAAGTTATAGCCCATGAGCCATCAGCATCAGTTGTTGTAGTGAAGTAATTAGATAATAAGTAACTTTCTTCATTTGCACAGAAAGAGCTTGGACCATCCCATTCAGCATCTATGCTTGGAGCTACTGTTAAAGTAGCAGTACCCATTTCCATTCCACAGTTCCACTCAGCATCACCTACAGAATAAGTAATCGTATAAGTTCCACCTTCAGCACCAGGATATAAAGTATAACCTGCAATTGGAGCAGCAATACCTTCACCATAGATTCCTGTGAATTCTCCACCATAAGATGTTCCAGCAGCAAATAACTGAGTTAAATCAACATCATCATCGTAGCAGATAGACACATCAACTAAATCAGCTTGTACAATATGAACTATCTCAATTGTTTCAGAATCAGCAGCTGTACATTCTCCGCTTGATACAGAGTAAGTAACTTCTACTAAACCAGTGTAACCGTTTGAGCTTAAAACAGAACCTTCGAATGAAGGACCTCCTTCAGAAGCACCGCTATTAGTTACAGCCCAAACACCTCCGGCATTTGTAGCGTATCCAGCTAAATCCCAAGTATCATCATCAAGTCCACATAATGTTAATGGAACGTGAATAGAAGCATCTAATGCAGGCTCTACTATGATGATAATTTCATCAGATGAACCACAAACGCTTCCTTCGATACCCTGAGTATAAGTAATTGTATAAGTTCCTCCGGCAGCATCAGGGTTTAAGTTTGCACCTAATACACCATCACCAGAGAACTGACCATTATCATCTGTATCAGCAGTAAAGAACTGAGTTAAGTCGATAGACTCATCAAAACATACAGTTTGATCTTCAGCTAAAGAAGCATCACCACCACATACAACCTGGAATACATTAGTTGATGATGAAGGACAGAAGCAATCGAATCTGTTGAACTCAATAGTAAATTCATTTAAGTCGCACATACCTGTTGGATCAAAAGTAAATACTCCTAATCCATCATAAGTAACTCCTGCTAATCCAAGATCAGCAACATCTTCACCTGTCTCAGAAACAGAAACACTAAAGTCACCTGTTGTCCAAGTAATGCTTACATCAATACAAGCATCCCAGAATGCAGAGTTAGAAACTACTTCTAATTCGATAGCACCCGGTGTGCAGCTTACAAATGAGCTCACATCGAATGTAAAGTCATTTTCGACATCATTGAAAGATTGAACATCTAAACCAAAATCGAAGTGGTTGTCGTTACCATTAGGTCCAGCATTTCCTGTCCATGTAACAATAGTAGAACCATCAGGCATATTAATATTATAAAGATCTAAATCACCATCAGCATTTGGATTACCAGGACCTGCGATATAATTGTAATCTACAGTTACTTCAGTAATCTGAGCTCCAGCTGGAATAGCCGGTAATTGTAAGTATGCGTAATTAGGTGCAGTGTAAGAAGGATTTACAATTTCAGGATCATCACCTGATACACAGATCTGACCAGTGAATGTTTGAGTTAATTCAGGTACATAAGCATCTAAAGAGAATGGCTCATCACCAGAACAAAGAACTGTAGGGAAATCAAATGCAGCATCTGCATCAGGATTCATCGTAATTGTGAAAGTACGAACAGCACCACAATCTCCAGAACCAGGTACAGTGAATGTAAACTCATAAGTATCTGCTCCATCAGGACAGAAGATCGTTCCACTTAAAGAACCACCGCCTGCAGTTTGTGTCCAGTAACCTGCACCAAAGTCAGGATTTCCAAGAACAAACTGATCCATGTTCACACAACCATTACTGCTCATAATTAAAGCACCACCAATTGCACTTTCACAAGCAGCAACATCAGCAGCTAAAACAGCATCGTAAGAAGACTCTATTACAATTAAGTAATCAGCACTATTAGCACAATCGCCAGTTCCAACAGTAAATGTAGCTTGTACAGGGTTATAAGTCGATAATCCAGCAGTTTCTAATACTTCGCCTCCTGCGTAAGTGTTACCTAAAATATCCCAAGTACCACTTGGATCTCCAGGTAAGGTAATAGAAATACCTTCACAATAGAAATCTTCAAACTGTAAACCTGTAGGATCACCAGCTTCTTCGATAACGATTGTTAACATATCTGTAGCTGCACCACAAGTATTTACTCCGTCAGCAACATCGTAAGTAATTGTGTATGAACCAGAAGCTAAAGTACTTACATCTAATATATCTCCGTTGATCGTTAGATCATCAGAGCTGAAGTTACCTCCATTATCAGAGTCAGTTGATAAGAACTGAGTTAAGTCAATTAATCCTGCATCAGCACATAGGCTTTCAGATTCATTAGTAAATTCAGCTAAGTAATCGTCAACTACTAAGATCGATTGAGTCATTCCATTACCACAATCACCACAACTAGCCTGTGAATAAGTAATATCAACAACAGCATCAATAGCATTTAATCCATTTGTATCGAAGTAGTAAGTAATATCGGTACCAGATACCTCAGTGTAAACACCACCAGGAATATCTAATTCATCATCGTAATCACCATCACCATTCTGATCGTAAGGTAGAGGAATTGTTTCGATATCAACACCATCTCCATCTGAAGTTTCGTGTAATACCGCTTCAAACATACAAGAACTCCAAGTAATCTTAACTTCAAATCCAATTGTGAAGTTAGCTGCATTAGAAGTCAAGTCGTAAGTGAATGCACCAGGAGTACAAGTTAATAAGCTATTAACCGCACTTGCTAAACCTGGATCCTGTAGATCGTCATAAGTATATGACGTTGACTGCCATCCAAATAAGTCATTTCCGTTAGGACCAGCATCATTTCCATAAGATTCGATCACAGTTCCATCAGGGAATGCAACAGTAGCAGCATCTAAATCACCTTCAGTAATACAAGAAGCAGCTTCGTAACTCCATGCAACATCGATACTTAAGATTGTCGATCCTACAGGGATAACCGGTGCAGCAATTGATACATTTTGTGTACCTGGGTTGATAAATCCATGAGGATAACAGTTAGGATCACCATCTACGTAAGGCGTGTATTCAATACCACCAACATTCGTGTATGATAATTCTTCAAACTCTACAATACATCCATCACCACAAATGATCCAATCATTTAAGTTATAAGCACCTTCAACAGCATCTGAAGAGTAAGAACCTTGACTCTCACAAACAAATGCAGGAGGATCGAAACAGTCAACAACTGGTTGTTCTAAAGTAATTGTTATTTCATCGTAACGAGCACACTGACCAGAACCTTCAACAGTATATCTGATCGTATAATCACCTACATCTAAAGAATCTGTGTACCAAATGAATCCATCTAAACAACCTGTTACTGAAGGATCAGCAAATGTTGGGTTATTTTCATCTTCAGTTGAATCGTAACACTGAGGAACATTCACATCAACTAATGATCCATCTTCACTTGTGTAAGAAATTGTGAAGAATCCATTACCTGGAGTAATTCCGCTATCTAATAATTGTGTTAAGTCTAAGTATCCCTGAGAATCAGAACCATCGCCCTGTACACCCGGATCACCTACACCGTAAGTATCTCTGAAGTCTTCGATACACCAAGTTTGGTTATAACCTTCGAATAAGCCAGCTTCGTAATCAGAAACGATTGGAATTTCATAACAGAATGTGTTAGTACAAGAAGCACATAAATCAACACCATCTCCATCTTCTAAAGCTCCAACAGAATGTACTGTTAAACAAATTTCGATTTCTGACTCATCAGATAAACCTGCAGGATCGAACCAGATAGAAGCACCTGTTAATTGATCACCAGCATTGTATTCAGCTGTTCCATCAGAATCTGTGAATAATGGGTTACCAGTACTAATTGCATCTTCAATAGACCATGTATAGTATGAGTAATCTGTACCAGCAACATCACCATTAGCAACTACACTAGGAATTAATTCATATAATCTTGATAAAGCATCTGCTTCATCCTGATCGGTAGCTGTTGCAGCATAACCATCTTCACAAAGGAAAGCAGGTGTATTCCACGTTGCATCCATATCAGGGCAAATATCAAATGATACTGAAGCACAGTTCGTACAGTTATCTAAATCCTGATCAACAACACCATCACCATCATTATCTAAGCCTAATACTGTTAAGCCATCTGCATCATATATAATAGTACCATTACCATCACTTAAGAATGTTCCTACACAGTAAGTAATCACGTGGTTACCAACTAAAGAATCATCAATCACTAAATCAGAACCAAAGTATTGCTCACCATTCAAGTAGTATTCTCCATCATCATCATCTCCTTCTTCATTTGGAATAGAAGGATCTGCAGGAGAATCAAAGAATGTAGAGAAATCAATATTTGAATCAGATAAACAGAAGTTACGTTGAGCTCCTTCAGTTATTGTTACTGTTTCTAAAATTTCGATCGTAAACACATAACACTCTTCACAAGAATCAGCATCTTCACCAACATTAGCATTGTTTGCAGCTAAACCATCAGCATCACAAGTACCACCTACACAATATTGAACCTGAATTCCAGTATTTGTTGTTCCGTTAGCAGAAATTGTAATTGTTCCAGCAGTTGCATAATCATCAGAATCTAAAGTTTCTGTATCAGCATCTAAAATTGTGAAAGTACCGTTAATAGTTGGTGCACCATTTACAGTGAATACCTCACCAATAGCGTCAGCACAAACAACAGCAGGATCTAAACTAAACTCAGCTTCAACATCGTGATTTAATTCAAATGTAGTTGTTTGGATATCATAACAAGCAGAAGCAACTCCATCATCCGTTAATGGATCAGCTTGCGGATAGTAATCTGTATCATTTCCTACTTCGTAAGTTACTGTTACAAGAGCACATCCAGCAGGATTAGCAGAGAAATCAACTGAAGAAACATCTAAGTATTCGTTTCCGATTACAGTAGCAGGAACATCTGTCGCACCACCAACAAATGAATATGTAGCAGAGAATGAACCACCAGCGGTTGTTGTTCCAGTTTCCCAGAATGTTTCTAAATCAATATCACCTCCAGCCTGACAGTAATCAGATAAAGGACTTGCAATTGTAGCATCTACGGCAGGGTAAACTTCGATGTCAATTGAAGTACACTCCTGACATAAGTCATCACCATTACAGTAAGTTACAGTGAACACACCGAATGTTGTTAAATCATCAGTAGGATCGAAAGTAAATGTTCCATCACCATTATCCGTTACGAATGGTCCTGAGAATACACCACCTTCTTCTCCGAATGCATCATCAGCATCATCACCAGGTGTAGCTTCTACATCACCAGCATCAGCATAGCCATTAGCACCAACATCTACTAAATCAATTAGATCATTTAAGATAAATGCAGCATCACCAGCACAAACAGGTGAAGGGCTTATCCAATCAGAGTAACGGAAATCAGTCCACTCGATATAATCTGTTACAGCAGCAACACAATTAGGATCTGTTCCATTATCAATATCACAAGAATAAGTGATCGTATATGTTCCATATAAGTCAGCAACAGCAATACCTAAAGCAATTAAGTTTTCATTATTCATAACATTATCCACGTTAGGATCGTCAGGAATAACATAAGTGTTACCATCAGGAGCAATAATTGTATATTGACACGCAGTAACATCATCAGCTGTAGCTAATACTTCAGTAGTATAATCATCTAATAATAAATCTTCATTATCACAGAAATATTCTGGTAAATCCATTTCGATATTATTCGGCGTAGGCTGAAGTGTTAAAATAGCTGTTGACATAGCATAACAACTACCGTTATCAGCAGGAGTCGCATCTGTATCAATATCTTCATTACCAACAGTGTAAGAAATCTCAATATCAATAGACTCGGTAATTGCAGCCGGATCATAGAAAATCTGGTTATCAACGATAGTAATTCCAGCATTTGCAGGATCTATGCTTACGATATCCCATGTTCCACCAGGTGTTGTTGTATCTGTTAACATAACATTTAAGTCAGCTAAACCACAACCACACTTACAAAGTGTTACATCATCTAAAGTAGCATCTACATCACAAGCAATAAAGAAGTCTTGTAAGAATACGTTTTGACAAGGTTGTTCACCAATTAAGAATTCCACTGAAATTTCTCCTTCATCTGTAATGAATGTACCTACGGCACCTGCTACAGCTGGAGTTGGGTTAGTTGGATCAACCGTTGCATCGAAGTAATAATATCCATCATTTGTTGAAGGATCACCATCTAAATCAACATAGAATACACCATCACCAGTCCAAACGCCAGTCATATCATAAATTGGAGCAACGCCTCCAGCTACAGCACCTGGTAAATCCAATAATGCAGGAGAACCACCTGCTTGTGCATCAGCTAAAGAATTGAAACCTCCACCTGGTAAGTGAACAATATCAGAAGTACAACAAATTAGTCCAGCGTTCCATTCAGGATCGAATTCAGGACAAATCGTAATAGGTTGTGTAACTGTTTCAGAGCAATCTAAAGCACCACCTGTAAATACAGGATTACCATCAGGATCAACCTGAGGTGCATCTGTTGCAGTACAACTTAATGTTACAGTATGATCAATCAAGAAAGTAGTACATTCTGTTAAAGCAGAAAGATCACCTAAAGTAAATGTTGCACCACCCGGAGCACCAGTATCATTTCCTGCAGGAGCAGTAACACTTGGCATACCAGTCATATCAGAATCAGCATTAATAGCCCAAGTATGATTAATATCGACACCTGTAGTACCATCACCATCTGTATCAGTTACCACATAAACATCTAATACGATTCCAGCCACTGGATCTGCATCAAAACCACAGAATTCACCCGGAGCAACCCAATCAGCATCAGGAGCAGGACAAACACAAACTTCAACAACGGCAGAAACACCTGTACAATCAGGGCAAGACGGTAAAAGTCCAGTTGCAGTTAATTGATAAACATATTCAAAACAGTTGGTTGTAACATTATCAGGATTAGCTAGGTCGCCCGGAACAATAGTTGGATCAAGTGCTGAACCAGTAGGCATTCCTGCACCATCAGCTACAAACCACTCTCCACCCGGTGTTACAGGGTTAGCAATATCGTTTAATGTAGTTGCAGCAGCATCCGCACAGAAGAAATATTGTCCATCATCTAAAGAAGGATCTGGATTAGGAATTACTTCTAACTGGAATAATGCTCTATCAGATTCACATTGAATTTGAGGAGGTGTTTGTGCATTATCAAAATTCACAATCTCCGAAATATATAATTGTTGGTTAGGAGGACTTGCAGTAGTTGTATTCAATAAACTTGTAACATCAATTGGAGGAGTTACAGCAGCAAATCCAGCAGCAGGAGCTGCATCACCAGCAGCTAAATATACATTATAAGTCGCACCTGGTGCAACCACTTCAAAATCAACTAAAATAGCTGTATCACCATCTGTATCATCAGCACAAATACATACATCTATCGGCTCTGGAGCTTCAGGAGTTTCTTTTACTTCAAAAGTTACCGGAGCAGACAAAGGACTTGTACATCCATCGCCATTAGTACATTGTGCATAGAAAGTTGTAACACTTGGCGTAGTATAAGACACTAAACCAGCAGCAATAGGATCGAACATAGTTCCTGAACCAACAACTGTAACCTGATCATCTGCGTACCATGTAACAACAGTTGGTAAGTTAACCGCATTCGGTGTATCACAATCTGCCAATAATACTTGACCACTAGGATTTTGGTTATTCTGACAAACACAAGCAGGCGTTACCGTTGGTGGTAAAGCAGGCTCTAATTTCTCAATATAACAAGCTGAATTTGATACATCGATACAAATACATGGATCTGGCGGGTAGCATAAAGCTGTAATATCTAAAGCACCAGCCACATAAGCAGCAGTAGTAGGATCTGTAGCATCATAATTAATTGCCCATACTTCACATAAAACTCCACCATTAGCAGTTGGAGGTAAAGCACTCATATCAAAATCAACCAATAATGGATCCATATCATCGACTTGGATAATTGCACCACTTGGATCAGTTAACACATAAATTGTAGTATATAGCGGATTGGTTCCTACTGGTGGCACTAATGGACCATCAGGTGTAGTAATTAATCCATCTGAAGTATCTGTTACATCACCACAGTATTGACGGAAACAAGAGCAATCTGCTTCAGCAACAACATCAAAAGTATCATCACACACTAATGTTCCGATAGTTAATGTAGCTGTTAAAGGACCAGCAGTTGTAACCGGAATTGGAGACAGGCTAGTGTTGTCTGCATCAGGATTAGCAGGATCAGAAGAGTAAATATATACTAATTGACCTGCTACTGTATTAATAGAAGCAGTAATACCACCTGGACCTAGAACATCTAAAGTATTACCATTTCCAGGATCACCACCTATAGTAACAATAATATCGTAATTATATTCATCGGTATCATTCGTTGGATCAGCATCACCATCAGGGTTACCATCACATTTAGTTTGCACTAATTCTACGGTAATTTCGGGAGCAATAGTTACAGTTGCCTGAGCTGGCTCACTTACACAATCACCACAAGAACAAACTGCGAAATATTCATATACACCTGGGACAGAAGGATCTAAGTCGCCGTTAGCAATTGGATCATAAGGAGATGTTGTTGATAAAACACCTCCAGCAATATCAGCGATTCCATTAGCACCAGCATACCAATTAACAGGTTCAGCAGGAGATGTTCCACTGAATAATGCATGGAAATTACCACTAATATTTGCGCTCCAGTCTGCAACATCTGTAGGTACACCATTAACACCTTGACAGTTAGGATATACAAAAACCTCAACAACACCATTTTGGTTATAAGCACCAGAATTAGTTTCATCTAAAGAAACAGGAAGTGGCTGAGGAGTTCCTGCAAAAGAATTACCTGTAAGATTTCCTCCAGCGTCATATTGCACATCATAAATGGTTACTCCATCAACAAAAATAGTAATCCAGAAATGTGTATTTGCACATCCTGGATCTAATCCTGCTGGACTGTAGTTTTGAACATCAACATTTAAATTCCAGCTTACAGCAGGGTCAACCAAATTAGGATCACTACAAGTACCTATAAATTCAAAAACTTCAGCATTATTAGTTCCACCAAATCCATCATCAGCGGTACCTTGGAAAGCTAAACTACCTCCATCAATACATACTTCTGTACAATCAGCACATGTTGCAGGAATTAACACATCACCAGCTGCTGCACCGAAACATGCTTCAATATCAATTAAGCCAGTGGGTGCATCAGGATATTCACATAAATTACACTGGTTTAATATTTCACCAGTTCCAGTAGTTTCAGCAATATCTACATCAAAACCAACTCCATCTTCAAACCAGAATTCAAAGATAAAATCTGAAGTTCCATCTCCGTTACTTACAACAGATGTAGGTGCCATTGGTAATGCAATCGGATTACCTGCAGCATCGAAAATACCACCAGCATTCAGTGTTGTAATTTCGTAATTAAAAATATCCGCATTTGTAACAGTAATTGTTTCATGGAAAAACTTAGTACCAATTGAGTTAACATCTTCTGTTTCAACTGGACCGGCAACTCCACCAATTAACTCGTAGTTTAAAGGATTTCCACACGAACAAGGATCTTGCACTACTGAAGCAGGAGCAGGACAAGCTGCAGAAGGACTCGCATTGATCGTTACAATTGTGGCTTCAGGAGCTGAAGCACATACAACATCACGACCATCACAAGCCGTGTTATATACTTCTTCACAAACTGCATAAATCGTAGTTGTTCCAACACCTAATACAGAGGCATCGAAGCTAGCACCTGAACCTAATAAGGTAGTAGCAGCCATATCTGAATACCAGTTAGTTGTAGAAGAGGTAGCAGATGCATCTGGATCAGAAGTTGTACAAACAGCAGTAACCGTAGCAGGATCACCATCACATACAGTAACTCCGGTAGAAACAACCGTTGGCACTGCAACTTCAGCAATTGTAACCGCTAAGGTAGCAGTAGCACCACAAGCATCTTCTACCTGTACAGTATATGCACCTGAAGGAAGATCGCAAAACTGCGTACCTGCCTGACCAGGTGCCATCATTGGTCCTGCGATAATAGAATACTCGTAAGGCGGACATCCGTTACCTGAAGCTTCGGCAACCTGAATAGCTCCATCGCTGTTACCACAGTGAGCGTTTTGCACACCATCGGTACCAACACCGAAAGCAATATCAGCCTGAAGGTCTAATGAAAGGTCCGGTAAAGTGAATGGAGCTGTTTCATCACAACTACCATTTTCCAAACCAATTGTTGTTACCTCAGTTGGTAATGCACCATTGGGATCAAAGGAAATGACAATCTGTAGATCTGTTGAAGCACCATTGGCACCACCACCTGCACACAAATCATTTAGTATAGGTGCGTTTGCAGAGAAAGTTGCATCGTCACCGGCATAGCCTACATCGTGCCCTGCACCTGCACAAGTATCGAAGGTTGTTCCGGCATTAGCATCACCTGTTGTGCCGCTTTGCACATCAGTAACCACTACATTCGTAATCGTTCCTGCGTCAAAATCGAGTGTTAATGATTCTGTATCTGCAAAACCACCTTGAACTTCAGTAGTGAAGCTAACATCGATCTGACAGGTTGTACAATTAAAGGCTGCGGTTGGAGGTGCAGCGAAGGCATTAGAGTAGTGGCACGCCTGAACATCTTGCTTATTAAGCAAGACTAATGTGAGTGCCATAAGAGTAAATGCACATAGTTTCATGGCTTTACCCCTGAATAAAATGTAATTTTTTAGTTTCATATTAAATAAAATTTAATAATTAATATATCAATGTATAATTTACAACACAAAATGTACTTTACTGACAAAATATAAACTCAGCAATAATTTGCTAAAATATATAAGCTTTTTGTGAAAATGAAATAAAACTGACAATTTCGATACAAAAATGGATAATTTTATTGTTTATTAATTATGTCTTAATATTGAGTTCTATGAAAGTAAAAATTCACTTCTTAATTCTGATCTGTTTTTTAAGTTTATTTTCTTGTGCAGAACAAAAAGAAACACCAAAAATTGGTTCTAAGAATGTAATACAGCCATTGCTTACTGAAGATTTTAATGAGTATCTGCAAGCAAATAAAGATGCACTAATTTTAAATGTTGCCTTACCTTCTCAAGTGCTTGGTTATGGGTTTATTGAAAATAGTTATTTCTTAGACTTTTATGATGACTCTTTTCAAGTCTCAATCAATCAACTTGATAAAAACAAGGTATATTTTATTTATGATATAGGGGGAAAACAGGCATCAGAGGCTGCTACAATTTTTGAAGAAGAAGGGTTTTCAAGGGTTTATTATCTAAACGATGGTGTTGCGTCTTGGAGAAAAGCTGGATTGCCTTTAAAAAAGTATGAAGGCGAGATGGCTGATTTTATGGAGTTTTATAATGAAGGGAAATTAGTTAAACTCAAATGAAATGTTGAACTACATAAAAAAGTGAATTCTCAGTCTCTTTATAAGCTATTTTCAGCTTATTGTTCCTTGAAAAAATTTTCGGCAATATGTAAGTTTCTTCAGGAATTAGGTTGAGTTTGTTAAGTTCTATTTTGTTATTATCAATCCATATATTTTCAATACTAAGTTTATGTTTAGATATGTTTACTACTTCAAAACCATTTTCATTTTGAGCCATTTTTAATAATTCAGGTTTCCAAGCCCCTTTATTCATTCTATAGTTAATTGGTGATTTATGATAACCCTTTGTAATTGTTTTACCAGCTTTATCTAATTCGCTGAACTGGTAGTGTTTATTTGCTCCCCAACACACAAAATAATTTCCACTATCCAATTTAGTAACCCCTCCTCTTCTTTCAGAAAAATTTAAGTTATCCCCATAAAATCTATGTGTTAACTTTAAGTTTTTTTCACTTTGATCAATATCATAAATTAAAACGCTTGATCGTTTGATTTCGTGATAGGCTCCATTATCGAAAAGCACTAATTCATTATTATATAATCTTGCCTGATGCTGAGCACAAAACCCTATAGGGTCATTTATGAATCTAAATTCATTACATCTCCCCCCCATTCTCCAAATAATTTCACCATTTGACCAATTGATCTTGGTTATTTCATCCATGTTTCTACTAGAAATCAGCACAGAACCATCTTCTAAGTATTGAAAAGCGTTGATATGACAGTAATCAATAGTTGGCACATTAAGGTTTACATGAGGAGCGGCTTCGGTAGGTGTAAAATAATTTTTTGAATTCCATTTTTTCACTATTTCCCAGGTTTTAATATTTACTTCGCTCAATATGTAATGTTGTAAATTAGTTTTGCTTTCTTTATCCTGGTCTGAAAAATCATCAAGTTCAATTTCAGTGTGTAGAATTAGAATATTCCCATTAGGTAAGAATTGAAAATCATGTTTATCAATATTAAGCTCTAATGCTTGGGAATTTAAAGTAATGTTTAATTGTTTGTCTAAACATATCAGACTTTTTTCTTTTACACTACCTAATAATAAAAGTAAACTATCTCCTTGAAAATTATTAACTGGTCTAATTTCCATTGGTAAATGGTCAACCCTATATTTAAAGACTATTTCAGCATTTTCATCGAAACCACATACATATCTGTATTCCTCTAACTTAGCCAAATAGTACAATTCTTTTGAAGAATCTTCATTCAGTTTATTTATAATCAAAAAGTCATCGACCTTAAAAAGGCATTAACAAAAATTATAAGAGAGAGAAACGTGATAAACTTTGACATTAAACAAGAAAAATAAGTTATTAGACATTATAAAACTCAAAGGACTTGCCCTCTAAACAGTAAACAATTGAGATTATTCAGTAAAAGTAAAATCAATTTTCTTTTTAACGAATATTGCTCCATCTTGAATAGAGCTGATCTTAAACAGGGTATCATTTAACTCAAGAATACGGTAACTTGTAGGTTCAATATCTTTTCCTAAGAAGGACATGGAAAAAACATCTTTTTTAATCCCCCATTTTCCGACAAGCGCACCCTGTTCCCATTCTCCGATCCAATTGCCATTTTCTTTGTATTCAATAATACTGTTATTATCTTTCCATGAACCAATTATTTTTTTTGCATCAAGTTCAGTTTTTGGTTCTTCTTTATTGACCTGCCCCTGTACCTCAGGCTTGTTAACCGCTTTAGCTTCAGATTGTAATTCCTTATCTACAGTATTATTGCAACTAAAAATAATGACAATAAAAAAAAGGTAAATCAATTTACTTTTCTTCTGATTGTTCAAAAACATTTGTCTTCTTTTTTTTAGTCAGTAAATATTTAAAAGGATAGATCATTTGTCCAAAAAAGCCTTTGGGTACTTCATGACTATCGTCGGTACCAAGCTCAGGCTGAAGACTTTTGTCTTTTGGGCAATAGTAGGTTCCAATTAAGACATCCCAAATATTCAAAACGGAGGCAAAATTAACGCCATATCTTCCTGGAATATTTTTAGCATGATGCCAATAATGGGTTTCAGGATTATTGATAATTTTATTAAGGAAACCAAAATTGGTTTTCACATTTGCATGGGTAAAAAAGGCTTCAAAAATAAAGATCGTTACCACAACATAAACATATTGAGGTGCTGAGTATCCCAACATAGAAAAGGGTATATACATTAATGGTTTACCAATAAAGTATTCTCCCCAATGAAAATGTCTGGACGAAGCAAAGCTTATTTCTTCAGGTGCATGGTGAATTTTGTGGAATGCCCACAGAAAATCGACACGGTGCATCAAAAAATGCGCTATAAATTCTATGAGATCCTGTAGAACAAAAAGTACTGCAACTTGTAATATTACAGAGTATGCAGACATATCGAACAGCACTAAAGACTCTACACCAAAGCCAAGTAGAAACTGCTTAAACATGACATCAACCAATGCCGTAAAGGCATAAAAACCAAAGGCAACGAATAAAATATCATAAAGTAGTACATAAAACATATCTAGCCAAAAGCCTTTTCTTTTGAAACTAGAATATTCCATTTTTCTGGGTAAAAACATTTCCATTAGTAAACAAACAACTACCCAGAAGGCAACCCATAAAAAAGGGTTTTGAAAAGAGAGATTGGTTAGATTATTTACAGAGAAATTAAAATAATACTCTAGATATTTGAGAAATAGTTCCCAGTAAGAATTGACTTGCATAGTAATTATTTTACAGTTCGGACAATTAATTGTTCAATGAAAATTCCTGGATTACAAAAAAGTCGCTTTCTTTATAATATTCGATAGAACAATTTCTATTTGTTTCTACCTTTTTTTCAAGTTGGAATTCAGCAACTTTACTTTCTTTTGCTTCCAAACTTGAAATTTCATTTTTTAAGGTATCAGTTCCAATACAAATATACTTAACAGTTAGATCGTGCTCCGATAAATTTTCTAAAGAAATCTTGTATTTATCATTAGCTTTTTCAGAACATTCAATCTTTAATAATTCTGGTCTCCAAGCTCCCTTGTTTACTCTGTAATTTCCCGGATTATTATACTTTAAAGTTTGTAATGTTCTTCCTTTATTATCAAGTTCACTGACCTGATATTCCGGATTCTGATTTTGCCCCCAAGTTACTAGTAGGTTTCCATTTTCTAATTTCTTAACGCCCCCCCTTCTTTTGGTAAAATTCAGGTCATTTCCATAAAATCTATCAATTAACTCAAGTTCTTTTTTTGATTCATTCAGCTTATAAATTACAACACTCGATTTATTATTTTTGTGAAAAGCTCCATTATCAAAAAGCATCAAGGTATCATTCAAAAGCGTAGCTTGATGTTGTCCATTAAATCCAATAGAGTCATTAATAAACTTAAATTCATTACACTTCCCCCCTAATCGCCAAATAATATCTCCTTCTGGCCATTTGATCTTAGTAATTTCATTTAAACTTCTTGAAGACGTGATCAGTGAATTATCGGTTTCATTATAATGTAACGAGTTAAAGTGGCAATAATCAATCACTTTTGTTTTTAAACTAACATGACTTCCGGCCTCATGAACACTAAAATAATTTTGAGATGACCATTTATTTACAACTTCATTATTATTTACATTTATTTCTAATATATTGAAATGATTTAAAACTGTTGGATCAACACCATTTCCTAGTTCTTCATTAGCAGGAATTGTATCATACACTTGCTCAAATGTGATTATATTTCCATTATTTAAAAATTGTATATCATGCGGATCTAAATTTAGTTTATTGTTTTCAATTAAGGGAATTAAATTAAACTGAGCATCCAAAAGGTTAAAAACAGACCTACCTCTAATTCCACCAGACAACAATAGTTGATTCGATGAAGGAATGGCTCTGATCTCTAGTGGTAAATTATCTACTTTATAATTAAACAGTTCTATTTCTTTACTATTAACGCCATGAATATAAATATCGGTGTGACCTTTATATCGATACGTCAAATAAAATATCTGATCAGTAAAATTATCTACTATATTCTTAATTTCAAGTTTTGCCTTTTTATTATAAGAAAAAGCACTACTCAAAATAATAAAGGTCAATAATAGCCATAAGCTTGTAATTTTGTTACTAATAATTTTACCAAGTGCTTTCAACATTTTTACAATGCGTTTATTGTTCTTAATAATTTTAGTTTCTAACCTTATACAAGGTCAGGAATTAACAAATTTTCAAAATGCCAAATTAGTTAATAATAATGACATATTTTATGAATACCCATTTATTGATGGATTCAACTTACCTATTTTCAACGAATTAAATCTGAATGATAATGAGACAACGGATCTGATAATTTCTGATTCTGGTTCACATATTAGTGTAATAGATTTTGAAATAGGTAAGCTACTTGAAATCGATAATAATTTCTTACCTATTGGTTTACCTGATTCATTCAGTTGGATAAAAATTATTGATATAAATTGTGATGGCATTGAAGATGTTTGTTATGCAAATAATGAGGATTATAAATTCTATGTCAAAAATGGTTTTATAAATACAAGTAACAAATTAGAATTTACGAGTACAATAAGTGAATTTGAATTTGAACATTTAGATAGATTCAATGAACCTGCCTTTTTTGACTTTAATGGCGACTCATTTATAGATATCTTACATTTCGATCTTTTCTCCAACAGGTTTTTGGTCTATTATAATCTGGCAAGTACTGCTAACTGTACTCCTTTCTTTGCTGAACCTGTTTGTTTTGGGAATGTTTATCTTAACCCTTTTATAGATTCAATTGCATATAACAATCCATGTGGGGGAAAAAACAAGGTTGACTCGAAGATTCACCTAACCACTTCCAGCAGTACAATTTATGATTATAATAAAGATGGAATTTACGATATAATGTTTGGATATTCTGATAGTTTATTCAGTGTACTCTTAGGAAATTTTGTTGACAATGAATATTTCATTGAAGAAAAAATACAGATTTTTGAAAGCGAAACCATAGTAAAAAATAATGTTTTAAACTCTGTATTTATAACTGAAGATGAAAACTGCACACACTTGATCTTATCTCCTTCTGATCCTGAATTTATTTCTGGCACAGATAATATTTCATTATTTGAATGTTTTGAAAATGAAAACTCCATCTCGGCCTTTTATATTTCAAATGAAGTTCTGGATATAGGTACACACAGCTTTCCGGTATTTTATGATTTTGATAAAGATGGACTTGTTGATCTTTTTATTAGTAATAAAACTACATTTGGAAATTTCTTCACACCTGACAGTTTAGATTCAAAATTCATACACTCTAGTATTTATCATTACAAAAATATTGGCACAGTTGATACAGCTATTTTCAAATTAGTCGATAACGATTTTGGGAATATTTATGATTATCAAAGCAACACTATATATCATAGTTTTGCAGACTTAAATAAAGACAGTTTTGTTGATTTGATACTCACATCTTCTTCTTTAACTAATAAACTTTTATACTTTGAAAACTCGACCACTACCAACAATGAAGGACAAACTTTATTTTTAGATCCAGATACCATTGAATTGAGTCCCTTATCTACCGGAAGTATCAAACCATTCTTTTTTGATATTGATAATGATAACGAAGCAGATTTATTTACTGCTGATAAAATAGGAACGATTGCTTATTATAAAAACACTGGTAATGAAAATATAAGTTTTGAATTGGTGGATACCTTATGGGGAAATATTCAACTCCTTTCTGAAGGAAATAGTAATTTCCCATCACAAAGCATAAGTATATGGAAAGACATAAACAATGAAATTAATGCAGTTTGTGGAACCATAGATGGGAAAATATTACTATTTGAAAAATACGATGCTGTACTCAATGAATTTGAAAATGAGCAACAAATCTTTAACAAAAGAAAAGCTCCTTATACTAATATTTGTAGTTCTGATTTGAATAATGATGGATATGCTGAATTTGGAATCGGTTCTTATCTTGGAGGTTTAAAAATATTAACTACCAAAGTATCGGATGATGAGACCACTATCAATCAACTTACCAAAGAGGTTCTGACAGTATTCCCCAATCCAGCAAAAAGCTACTTAAATATTGAAAGCCGATTTTCCGGGATACTAAACATCTATGATCTTTCTGCAAAACTGATTTTTGAAACAAATTTAAAGATTGGTTTGAATAGTATAAATATTGATCTTAAATCTGGAATCTATCTGTTGCAAGCCATTGATAAAAACAATGTAAATATTTTGAGTGATAAACTTATAATAAACAACCAATGAGTTTATTCGATACGCTAATTTTATTCTTTATTCTATTTAAATTAAATTTATACCTTGATAAACTCTGATTATTGAAAAATGAAGACTCTATACTCTATATGCCTATTTATCATTTCAATTATCAGCTCAAGTAAACTTAGTGCATGTGATGGAGGTTCATTTACATTAAACGCTAGTACTTATAAAGGTGGGGGAATAACCGAATATTGTTTTAACATTGACATCGATATAGGGAACTCAGGTCCAGCTGATTTTGGTTTTGTTCTAGAATTCAATTCCTTCTATAATACACCTAATGTTGTCAACTATCCTACTACAATCAATAATGCTCAGTTAACGAATGGTGCTATTTCTACTCCTTTTCAGGGTTTGGTCATTCCTTCTATCAATAGTATTGCTAATGATGCTTATTTTGCGATTCACACTATTTCACCAAATGCTGCAAGTTATGAGGGTGCACAATACGAACCTGGAAATGATCCGACTTTCGATCTATGTATAGATGTTTCAGGCTGTGTTGAAAGTGTACGAATCTATTCAAAATTATTCGTTGGTAATAATCCTACTTGTGAATATGATGTATCTATTGGATCTTGCGCACCTCCATGTAATTGTGGAGATATAAATACCGATTGTGCAGGGCTTGAATATTCAGATGAAACCACGGCAGTTACAGCTTATAATTCAGTTATTTTACCATCGACTGAATGTACAGATTTAAGTAGTTCAAGTTTGACCGTAGAAGATGGTGTTTCGGTTTATACTTTCTGTCATGAATTTTCGCCTTCGGATAGTGGTGAATATGGCGTTAATAGTCAGGTTGGTGTTGTAAGTTCAACAAGTTCCGGTTCTCCTCCACCCTGCCAAGACAATACTTCGTTGACCACTACAGTTTATGAAACAAATAATCAATGTTCTTCACAGCCAAGTATTGATAATACAGAAGTACCAACGGGTTGGCTAGGCATTTCATTAGATGCTGGTTCAAGTTATCAAATATGCACTGAAGTTGGACCTTTTGATGCTGATTGTTGTGGTATTGTTGAAGCTGTTTGTACTTATATTTATCCACTTGAAACATGTGACAATCCTGTACGATTTATAATGGATTGACTTATAAGTAGTTAGAAAAAAGATTTTTGATGGCTATTTGGGGTATTTTTATGATATATTACTTCAATTAATACAAAGCTTCTTACCGACAAAAATTAATAACTCCTTTCTGGGTTATTATTATCTTATTTTTTTGTCATCTCTTACTTTTCATAATGATACAACTTTAACTTTAATAAAATGTACATCCATATAAAAATGAATCACATCAAATAATACCAACTAATACAATTTTAACTTTAATATATCGTACATTTATGAAAGCGTTAGCTACTATCAAATTAAGCCCAATATACGAGTCATGCCCCGAAAAATAGGGAGGTGTCTATATTTCGACTTCATTACATTACGCTCAATATGACACGAAAATTTGTACGTTTTTTAATATTTAAATTTGTATAACAAGAGCTATGCTTCCAAGAGATTGCTAGGCGTCTATATTTCTACTTTCATTACATTTCGCTCAAATCTAACCTGATAATTTAAACGTTTTATAAACTTATATTATACAATTTAAAAAATATTTCACTGTATATATTTTTAGAAAAATTATATTTCAAATTGTAATTATTACCTTTTCAAGATACTCCTGGACATTTTGATTTTATCCATAAAAAAATCCGACACTTAAATTAATAAGTGTCGGATTAAAATTAGTTATTCTTTAAGAATTAATTCCCGAATGCACCACCATTAGCACCACAATCGTTAGTTACCATGAAACTACATTCAGCAACATCAGTACAACCATTTGCATCTGTAACTGTATAAATCAATGTTAATTCTAAACCTACCGGAGCACCAAGTGGTTCAAATTCATTAGCACCATTTATAAAAGAAGCACCACTTCCACTCCATGTTCCTGTACCATCAACAGGAGCTAAAGCAAAATTGCCATCACATTGAGGAACAGAAGATGGACAAGTAAAGCTTGCATCCGGTAATGGATTTACCACAAAAGGAACATCTAAAGTAGTTTCACAACCAGGGAAAGCAGAATTAGTTCCATCCCAAAGATCATTAACAAAATCACCACTAAAAGTAACATTTAATGTGTGAGGTCCAGGTGTTAACGCCGTTGGATCGATACCTGTTACAGCAGCACCACCATCAATTGTATAAGTGTAATCACCCGAAAAACCATTGATCTCAGTACCCGACCCACTTAAAGCTTCGGCAGCTTCATCAGCACAGAACTCAGTATCTGATAAAAACGGAGATTGTATTTCAGGATAAATACAATTATTAGAAACAACTAGTTGATCTCCATTAGAATCTACAACAGGGTCTCCTGCACTGTCAATAACATAAAATATATATCCAGCACCATCCAAATGTTCAAAGTTTAACACATAAACTCCGGCAGGGTTTTCTGTCCATGCAGCATCAGGATTCAATACTCCCATAGTTCCAGCCCCACCATTAATATCCAATGACAATCCAGGTGCAGCGGTAACCGTTATTGTTTCACCAAAAGTACCATCACCAGTTGCTGAAGTATTATCTGTTTGATCGTTCAAACAAATACAAGGATCAGTAATTTCTATTGTTGCACAAGGATCGATCAAATAAGTAACAGGAGTAGGTGCACTTTCACAACCATCAGCATCTACACAAGTTGCAAAGTAAGTGTAAGTACCAGAAGCAGCATCGGCAGGCATATAAGAATTACCTGTTCCTATAACACCCGTTACTAAATCAGGATTTCCAATGTTTGCTGCATCTTCCTGATACCAATTAACTGTACCGGTTGTACAACTTGCCATAATTGTTCCAGGTGCATCCTCTAAACAAACTTCACCAGGTGTTGTTGTTGGAGCATCCGGCAATGCCTGAGAACCTGTTAACTGAATAGGGCAACCAGTTGTCGAAGCAGCGCTTTGTAAAACAGCACTTCCATTTTCATCGTAATTAGCAATATCTATAGTATATGATAAAACTGAAGTTGGCATTATAACTTCTATTTCAGATCCTGCTAATGCTTCAGCAGAAACAATACCTGTTGCACCAGCAGTACCATTTACAGAAATTGCACCTGTAACAGTTACCTGATAACCACCGTCAATTGTAACAGTTGCACCGGCACCATCTACATAAGTATCACCATCCAAAGCAGCTAAACCACCCTCTATTGTTAAATCAATGCTATAAGTACCATCTGGATTACAAGAAGACACTTCAGTAGCGCAAATAGGATCGAGTACAACAAAGTCAACTGGCTCACCAAATTCTGCACACATTGCTCCTTCACCAACATCATCGAATGTTGGGTCATAATTAAGTTCTGAACAAACGTAAGCACTTGCATAGAATAAACAATCTGAAATAATAGTGGCAGAAGGGCAAGTAACTCCTATTGGACTTGAAACCTGAGGAGTAATTTGTACGGTCAATGCGTCGTTAGAAGTGAAAGTACCGAAATCTGTATAAGGGAAAGTTATTGTAAAAGGGAATGCAGCCGGAGTAGCAATCGGTGCACCTCCATTTGCAGTAGCAACATAAGCCCCATTAACTCCAAGATCAATAAAAAATCCCTGTGTGGTAAAACATCCGTCAATGTCGGTTGCTCCGTATAATGTATCAACTGTTAAAGTAATTGTTCCTCCAGAAGCATTGACAGCTAAGTTATTTAAACTTCCTTCAGTAGGAATTAAGAATTGATAAGACTCAAGTGTTGAAAATCCAGAAATATCTGCTCCCAAAGTAGCATTTTGTATCGCATTACAAACTTGTAACTCATCTACACTTGTAAATGGGGTTATTGCATATACACCTGCTGTTAACGTTCCTGTAGTTCCTCCAGGACAAGCAGTACATGAAGTTGTGTATGATGCTGTTTCAGTAGATGTATCATTTGGTCCATCTGCCATGAATACCTGAGCAGCAGGAAGGGCATCAAGATCAGACTGAGACATTACTTGTGCTGTTCCATCGGTATGAGAACCAGCTGTAATAGCATAACCTAGTTCATAATCATGTTTCGCAGAAGTACCACCAGCTAAAGTTTCATCATAGATTGCAGTGGTATTATCAAAATTAACTGTTTCACCACAACATAATATCTGATTATCGGCAGTAGTTGCACCTGCATCCTGAGGATAAATATGGAAAACTACAGCTGTTCTTGGACTTCTACAAATTTCATCAACCGCACAATCTCCTTCTGTATTGTAACCATCACAAACACATTCAGCATAATATGTATAATCGCCAGCAGCCATATCTGTAGGCTGGAAAGTATTTCCAGTACCAACCATATTCCCGCCAGTCATTGCATCGTACCATTCAACTGTTGCTGGGAAAGGAGTTTGAAAAGGAGGTATTGGAAAAGGGAATACAGCCGGATCATCTATACCTATCTCACATTCTCCATCGTTCAGATCAAATGAAACTGGGCCTGAAGCATACACAACCGCATTAGCATTATTAGGACCCGCTAATTCCTCTGTTCCATCGCATCCTACACAAGCAGGTTCTGTTAAACAACTCATTCCTCCACCATTATCTGAAATGGTAACAACTACATCTTGTAATGCTCCGACATCACCACCAACACAATCACCAACAATTATATTCCATCCTCCGTCATAAACGTTCTGACCTGTAAATGCAGCCCAGTTAATTGCTTGTCCTCCATAGTAAGTATCAAATGTGCCAGTTAAAGGAGTACTCAATGCACAAACATTGAAATCATTTCCAACTGCAGTATTTGTAAAACATAGATTATTGAAATCATCACCAAGATTACAATTACCCAAACCACCTGCAGTACCTGAATTTGCATAAGGAGCAAGAAAAATAACTACACCATTAGGAGATTGAGCATAAAAACTCATATCTGAAACCCATGTATGAATACCACTTATACATATTTCTATATCCATAGTATTTGGGTCAAACGGGCAGAAAGGTTCAGGATTTGGGTCACAATCAGGACAAATAGCTTTTAAGCCTTCATCAGTTGGTAAAGAAGCTCCTTCACACAACCAATATTCAAGTACCTTAGGTTCTGGTACATCCCCACATTCAAAACAAGGTTGAGTACTGAAACAAACTTCGGTTTCTACTGCACAGCACTCCATGTTAGTACAAGACAAATCCAATCCATCAGCAGTAAAGTTTGATCCCGGTAAAAAACCAGTTACAGTATAGCAATAAGTATTTGCTGTTTGATCTTGTGCAGGATCGGTAAAAGTAGCCATTGTTTGAGAAGCATCCGCAAATGCTAAATCACCAACTGCTGGCATATCTGTTCCATTTGCATTTGGAACCCAAGTTAAAACACCAGTTGGAGCATCTGCAGGAGCTGTACCTGCCATAGCAGCTCCACAAGCAGCAAAATCCGTAATACCTGTTGTGGTTGTACATACTAAATCATTAAAAGTAATTGACCAACCATCAATAGTTGTTGCCCCCCCGAAACCATCATCAATAGAAATACTCCAAGTACCATTTGCAGAATCACCAACAAATGATCCAGTTTGAGGAACAGTAAAACAAGCAGATACATTGTTTCCAGTTAACTGAGGATCATTTGTCGTAAATCCCGTACCTGAACCTAAAGTAACAGCATTGCCAGAAGGTGTTACAACCTCAACTACCACTCCAGTTATATCAATTGCATCTGAAATATTATCTACACATATTTCAGCAACTGTAGCAACTCCCATATTATCGCTTGCGCAACCAGCAAACAACCCAGAAACAGCAATATTGGCGGCAGGATCGACATTACCTCCACTTGGGTAAGCACCAGCAAAAACCCCAGGAAAACTACCTGGTCCACCATTGAATACAACTTCTCCATTACTAGCTGTAGCTATTTGTGTAGCACTCAAGTCAGTTGTATATTCCTGAGCATCTGCACAACTAGGTAGAGTTCCAGGTGCGGCAACTAAAGTATTTATTGGAGGGCCTAAAACCTCTACAACTAATTCAATAGGACAAGCAGCACCACAAGTTGCAGAACCATCGTCAGTATCAGCAGCGAAAGAATCACCAGTTGCTAATTCATCGCGAACTTCAATCGTATATAAGCCAGCCGCTAAGCCAGTAATAACCCAGTCACCATTTGCTTGCTGTGTTAACGCTCCAGTACTAGGTCCTGAAACGATCTCAACAAAATAATTAGCAATTGAAGTTGCAGCACCAGCATCATCGGCTGTATCTTGATTTCCATCTGCGGAACCACCTGCAACATTTTCAACAATAATTTGTCCATCATTTGAAGTACCTGTGCCATCTGTACAAGTAACTGGACAAGAACGGATATCAGCACTAAGTGGTGAAGAGTCAGAAATAAACTTCACACAAGTTGCAGATTTAGAACCATCACAAGGGTCTTCGTAACGCACACATATAGTTGAAACATCACGTAAAACACCATCTCCAAAATCTTGTTGTGTAACGCCATCAAAGTCTAAAGGATTACCACCACCAGCAAAAGGGTTTCCGGCTAAATTGAAGAAACAATCATTATCAACATCTAAGAATGGACCAAATTGAGCGGACCAATTGGCAGGATATGCCGATCCGTTAGTATTAGAACCATTTCCATCACAGGTATTGGTTCCACCAGCTCCACCAACTACACATGTGGGATAAGCTGTGTTAGTGGCATTAGGATTAACAGGAATACCATTGTTCGAGATATAAACAATAGCATTTGTATAATTGGGTTCTACACCTGGACATGGAGGTACTCCAAAAACAGTACTACCACCTGGAGCTGATACATCTACAATACCATCACATCCGACTGGGGTATTGAAACCTACTTCGAGAACATCTCTACAGTTGATTTCTACTACATTAGTACCAAGCTGAAGTTGACTATTTCCGGAGTTTCCACCGCCACCAACAAAGGTAATATCGGTATCACCACCATCACCACCAGCAACTTGTGTACCATCAGCACCATCATTTACAATTCCATCTTGATCAGTTACCGATTCGTTGTCTGTATCTTGGGTAGAACAAGTTCCTGCATCACTTCCAGCTGTGGCAGGCTGCAATTGAAAATCACCAATAAACACATCACCAGCAGTAGCACATATTGCAGGATCACCACTTCCATTAGATAATTCAGCTGTTAAAATTGTCAATTCAGGAATATCTATTGGGTCTTGTGTACCTGCTAAACATATTTGAAATACATCAGAAACAGGCGATTCAGCTATCAAACCAATTTCACCACAAGCAATTGCCAGTTCGATTCCACAATTACTTCCAGCAGTATTACAACCATAATCTGTAGGAACATTTACTACTAATTCCCACATATACACATCATAACATTGACCTGGGCATAAATCAAATACAAAGTTTTGAGCACCCTCAAACCCACACATTCCTCCTACATTCCATGTATGATTATCCCCACCAATATTTTGACCTAATTCTTGAGATAGGCAAGTAGATCCTTTCTGATCAAGACATCCTACTCCTAAATCATCACCACCTGAAGTAATTGGAGCACCAACTACATCACCAGCAGGTGCATCACATGTTAATACATTCGCAACAGCATATTCACCCAAAATACCATTTTGAGAAGGAGAATTTTGTCCATAAAATCCTACATACCAAAACAATGACTCATTCGCACCACATTCTGTACGTGTATTACAGTCCAAATCCCAACTCAATGAAACTTGACCTCCCCCTAAATCTTGAACATTTATATTAGATGGTGTTACAGGAGTTGTACACTGAGCATCTAAAACTTGATTACTAAATGAAAAAAGCATAAAAGCAATCAGTATAAATTTTATTTTATTTATTGTTATCATTTTTATTTATTTTCTTGCAAGTAAACTTATTTCTTAGGCAGTTGAGGAACTGCTTTTTGTAAAGGTTGAAGGCGAACATATCTCTTTCCTGTGGTCTTTTCAACCCTTAATATGTTTTTATCAACTTCTCTTCTAACAATTTCCTTTTTCTCAATATTAGCAAGTACTGGATCTCCTTTGTAAATACCACTATTGCTAATTCTTTTATTCTTGATATTGTTATAATCAGTTTCCTTTTCTGCTTTTAACTTTAATAATTCAGCTTCAGAAAACTTAGCTGTTTTGGGCTTTAACTCAACTTTTTGATGTCTCACATTAGTTGTACTCTGATTTGTTTGAGCCTTAACACTTAAAGTACTCAAACAAATGACACCAAACAGCAACGGTAATAATGTTTTTTTCATTTCGTAATTTTATAATTAAAAAGATATATTAATAGTTGAAAGCAAATAATTGCTTAACTTATGCAGGGTAATTTAGAATGGAGTTTTGTATATATTTCGCATCACCACAAATACAGAAATGATCTAAAACAATATACCAAAACCAACACTTTTCAAGATCAACTGTACAAAATTTAACAAAAAAATGCTTATATCAAAATTTGTGTTAAGTTTTTTTCGAAAAAAAAGAAAGAAATTAATGATAAAAAAATATTGTATTTACAAATTATTGATGTTTATTGGGTTTGTATCTCATTAAGGGAACAAGAATTATGGTTTGCAAAATTTTATACTATGAGCTTATTAAAAAATTTCGTATTAATACTATTCTTATTCGTAATAGGCTGTAATAAAGAAAATAACATAGATTGGATATCATGGAAAAAGGCTGCTACTTCAATTCCTTTTAAGACTAAAGGAGTTGTTTGGCTTTACACAGATTGGTGTACAACTTCTGAATTTGTGGAAGAAAATGTCTTGAAGGATCAAGAAATTATTGATTACATAAATTCACACTTTTATGCAATTAAGTTTAATGGTGAATCGAAGGAAACAATCAATGCTGCTGGTAGAGATTGGAATTTTGTTGAAGAATCAAATTCGGTAAATGATTTATCTATTGGTTATCATACATTAGCATTAGCGTTAACAGATCTTGATCCAGATAGATTTAACAAAAATGTACCTTACCCAAGATTGATATTCATGGATGAGGAATTAAATAGAATTGTGCCGGTTGATGGAAATTTAACGAAAGAAGAGCTACTTACATTATTGGAATTTGTGGCATTAGAAAAATACAAACTAATGACTATTGATGAGTATATGCAGCAGAAGGCGATACAAAAGTTTAAAGAAGTAAAATAGTGATGGTTGTTAGGGGGGTAGTTATGAGTATTTTTAAATTCATTTTCTTCAATTCAGTTATATTTGTAAGGTATGATAAATCAGGTGTATAAAAAACCGTTTAATAAAACATGGCAAGAAATGGGGCTTAATGAACCCTTACCAGATTATATGCTTCCGTATGTTTACGAAGTAGTAAAAGGTAAGCCTATTTTTCGTAAGGGTTATAGAGAGGCCTTGCTAAATATTGAAAATGACACAAATGGTAAATTTATGGGTGCAAGTAGTTTGCAGGTATTTATTATTTCTGAAATTTTAAAATTTTTATATAAAAATCTTCCCGATAATTTATTAATAACTACTGGCGAACACGGTATTCATTTAGCACCTAGAAGTAATAGGTGTCTAGATATTGCTCTTTTCAAGAGAAAAGAATTTATTATAAATAAAAAATATACTAACCATCCTCCTCTGGTTGCTATAGAAGTTGATATTGAAGCTGATTTAACTACTTGGCAAGAAACCGAAATACAATATTACAAGAATAAAACGCAAGATTTACTGAATTTTGGCGTTGAAAAGGTTGTTTGGATATTTACAGAATCACAAAGTATAATTGTGGCACAGAAAGAAAACCCTTGGCAAATTTATGATTTCAAAGATGATGTTTTAATTATAAATGATTGCCATTTTAATTTGGGTAAAATTATTGAAACATAACTGTATTATTTACCCATGCCATTTTGTACAAGCTGGGTCTTTGCTGTTATAGATACATTTCTTTTAAAGGGTGTCAAACTACACTTTTAAATCAAATAATCTTCTTAGCTTTCCCATAAAACCCTTTCCGCTTTTCCAATAAAGCCTTAACCAATTCCTCGATCTCTGCCCTACTCTTTCCTCTAGTCATAGGTCTTTTCTCTGGCTTAAGTGCTAAACGTTCCACTATTTCTTTTATTGGTCTATCTAGCCAAATAGTGTAACCAAATTCATTCATCCATTCCATATTATTATGGAAACAAGGCATACCTCCACCAGTACCAACAACAATTTTACTTTTATTGTAAAAACTTTTTAAATACTTCTTTTCCAATTCACGGAAATATTCTTCTCCGATATGTTTAAAAATTTCTTGTATAGAAATATTTTCTGCTTGTTCTATATAAAGATCTGCATCTATAAAATCGAAATCAATTGCTTTTGCCAATCGTTTACCGTTCCTCGATTTACCACAGGCAGGCAAGCCCACAAGGAAAATTCTTGAAGGCAATGCTTCCAAAGCATACAAATGCTCAACTATTCTTTCTACTATTATGCTCATACTTCAGCTACGCTCACTAATTATAAGTGATAAATGTTGTGTGATAAGTGATCAACCATGCTTCGACTTTGCTCATCATCCATCAATCACCAACTATCAACCATCATCCATCAACTATCAACTACCAACTATCATCCATGCTTCGACTTCGCTCAGCATTCTTCAAATTTACATACATAATTTAACTTTCTTACTTTTAGAGAATCACATTTGAAACTAAAAGCTTATTTTTGCGAATATTCGCTGATAGCGATTTTTCACACAGTAAATAAAAAACAAATGTTAGACACAATTTTAGAACAAATTAAAGAAAGAGCAGGTTCTGCTTCAGCTTTAGGAAAAACATTAAAGTTCGATTTCGGTGATGTAGGAAAAGTATTTATTGATGGAACCGGAGAGGCTAATGAAGTATCAACTGATGATAACGATGCTGATTGTACTATAGGATTAAGTGCTGAAAACATGCAAAGCTTAATGAGCGGCGATTTGAATCCTATGATGGCGTTTATGAGTGGTAAATTAAAGGTAGATGGCGACATGGGTGTTGCTATGAAACTTCAAAAGTTGTTCTCATAATTTTCTGAATCGATAGAATTTATTGAGAAAATAAAGGTAAGTCGGTTACTAAGCGCAGTCAAAGTGATTCTGCTGAGCGCGGTCTAAGTAGTTCTGCTGAGCGTAGTCGAAGTAGTTCTGCTGAGCGTAGTCGAAGTACTGAATAAAACTCAAATAACACTTATTAAGTGATTTCCTTAATTGATAAACCGCTTGTTTTCAAGCGGTTTTTTTATGCGCTGGCGATTAAAATAATCGAAACAATCGCTAAGCCAACACCTATCCAGTTAAAAGAACTAAGTCTTTCTTTAAAGAAAAGCATTCCGCCCATAATCGCCAATAATACAATACCAATATTCGCTATTGGGAAAAGTGCAGAGCTTTCAATACCAGACTCTTTTAAAGCTTTCAGTAAAAAATAGATAGAGAAATAATTAGGAACTCCTAAGATCAATCCCCCGATAAGGTGCTTAATCGTAAAGTTCTGCTTATTAGAAAGCATAAAGTAAAGTAAAACGATTAAGCCAATTAAACCTGCCAAACCAAAATTTGCTACCAGAAAACCAGGAAAATCTTCGCTTTGTAATTCAAAACGCTGAGCATAATCTATCAGGATTTCTATAATGCCACTTGTTATCCAAACAAATAATGGAAGCATTATTTCTTTAGATAATGTTTTAAGTTCTGAAGCATCTTTAACCGCTGTGAAGAAAATAGCACCTACAACCATTAAAACACCAACAAGTTTTTGTAATGTTAGATTATCGCCATAAAATAATATAGCAACGGCAACTGGCATGACCATAGAAACTTTGCTAGCCACTGTAACTGCAGCAACTCCAGCCCTCTGTGTAGTTATAGCGATCAAGTTAAAGCCTCCTATAAATAATGTTCCTAAGGCAATTGAGATCCACAACCAATCTTTTTGAATAATTTCTGAAGGAATAACCGGTATTTCTGACAAATAGAAACCAACAGCCACACATACAAAGTAATTTACAACTATTGCAGGGAAATTATCAACTCCGAATTTTTCGAATAACTTGAATATCCAAATATTAAGCGCTGAACAAAGTACAGAAAGCACCAAAAAAACCATAAAGCAAAGTTAGTTAATTCAAGTTGCGATGTATAATTATATTGAAGTTTATAGCCGATAGATTTCAGAACACAGTCAACAGTCAACAGATCACAGAACACAGATTTCAGACTTCAGAGGACAGATGGCAGAGGACAGACGACAAAGCTTACATGTTATTAATTAATTTTTTCCGTGGACAGTGGACTGTTAAACTATTGTCAGTTGTAAATTATTATAATTTGGGTTAGTTATCTGGAAATACTTTCTTTAACAAGCTGATTCAATCTTTGAATAAGATCATTCGAAAAATCGTTTTTAAATTCTTTTTCACCAAAAGCTCCAACCCATTGAATGCCTTTGATGGCATTAGTCAGGAAAATTTCGTCAGCAACCTCTATATCCCTTACACTCAATGAATTCTGGAAAACCTCAAAATCAGCATTTTCCAATAATTGTAAAATAATGCCTCTCATTGTTCCCCCTACTCCACCATCACTTAGTGGGGGCGTGAAAACATAACCTTCTTTCACCATAAAAATATTACTGTAAATAGTATCTGCTAAATGTTCTTTCTCATTCAGTAAAATACAAGTATCAAAGCTCTGATTTTTAGCAAAGATCGCCGCTTGTATATAAGCTAAACAGTTATTGGTCTTTAAAAACGAAATAGCACTTCCTACTTTTGGTACTTCTGTATAAATACCTAATTTTTTTCCTGTTTCATTTAATTGAAAAAAGTCTTGATCCAAACCAGCAACTTCTACAAACAGCTCAGCTTTATTTGTCTCTGGTAAGTATAAACCTCCATTAGCTCTGAAAAGCATTAATCTGATTCGACCATTTTTTATTTCATTTCTGATTAATAACTCATTTAAAATAGACTGAATTTCGTTCATTGAATATGAAATTTCCATATTAAGGACTTCTGCTCCTTTGAATAATCTACTCAGATGAAAAGCAAGAAATGGAACTTTCCCTTCAAAAGAACGAATAGTCTCAAATAAGCCATCGCCGTATCGGAAACTTCTGTTCTGAGTAGAGATATTTACATCATTTTCATCATAAAAATCGTTATTATAATAAACGTAGCCCTTCACTATATTAATTTTGAATTTGAGAATCAGAAAAATGAAGTTATTTCATTCAGTATATAAGAAGCTAAAATACACAAGCAATACAATAATATTATTATTGCTACTTAATTCTTGTCATAATCATGATCACTCCGGGCACGACCATAGCGGTCATAGTCATGGGCACGATCATGGTCATAGTCATGGACACCAGCACACTGGATCATTATGGGAGAAAATATTCCACAATCACGATCATGATGATCATGGGCATGCACACGATACTGAACATAACACGGATGATACGAGTATTGTCATTTCCGAAAAAAAACAAAAAACCTTAGGAATAGAAACAATGGTAATTGGCAACAATTCAGTTTCAGCAAGTAAAACTACTAGCTTACAGTTTACCGGAAAAGTTGTTCGCGCTTCTTCCGATCATTGGGAAGCAATTGCCTCTGTTGATGGTCAATTGAGTTTGGCTAAAAACTTTAATACAGGCGATAAAGTAAAGAAAGGAAGTCCCTTATTCACTGTTTCCGGTAAAAATTTTACAGAGGGAAATATAGAAAGAGATAAAGCTATGCTAAATGCTGAAATTAAAGAGGCAGAAGCTGGTTTAGTGTTGGCAAAAACCGATTTTGAACGTGCACAAAAAGCAATAGAATTCAAGGTTATTTCAAAAGACAAATTCGAGCATTCAAAAACAAGTTTTGAACAGGCACAAATAAAACTAAATTCATTAAAAGAACAGCTTAATTCAGTTGGACTTAAATATGGTAATAACACCCAAACAGTTTATGCTCAAAAAAGTGGATATATCGAATCTTTAGAAGCAAATAATGGAAGTTTCGTCAATGCAGGACAAGCAGTAATTGGTTTTTATGCGAATGATGAGTTTATGGCTGAATTTCAAATTCCAAGCGACAAAATGAATACATTAAATAAAACTATTGACGCCAATTTAATTTCGGGTGATCAAAAATTAGTTTTAAATGAGTTTCAAAATACATTCAATTTGGTCAATAGCAATCAGGCTCAACTAAATTATCAAACCATACATGTTCCTGTAAATACTAATAATTTATATCCCGGAACAATGATCACGCTTGATTTGCTTTTTGATAAGAACAATACAGATCTAAAAAATAACATTCAAATTCCAAAATCTGCTGTTCTTGAAGATTTTGGTTTATACTATTGTTATGTTGAAATAGAAAAAGACCATTTTGAACAAAGACCATTAGAAATTTCTGAAAGGAATTTGCAAACTATAAGTATTAAAAATGGGCTTGTTAATGGGGAAAAAATAGTGACTAAAAATCCATTACAAGTCAAATTTTCAGGGGTTGCAGCTGTTGGACACAGCCACGATCACTAAAAAAGTATTGTCTTTTAAACCGAATTAAAATTTTATCATCAATTTTTATAAATACGGAACTTTTTAAAAACTAAATTGATTCTTATTTATATAACCATAAAACTAGAAAATTATGATTGGCTTTGATCCTTTATATATGTTGATATTAGCGGCAACTATGGGTATCAGTTGGTTGGTATCAAATAGATTGCAGAGCAAATTCAAACAGTATTCCAAAGTACCTTTACGAAATGGAATGTCTGGAAAAGATATAGCAGAAAAAATGCTGCATGATAATGGGATTTACGATGTAAAAGTCATCTCAACTCCCGGACAATTGACTGACCATTACAATCCAACCAATAAAACGGTTAATTTGAGTGATTGGGTTTACGATCAGAATTCTGCTGCTGCTGCTGCTGTTGCTGCACATGAATGTGGTCATGCTATTCAGCATGCAACTGCTTATAGTTGGTTACAATTCCGTTCTAAAATGGTACCTACGCTTCAGATTTCATCAAAATTCACTAACTGGATATTAATGGCAGGATTTGCTGTTGCAGCAATGTCTGGTAATGTTACAGTTTTGGCAATTGGAATTGGCTTATTCGCCATTACTACCTTATTCGCATTCGTTACCTTACCTGTAGAATTCGATGCTAGTAAACGTGCATTAGTTTGGTTAAATGGAGCAGGAATAACTGCCGGACAAGAACATGAAGCAGCTAAAGATGCTTTGAAATGGGCAGCAATGACCTATGTAGTTGCGGCAATTGCTTCATTAGCACAGTTAATGTATTTCGTTTTTAGAATGATGCAATACAGAGACAGATAATTAATTCTTATACATTATCACTTTATTAAAACCCAACGACCTTTCGATTAGCTTCGGAAGGTCGTTTTTTGTTTTAATAAGATTTTCAAATCTTCAGATATTAAATGATTTTAAAATAGTTAGCTTGGGCGAAGTTGAAGTCCAGTATCAACAAAATCATTTTAGACTTAGAAAACAAAATTATTTTTTATAAAAAACTGATAAAAAAACTTTGTAGGTATAAGTAAAGCGTTCTATATTTGCCATCCCTTTAATAATAAGGGAAAGTTCTTAAAGAACTGAGGTCTGGTAGTTCAGTTGGTTAGAATACCTGCCTGTCACGCAGGGGGTCGCGGGTTCGAGTCCCGTCCAGACCGCAAAAGCCTCATAATTAAATGATTGTGAGGCTTTTTTATTTACATTTTCTCCCGGCTACATACCTTTACTGAAAAACACACTTGTAACAATGTTTTTCAATAATAACATTCAGTAATACAAGAAACACAAATGTAAATGCACTTTGTACTTTCCCCACTTATGAACTGTAAAGATTTTTATAAGAAAATACACACCACTATACATTTGGTTTTAAAAACTTTTTTGGGGTTGGAAAATAGAGTTAACGACGAGGCAATGCCTCGTTGCTACTGTACAAATTATACCTAATATCAAGCGTTCATTCCTGATAAATAACGAGGTGTCTATATTTCGACTTCATTACATTGCGCTCAATATGACACAACAATTTGTACGTTTTACTATTTTTAAATCTGTATTACATAAAATGTATAGTGGTCTGAAGAAAATACTAACTTTGATTAATATAAAAATATAAACCCAAACAGTCGACACAAATCAAGGACTATCAATAATCAATAATCTACTACAAAAATGATTGAAAATTTAGAAGAACTATATGGTTTTACCCTGACAGACTCAACGCCAAACTTTGAAATCCATAATAAAATTAATAATGGAATTGAAAGATTAAATTCAGATGGAAAAATCAGTAATTTTAAAGTAACTGAAATATTAAATCAGCTCGAAAAAAAGAATAATGACCAACTCATAAACATTGTTGAAGCTGTATTATATCGAATTCCCTTTTTAAACGAAAACGCTCAGGATAGTTTTAGTAGAGAAGTATGGGCAATTAAAAGTGGTTTTATTAATTTTTTATCTGAAAATACGCTGAAGAAATATTCTAAACTTTCTGATGACGAGTTATTTAAAATAACAAAAAAAGTTATTAATTACAATGTAGAAAGAGAAGAAGGAAATGGATCTATTAATCTACATTATTTTTTAAGTGCGCTACATTCTAAATTCAAAAAAAATGGGCTACCCGAAGCCTATAAGCCATTGATAAAAAAATACTACGATCATTATATAAAATACTTTATTCGTCCAAATAATACATGGCGACTTTTAAGCGATCTTTTGGAGATCAATTCAGCAGTTGATTGTATAAAAGAAAAGTTCGATCCTGATTTTGGAAAAGGGAAATTACTAAGGCAACTTAAAGGTAACTTTCCTCTCTTTGAAGACTCTCCTTATAAAGATGCCCATTTATTAATCGAGCAATTAGTAAAAGATAATGAAAGTGGACAACATGGTTATGAAATAAAAGCATACCCTTCTTTTAAAGAAATTTCAGCTCTTAAATCGAGGGAGGAAATAAAAAATGCAGCAATGGCAATTTTGTATAGAGTTGCCTTTTATTCTTATAACTTTTCTTATGAGCGAGACTACCGATTAGCTTATGCTTTTGCTGAACTTATAAGAAAGAAGCTTCCTTTCAATGAAAAAGAGATAATAACCTTCTACAAGGGATTAAGAAATGGAATTTATGATAGTAGCTTTACTTCTCCCCTACTTCATTTTAAAGCAGTTGAAGCACATATTAAAGAACATGGACTTTCAGGAGCTCTAAAAGAACAACTCCTTTGGTTTTCTGAAAATGGGACTGGTTATTATAATGAAAAATCTATTGGTAAATTAAAACAGAAAATAGATGAAATTATTGGCTTGTCTGAAGGTAAGTCAGTAGATACTTTTTTTGCCTTAAGCGAAGATGATAATTTTGGAAAAACGGTAAATGAAGCATTAAAAGAACATAAAAACAATCAACTCTGGTATAGAACGTTAAAATTTGCCGGAACAGCTTCCGGAGCGAAACCAACTAAAAAATTCACAAAATCTGCCGATGAGCTTATTCAGGAGTTCAATAAAAACAAAGTCGAGCTAACCAAACAGTTAAATGAATGGTTTGCTTTTATAAGTTCTTTAGAAACCACAGCAAGAGGTTATTATTACAGTTATTTATTACAAACCAATAACCAGGATGTTGTAAAAGGTTTAGTTTGGCTTTCGAGTAGGTCAGATCAGTTTTCCGATCTTCATCAGAATTTATATAAACTATGTATTAAGTGTTTTACTAAAATTCAGGGTGTCGGACCAGCAGCAACAGGCTTGGGCAATGCTTGCATTTATGCCTTATATGCTAACAAATCTCTTGAATCGATCAGTATTCTTACCAAATTGCGCTTAAAGATCAGACAAAAAAACACCAGAAGTTTAATTGAAAAATATATTGCCAATGCTGCTGAAGAATTAGGTGTTTCTAAGAATATGATCGAAGATATGTCGGTGCAGGAATACGATCTGATAGATGGTGGACAGACTTATCATTTCAATGATTACCAATTAAAAATTCAAATCGAACGCATTGGAAAAGTTAGCCAACAGTGGATAAAACCTGATGGGAAGTTACAAAAATCAGTTCCGGCTTTTGTTAAGAAAGATTTTGCAGATGAATTAAAAAGCATTAAAACGAACATAAAAGAAATTCAGCAAATGCTGAGTGTTCAAAGAGATCGTCTGGATCGTTCTTATATTCAAAAAAACAAGCTTTCATATCAGAATTTCAAAAAATACTATTTAGATCATGGATTAATGTCTTACCTGTCTAAAAGGCTGATTTGGTGTGTTGAAAAGGAAGAAGAACAGATAACTGTATTCTGGAACAATGGCTGGCAAACAGTTAGTGGACAAAAGATCGATTGGATCGATAATGAAACATCTATCTCTTTATGGCATCCGGTAATGGTTTCATCTGATGAAGTTATTGCATGGAGAAATTTCATGGAAGAAAATCAAATTGTTCAACCTTTCAAGCAAGCATTCAGAGAAGTTTATATTCTAACAGATGCAGAAGTAAATACACGATTTTACAGTAATAGAATGGCTGCACATTTGCTAAAACAACATCAGTTTAATTCTTTGGCAACCATAAGAAATTGGCGTTATAGCCTTTTAGGCTCGTATGATGATGGACGCGAAGATGAAATTGCCTATATCCATTTGAATGATTACGATATGCGTGCGGAGTTCTGGATAAATGAAGTTTATGAAGAAGATGCTTTCAATGATGCGGGAATATGGTTATATGTTGCTACCGATCAGGTTCGGTTTTTAAATACTCAAAGCAATAATACTGTTGATTTGATCAATGTTCCGAAATTAGTATTTTCTGAGATTATGCGCGATGTTGATCTGTTTGTGGGTGTAGCCAGTGTTGGTAATGATCCACAATGGGCAGATAATTCTGGTAATCCTCAACACAGAGATTATTGGATGTCTTATTCATTTGGTAATTTAACAGAAACAGCTAAGATCAGAAAAACGATACTGGAAAAGCTATTACCCAAACTTAAAATCGCTAAAGTTGCTGAAATTGAAGGCAAGTATTTAAAAGTGAAAGGCACTAGAACAACCTATAAGATCCATATTGGAAGTACCAATATTCTAATGGAACCTAATGATCAATATTTATGTATAGTTCCACAAAGAAAAACGGCAACAAACAATAATGTATTTTTACCTTTTGAAGGGGATCGGGGCTTTTCGATTTTATTAAGCAAGGCATTCTTATTAGCTGAAGATGATAAAATTACCGACACTACCATACTTTCTCAACTGCCCAAATAGAATCAGCTATCTTTGCAGCTTTTTAAAAATTAAACATACAAATTTGAGTTCTACAAACGACACAATTTCTTACAGTGTAGGAATGATCATCGCTTATTCTTTAAAGCAACAAGGTATTACTGAATTAGACCATTCAGCATTCAACGAAGGTGTTGAAGCTGTTCTAAAAGGACAAGAAACGAAGCTTTCTTTACAAGAGGCTGATATGGTTTTCAGAAAGCATATTCAAACTGCACAGGAAGAGCAAAAAAAGGCTGCTGCTGCTGAAGGCATTGCTTTTTTAGAAGAGAATGCAAAAAGAGCAGAAGTAACAGTAACTGACAGCGGATTGCAGTATGAAGTTTTAGAAAAAGGCAATGGAGCTTCTCCAAGATCAGATCAATCTGTTGAAGTTCATTATCATGGAACACTTATCAATGGAACTGTTTTCGATAGCTCAATTGAAAGAAGAAAGTCTATTACTTTTCCGGTTACCGGCGTTATTCCAGGTTGGGTTGAGGCATTGCAGTTAATGAGTGTTGGCGATCGTTGGAAATTGTTTATCCCACAAGAATTGGCTTATGGCGCTAAAGGTGCAGGAGCAAATATTCCTCCTTACAGTGCTTTAATTTTTGAAGTGGAATTAATTAGTATTCTATAAAGGAAGTTTATTAAATAATAACGCTGTCAGGGCTACGCACTTTATATATAAGCGTCAATTTTAAACCCTGACAGCGTCTTTATATTTTTAGTGGTGATGCATGAGTAAGGCTGAAAGTTATTTTGATTAAATTCAGAAGATTTCAGCTAAATTTCTGCTGGTCGGGAGACGCAGCAGAGGAAAAAACCTGCACAGCCTTATATTTAAGTCACTGCCATATTTTTTTAATCTGTTACCAATCCTTTAATAATCGTGGCATCTCTACCATATACATTATTTGTTCCTAGACTACCATCCCACTTTTCAACCTTTTTAAGTTGAACATACTGAGGTGAACTCGACAAAGCTTCATTGATCGTTTTAATAGCCTGAGACTCTGCTTCAGCTCTGATTCGCATAGCTTCTGCATCTGCCAATGCTTTTTCCTTGGTTGCATTTCCTAAATTCGTTTGCTCTTCTGCTTTCTCTTTAGCCAATTTATTTTTTTCTAACTGAACAGCCTTTGCTTCCGCTGCTTCTGCAATTGATTTAGGAATATCAACATCTGTAATTTGAACTCTGATAAACTGAACATACATAGATCCCAATTCGTCTGTAAGTATAGTCGTCAGATTCTTTTCTGCTTCAGAACGAGATTTTAAGTTAAGGTCAACTGCACTAAATTGAGGTATCACTTCTTTTAAAGCACCTTTCATTATATTCTTCATCTTGGTCTCCTTATAATCAGTACCAATATTCTTGTGTAAATAGTTAACTTTTTCCTTGATTGGGTGGTAGTATAAGGCAACCTCAACTCCAGTTTCCATATTATTGGCATCATTGAAGTCATTATCTATAACTAACACTTGCTCTCTGCAATCGTAGTTAACCATATCGTCCCAAATCCAGTGAACACCTATTTGCATTCCTTCGTCGTAAACGTTTTCCATATTTGTTTCACCTCCCCATGAAACCTCAACACCTCTGTGTCCTGAATCAACGGTTGTACAAGCCGTTAACAGACATAGCACGGGCAATAAGATATAGCCTAATCTTTTCATTTTATAATAATTTTGATTTTGGTAAAATTGAATATTGAAGTAATATTTATAGATGTTTAGAAACATTATCCGACTGCTTGGTCTTCTCTCTTTCTATTTCTAATTCATGTTGTCTCTGTCTTTCTTTTTCACGACTTCTGAAGCTCAATACAGCAGAGACCAATATAAATACTAGTGTAAATGGAAGAACAATGAAAATCAACAATTTCATAAAAAACGCCATAATCAATAATTAAAGTTTACTGTATAATTTAACATGTTCATATAATACAATATTAGTACAGGCTAAAAAGTTCCATGAATATAACAGTAAAGTAATTAAATATCTATTTTTGAATCAATGGTTCTCCTACTTTGGCTCTGTTTAATTGCCATAAATTATAATCGAGGTTATTAACTATTCCATTTCCATCCACATCCCAACTCACATAATTATTTACTAAAGCATTGGCTAATGCCCATTTGTTATAATCCTGATTATTTATAATGCCACTACTATTCATATCTCCGGCATATAAGCAGAATTTCCCATTTACTTCTTTTAATTGCTCATTACCTTTAGCCTGCTCTACACCAGTTGTAAAGTCGTATTGCACAGAAGCAGGATAAGTAATCGAGGTACTGGAAACAACTCCTAAATGGCTTTTATGATAAACTACAATCTGATATTCGGCACCATTTGTCAGACATGGAAAATGAATATCCTCCCCACCATCAATATCAATGATTCTTCCTGAAGTAGTTAAGATTGCTGCTCTTTCAGCAACTAAGTCATCATTAGTATCAAAAACCTCAATAAATACCCAATCTACTATCGAAGTTCCAAAGCCATATACATACTCTGAGCCATTATAATTGAAAGGTGGGTAATTAAACGGTTGTAATTGAGGAATAATATTATTAGTACTCAATGCATTATTAAGTACCGAACCATTATCGAAACCTTCGAGCCAAATTTTAAGCTTAAATCCATCATCACCGGTATAACTTACATCGAAGCAATTATTGATACAACCATTTTCAAATATCGGTTCATAACTCAACGAACCATTCTGAAAGTCATTATAACAACTTACCGATGAGGTTGCCCATTTAGCTTGTGGTTCAGCTGTTGCCTTCATTACAGTTGCCTGTGCTTCGGTAAACATTAACATGGCAATATCATCAACATAATCCATAAAATTGAAAAAATAATCTGAAGTACCACAGGAATTCTGAGAAGAGGAACTACAGTCGCTATAGTTAATAAAGGGTACACCATAATTCGCAACATTCTGATCTGGAGTGTCATCTACAGCAGGATCAAAAAAATCGGAAGCACCACATTGTCCTGTATAATTATAATCATCAAACACATGATCTAAAGCAAAATAATGTCCTACTTCATGGGTTCCTGTTCTACCCAAATTATAAGGAGCTGAACCACCTATTTTACCTCCAGAAAAGCAACCGTCTGGCATATTCTTACCACCAAAATATCTATATCCGATAAAAACTCCATTACCATTTGGATTAAAGCCACCACCATAAGGTGCAATTCCTAATAAGCCACTCATCGCTGCATCTTCATACACAAAAATATTCAGATAACCTGCCCAATTAGGTGCATCAACACCACCAGTCCACTTATAATCACCAACAGTAATAGCGTAGCCACCAATATTATCTTCACCGCTTGGAAGATTTTGATCTGCCAAACAAAACTGGATACAAGTTCCATTTCCGGCTAAACTTGAAGCATCATATTGAGTAGGGCATGCACTACTGAAATGGCAGAATAAAGCTATATCTTCATTATAGCCCCCAAAATCTTCATTCATTACTGCTATTTGTGCTTGTGCTGCTTCTATCAAACAACTTGGATTTGCATTTGAAACACCATCATTATAATGAACTGCTACCGGAATTATAACCGGATTGGCACAAGGTACAGATTTTAGTTTTGAACTAAGTTCAATTCTTTTAGCAATTTCTTTTTGTTGTAGTAGATGTGCTTTTTTGAATTTAGCATTTTTCATTTCTTGAATGAAATGCTCCTTAGCACCACATCTCTTTATTTTCTTCTCAGAAATTTGCTGAGCAGAAACAATATTAAATATTAGAAAACATAATATGATATGTATGAAGGTTTTCATTGAGAGACTAAGTTTTTTAGCTTAATTAAGTAGTCGGAAAAAGGTTCTTAATAGTACAAGAATCTATATCGAAATATTAAGTTCTATTTTAATTAAACGTATTTCTAAAAAATAAGATGCTTTTTAAGAACAATTTTCGTGCGAAATATTAAAAATTCGATATTTAGGTAATTATCTTTTTTATAGCTACTATTCAAGCTAACTTTGTACTAACTTCAAATTAAATATCCGATGACAACGGTACAGCAAGCAATTGAATTAGGGCTCTCAGCAGATGAATTTGATCTGATAAAAGGAATACTTGATAGGGTTCCAAATTTTACGGAATTGAGCATTTATTCAGTGATGTGGTCAGAACATTGTTCTTATAAAAATTCAATAAAATGGTTAAAAACCTTACCTAGAGAAAGCAGTAAAATGCTTGTTTCAGCAGGTGAAGAAAACGCTGGATTAGTTGACATTGGAGATGGTTTGGCTTGTGCCTTCAAAATAGAATCACACAACCACCCTTCGGCTTTAGAACCCTATCAGGGAGCAGCAACCGGAGTTGGTGGTATTCATCGTGATATATTTACTATGGGTGCTCGTCCTATTGCCGCATTGAATTCACTTCGATTTGGTAAATTAAGCGAAAAACGTACGCAACATTTACTGAAGGGCGTTGTAAAAGGTATTGGTGATTATGGAAATTCATTTGGCGTTCCTACAGTTGGTGGTGAAGTTTATTTTGACGAATGTTACCAAACCAATCCATTGGTAAATGCCATGTCTGCCGGAATTGTAAAAGTAGGAAATACTGTTTCTGCTACTTCCGAAGGGGTAGGTAATCCGGTTTTCATAGTAGGTTCTTCTACGGGAAAAGATGGTATAGCAGGCGCTGCATTCGCTTCTAAAGACCTTTCTGAAGATTCTATGAACGACTTGCCTGCTGTTCAGGTAGGAGATCCTTTTCAGGAAAAATTATTATTAGAAGCAAGTCTTGAAGTGATTGCTTCTGGAGCTGTTGTTGGCATGCAGGATATGGGAGCAGCTGGAATTACCTGCTCTACTTCTGAAATGTCGGCGAAGGGCGAACATGGTATGAAGATCTATTTAGATAAAGTGCCAACACGACAAGATAACATGCTTGGCTGGGAAATACTCTTATCGGAATCGCAGGAGCGTATGCTCGTTGTAGTTGAAAAAGGTAAAGAAGCTGTTGTTCAGGAAATATTCGACAAATGGGATTTGAATTGTGTTCAGATTGGTGAAGTAACCGAAAGCGAATTTCTCGAATACTATATGGGGGAAGAATTACTTGCAAAAGTACCTTGCCAGTCATTAGTATTAGGCGGTGGTGCTCCTGTTTACGACAGAGCTTATGAAGAACCTCCTTATTATGAAGCATACAAGAAATTCGATATACAGGAAATTAAAGAACCTGAAAATTTAAAAGCTATTGCTGAAGCACTAGTAAAGCTTCCCAATATAGCTTCTAAAAAATGGGTAGCACAACAGTACGATTCAATGGTTGGAATTGCCAATATGAGTACAAATAAACCTTCAGATGCTGCTTTAGTGCGTGTAATGGGTACCAACAAAGCTTTGGCATTAACGGTTGATTGTAATTCAAGATATATTAAAGCCGATCCTAAATTGGGCTGTTCTTTAGCTGTTGCTGAAGCAGCAAGAAATATTGTTTGTTCTGGTGGTGTACCTCAGGCAATTACTAATTGTCTGAATTTCGGGAATCCTCATAATAAACACGTTTATTGGCAATTTGTCAATGCCATACAGGGAATGAGCGAAGCTTGTAGAAAATTCGATACACCGGTAACAGGTGGAAATGTAAGTTTCTACAATCAATCATCTGATGATGGCCCGGTGAATCCTACGCCTACAATTGGCATGTTGGGTTTACTTCAGGATATAAATAATCAAATGACGCTTGACTTCAAAAACGAAGGCGATACTATTTATATGATCGGAGAGGCACATGATGATATTAATTCTTCAGAGTATTTATTCAATATTTTAGATGTAAAAGAATCTCCTATTCCACATTTTAACCTCGAAGAAGAATTCACTCTGCAAGAAGTGATCAAAGCGATTATTAAAGAAGATTTGATTGAATCGGCACATGATATTTCAGAAGGTGGGTTATTTATTGCATTGTTGGAGTCGGCGAAAGTAAATGGTAAAGGCTTTACGGTTGCCTGTGATGAAAACTATCGAAAAGATGCTTACTTATTTGGTGAAAGTGCGAGTAGAGTTGTCGTTTCTGTTTGTGAAGAAAACAGAGAAAATTTTGATCAATTTATGTCTAAAGCGGGATTCCCTTTTTCAAAAATTGGATATGTGAGTAACGGAGACATTTCAGTTAATGATGAAAATTGGGGCAATATCAGCTCATGGAGTCATGAGTATGATAATGTGATCGATGCAGCTTTATCAGCGTAAATTTTAATTATGAAAATCACTTTCTTAGGAACAGGAACTTCTATGGGTGTACCGGTAATTGCCTGCCCCTGTGAAGTATGTCAATCGAAAGATAAACGGGATAAAAGACTGAGAACTTCTGTTTTGATAGAAAGTAATGAAACAACCTTTCTTGTAGATACCACCCCTGACTTCAGAGAACAAATGCTTAAGTATGATGTGCGTAAATTATCTGCCATTTTATTTACGCATGCACACAGAGATCACGTTGCCGGATTAGATGACGTGAGAGCTTTCAATTTCATAGTTGGTCAGGACGTAAACGCTTATGGCTCTGAAATAACCAATAAGAATATAAAACTTATGTTCCCTTATATTTTTGCTGAACATAAATATCCCGGTATTCCTGAGGTTAATTTACATGAAATAGCAAAAGCACCTTTCACTGTTGCAGATCATACAATTATTCCGATAGAAGTAATGCACTATAAATTACCGGTTCAGGGTTTCAGAATAGGCGATTTTACTTATATCACAGATGCTAATTATATTTCAGAAGAAGAAAAGGAAAAAGCTAAGAATTCTAAAGTATTAGTATTGAATGCACTGAGAAAAGAAAAACATATTTCTCATTTTACGCTTCAGGAAGCAATAGACCTTTCTAAAGAATTGAATGCTGAAAAAACCTATTTCATACATTTAAGTCATCAGATGGGGAAACATGAAGATGTTAGTAAAGAATTACCAGAAAAAATTCACCTTGCTTATGATGGCTTAGTTATTGAAATTTAATTGGAACTTAGTTATATACATTTGTGTTCTTTTGTTTTGATAAGACCAGTATAGAAACTGGAAACAATAAAAATTTATCTTATGGTAGATAATGTTTATATATTTTTAGCTGGAATGATCTTTCTTTTTTTGGTAGTTGTTGCAACTTATTTTTTGAATATCACTAACAAAAAAAATAAAGTCCTTAAGCAAAAATTCATGCTAGGGCATTGGCAAAGGGAAGGCACTTCACCAACAAGCGGCGAACATTGGAAGTTTGAATATAAAATAGATAAGGAAAATATTGAAATGATGGGAACAAACCCAACGTTCAAGGCGAAAGCAAAATATAAGATCTTAAAAGAGGAAGAGCATTTATTAACTTTATACATCGATAAAATACAAGGTGATGGAGATCTTGATCCACATGCAATAAGTGTTGCTGTTGATCGAAATATGGAAAAGATTTACATCGACAGTCGTTTGTATCGGAAAGTTATTTAAGCTGATTTCCGAGCAACCAAATAAACACCGGCAATGATCAGGAATAAGCCTAAGAAGTGAGAAATACTGATTAATTCTCCATCAACAAATCCCCAAATAGTGGCAACTATTGGAATCAGATAAGTTACACTCGCTGCAAAAAGCGCAGATGAACGTTGTGCTAATCTGAAAAAAACTACATTAGCAAATGCCGTCCCAAGAACTGCCAATAAAACTATTGCCATAAAGGCGTACCAGGTGTCATTATCTGAAAGGTTAATTTCTGTAAAGAAACCACTGTAAATGAGTAGCGGTAAAAACACAGGAAAAATAAACAGAAACGAACAAAGTGTGATCGTTGTTGAGGGTACATCTTGTAAATAGTTTTTAATAAGATTTACGCTTGTTCCGTAACACATAGTAGCTAACACGATCAAGAAGGCATAACTATTCAATTCAGCAGATTGACCATTTGAGAAAAGTATAAGGCATAATGCTCCTATTAATCCCAATAAAACGCCTCCTAATTTATTCTTATCGAACTTATCTTTAAATACAACCAAGCCAATAAAAAAAGTAAACAAAGGTGTTAATGAATTGAGTGCTCCCGATGTTGCACTTGCTACCTGCGTTTGAGCAATTGAGAACAAGATCGAAGGAATTCCGCTACCAACTAGTCCGATGCCTAATAGTGGTAGAAATTTCTCTTTCTTGAATTTGAAAATGTGTTTGAATCCTATGAGTAATAGTATGGTTCCTGCTATAAGTATTCTTAACGAAGCAACTTGAATTGGTGAAAACGCAGTTAATCCCTTCTTAATCAAAATAAATGAGCTACCCCAAATGAGTGCCAATAGGGATAACATGCCAAGATTTAGTAACTGATTTCGATTCATTCTATAAAAAAACCCCGAAAGTAATTACTTCCGGGGTTATATTTTTTGATTCCTAAAGAAAAGATTTTTTTAACCTTCAACAAGCTCTCGACCTGCTTTGGAAAAAGCCTCCAAATCTCTTAATAAGACTTTGGCTTGTTCAGAAATTCTTTGTAGTTCATCTGTATTCTGTTCTAGTTTCTGGCGAATACTAGAGGCAACTAATACCATGTGAAAATCATTACCTTCCTGTAATACCTTTGTTACTTTATCAATATTAACAGAAGCTTCGTTATAAGTTGATTCCCACTTAACCCTTAATTGCTTATTCTTAGCTAATTCCTGCTTTCTAAGATCATCGTTGGTAATATTATTACTCAATTCATCTAATTTATTGAAATAGTCTTCTGAGCTTGAACCAACTCTGTTGAAGTCTTTTTTCAATTTATCATAACGATTTTGAATGCCTGTCCACTCCTTTTCAAAGTCTTTAGAAATTTTAGGAAGATCTTGATCTTCTTTCGCTAAAGCAACACTCACTCCTTCAAGGCTATTTACTATACCAGCCGATAATTTTTGTCTGTTTCCATCAAAAGATTCGATAGCTGACTTTAAATTTTCACCATGCTTCAGTGCATTTTTTGTCGTTTTCCATTGACAAGAAGAAAATGTAACCAAAACAATAAATAAAGAAAATATTATATTTTTCATGAGGTTTATACCGCTTAATAAATTTCGGGTAAATCTAAGAGTGTGTTTGAAAATAATTTTAGATTGAAAATCAATAGTTGATGGTTCTGAATAAGAAAAATAGTGTGCGTTTAGCGAGTTAAACAAATACTATTTTTCAACATCAGGTTCATTAAATATTGGTTTTCAGTTAATAGAAATTTAAACATACTCTAATGCTAAAGTTGAAACATTAAATTTTAATTTCAACATTTTCATATCCTTCGATTATATCACCGACTTTAATATCATTATAATTTTTAATATTCAATCCACACTCATATCCAGAAGCAACTTCTTTCACATCATCTTTAAAGCGTTTTAAAGAAGCTAGTTCACCAGAATATTTTACAATACCATCTCTTATCAATCTCACTTTAGTATTTCTTGAAACCTTTCCATCGAGAACGTAACAACCTGCAATAGTACCAACTTTACTGATCTTGAACACGTCTCTGACTTCTATGTTACAAACAACTTTCTCCTCGAACTTAGGCTTCATTAAGCCTTTCATTGCAGATTTGATCTCTTCAATAGCATCGTAGATGATAGAATACATACGTATATCAATATCTTCCTTTTCTGCTAATTTACGCGCCTGCATAGAAGGACGAACCTGGAAACCAACGATGATGGCATCTGAAGCAGTTGCTAATAAAACATCTGTTTCTGTGATCTGCCCAACTGACTTATGAATAACATTCACTTGAATCTCTTCAGTCGAAAGTTTGATCAATGAATCCGATAATGCTTCAACAGAACCATCCACATCACCTTTAACGATCAGGTTCAGCTCCTGGAAGTTATCTAGTGCCAATCGGCGACCGATCTCTTCAAGCGTAATATGTTTCTTAGCTCTTCTTCCCTGCTCTCTCAGAATCAATTCACGACGTTGTGCAATTTCTTTAGCCTCTCCTTCTGAATCGTAAACTTTAATTCGCTCACCTGCTTGTGGTGCACCATTCAATCCTAAAACAAGTACCGGCGTTGAAGGTCCTGCTTCTTTTAGTTGCTTGCCACGTTCATCGAACATTGCTTTCACTCTACCAAAATGTGCTCCGGCTACAAGTACATCACCTTTTCTCAAGGTTCCTGTTTGAACAAGGATATTTGTTACATAACCTCTACCTTTATCAAGTGAAGCTTCCAGCACTGAACCAACAGCCATCCTATCAGGGTTTGCTTTCAATTCAAGAAGTTCAGATTCAACAAGTATTTTTTCGAGTAATTCGTCGATATTGATACCTTTTTTAGCAGAAATCTCCTGAGATTGGTATGTACCTCCCCACTCTTCAACAATAACATTCAGTTGTGCTAATTGCTCTTTGATCCTATCAGGATTTGCTCCTTCTTTATCGATCTTATTCAGTGCAAAAACCATCGGTACACCAGCTGCTTGTGCGTGGCTTATCGCTTCTTTTGTTTGAGGCATTACAGCATCATCGGCAGCAATAACGATAACAGCAATATCGGTAATTTTTGCTCCCCTTGCACGCATAGCGGTAAAGGCCTCGTGTCCTGGAGTATCTAAGAAAGTAATTTTCTTACCATCTTTAGTTTTCACTTCATACGCACCGATGTGTTGTGTAATTCCACCGGCCTCACCAGCAATAACGTTTGCATTTCGGATATAATCCAACAAAGAGGTTTTACCATGATCAACGTGTCCCATCACTGTAACAATAGGAGAACGTTCCACTAGATCTGCCGGATCATCTTCAATTTCAACCTCTGCATCCTCTTCTTCGGCAATGTCTATGAATTTAACCTCAAATCCAAACTCTTCAGCAACTATTTCAATGATCTCAGCATCTAATCTTTGATTAATAGATACGATTGCACCTAAGCTCATACAAGCTGTTATTACTTCAGTTGCGCCTACATTCATCATGCTGGCTAATTCACTAACAGTAATAAACTCAGTAACTTCTAATATACTTTCCTGTAATTGAGCTTCTAGTTCCTGTTGTGCTGTACGTTCAGCAATATTGGCTCTTTTCTCTCTACGACGGCGCTGTCCCTGATTCTTTTTAGGACCGCTTATACGCGCCATTGTTGCTTTTATCTTATCCTGAATCGCTTTCTCAGATACAGTAGCTTGCTCTTGCTGCTGTCTGTTATTTCCACCACGTCTATTATTCTTGTGATTTCTTCTATCAATTTTTTTGCTTTCTCGAGCTACATTGACACGCTTAGACTGGATTCTTTTCCTAGGCTTTTTCTTATTATTACTTCCACCCTGATTATTGTCTCTTTTATTATTAGAAGACTTAGACTTTTTCTCAGACTTGGTTGGCAATTCAATTTTACCAAGAACTTTCGGACCGGTAAGATTGTGTTTTTTAGTTTTAATAAAATTTTCGTCTTCCTTAGCTTCTTTCTTATCAGCTACTTTCTTCTGATCTTTAACTGGAGTTGAAGGTTTTACTACTTTTTTGTCTGAAGTAGTTGTAACTTTCGCTTCTGGTTTTGGAGTAGAAACAACCTTTTCAGGTGCAGTTTGCTCTTTAACAGTTTCAGGCTTTTTATCTACAGCTTTAGGTTCCTGTTTTTTAGTCTCTATAACAGGTTTTTTAGTTTCCTTTTTCTTCTTACCTTTTCCTCTTACTTCAGAAAGGTCTATCTTACCTAAGACTTTCAATCCAGAATCGTCTTCTACTACTTTTTCAACGGGTGCTTCTACTTTCGGAGCTTCTTTAATTTCAATTGTTGGTTCTTCAACTTTCAGCTCTTCTACTACGATCACCTCTTTTTCTTGCGGCTTCTCAGCAGTTACAATAGGTTCTGGTTCTTCAACTACCGGAACAGGTTCTGGTTCTGGTTCGACTTCAGGCTCAGGTTCGGCTACTGGAGCTACTTCTTCCAATACAGGTTCAATCACTGGTACTGATTCTGGTTCCGGTTCTTTTGGTTCTGGCACTTCTTGTTGAACCTCTTCAACTACTGGTTGCTCAGATGCTGGAGGTGGTACTTCTTCTATAACAGGTGTGCTGGTTTCTTCTCTTTTTTCCTGACGAGCTTCTTTAAGGGAACTAGCCAACTCAAGTTGTTCAGCTCTTTCCTTTAAGCGGCGATCGCCTTCAAATTGATCTAAAAGCACATCGTACATTTCAGGAGTAACTTTTGCCATAGGTTTGGCATCTATCTCAAATCCTTTTTTATTCAGGAACTCGACAATAGAATCCAAACCAAGGTTAAATTCCTTAGCTACTTTTAATAGTTTCTTTGGTTTGTTTTCTGCCATTCGGCTTTACTTATTTTAATTATAATGTGCCCAACAAAGATAATTTCAGTTTTGAGCAAATTTAGTCATTTACACCATTTTTTTGTCAGAGTTTTAAGAATCATTACTTTCAAATTCTTCAGTTAATACTTTAAACACTTCCAAAACGGTTTCTTCTTCTAAATCAGCACGTCTTACCACCTCTTCAGGCTTGAGTCTTAATACCGATCGGGCAGTATCGCATCCAATATTAATTAGTGCATCTATTACCCACTGATCGATCTCATCAGCAAACTCTTGTAATTCTATATCATCAAACTCTTCGATATCCTCAGTATCTCTGTAAACATCAATTTGATAATTCGTTAATTTAGAAGCCAATTTAATATTCAGTCCTCCTTTACCAATTGCCTTCGACACCTCATCCGGATCAAGATAGACAGATGCCTTTCTTGAGTCTTCGTTAATTCGCATTGAATTGATCTTCGCAGGTGTTAAACATCTTTGAATGAAAAGACTTGTATTTTCGGTAAATGGAATAATATCAATATTTTCATTTTTCAATTCCCTTACGATTCCATGAATCCTGGACCCTTTCATACCGACACAAGCGCCTACCGGATCGATTCTGTCATCATAAGACTCAACCGCCACTTTTGCGCGCTCTCCGGGATGTCTTGCAATTGCCTTTATTGTTATCAGTCCATCAAAAATTTCAGGTACTTCTAACTCAAGCAATTTAGCAAGAAAATTATTATTTGTTCTTGACAAACGTATAATAGGCGAATTATTTCTTAATTCTACTTCTTTGATAATTGCTCTTATCGGATCACCTTTTTTAAAGAAATCTCTTTTTATCATTTCAGATTTTGGTAAACTTAACTCATTACCTTCATCATCGATAACTAGAATTTCCCTTTTCCAGATCTGATAAACTTCCCCATTTATAATTTCCCCAACTCGATCTTTATAATTCTTGAACAATTCATCTTTCTCAATTTCAACGATCTTAGATTTTAATGTCTGACGAGCGGCAAGCACTGCTCTTCTTCCAAAATCGTTGATAAATATCTGTTCATATATCTCCTCTCCTACTTCAATATCATCGTCATCTAAATCAAGCTCCTCTTTAAGTTTGTTAGCTTCCTTTACCTCTATTTGCAAATGTGGATCTTCAACATCTCCATTTGCAACTATCTCTCTTGTTCTCCAGATTTCCAAGTCTCCTTTTTCAGTATTAACAATTACATCGCAATTTTCATCCGTACCGAATTTTCTACGAATAATTGTTCGAAAAACTTCTTCCAACACTTTCATCATTGTTGGACGATTGATGTTTTTCATTTCTTTTAACTCCTGAAAAGATTCAATCAACTTAGTACTGTTCATTATGCTCTATTTTTAGGAAATTCAAATAATTTGATAACGCTTTTAACATCTTCAAAAAGATAGTCATGGCGTTTGATTTCTACCTGTTTATTTTTTTTCGATTTAGGCTTGTGTTCTTCTAAAACAAAACCATTATCGGTTAATTCTATCAGTAATCCTTCCCTTTTGATTCCATCGTAACCAAGAACAGTTACATTTTTACCAATATTCTTCTTGTATTGTAGTAATACTTTGAAAGGATTTCCCATTCCCGGAGATGATACCTCCAGTACATATTTCTCAGGAACTAAAGATTCCGTTTCAAGAATATTTTCAAGGAATCTACTTGTAACTGCACATTGCTCAATTGTAACATTAGAGTTCAAACAATCTATGTAAACTTCAATTTTTGTTCCTCCAGACTGTTTAATGTCAACCAAAAAAGCATCTGTATTACCAAAGTGTTCTTCTAATGCTTCTTTAATTCTCTTATCGATTACTTCACTCATTATTATAAATAAAAGAGGGGACATATTATATATCCCCTCCTAAAAGTTAGTGCAAAGTTAGAGCTTTTTTTTCAAACTTGCCTAAAGTCATTATATATTATTATTATTGAGAAAACAAACTCCTTCGATTTTCAACAATCACAATCTATTTTATAACATAACAACTGCAGAAGTTATTCTTTTTTAGCTCGTAATATTTCTCGCTTCCCGGGAGGCCCTTCTAATTTCTCTACGCTAAATCCAGCAGTTTCAATATTTCTTCTTACCTGACCTTTAGAACAGTAAGTCATTAGTATTCCTCCTTTGTTGGTAAAGTTAAATATCTTTTCAAAAATAGCAGCAGTCCATAGTTCTGGCTGTGCACCAGGTGCAAAAGCATCAAAATATATCAGATCGAATTTTTGATCAGAATTAAATTTCTCTAACGATACTTGATATTTTGTAAATTTAAAGGAAGGTGAAAAGGTATTTTCTTTTTCCCATTCCGACAAATGAAATTCCATGAATAAATCTATTTCATGCTGGTCAACATAATTCAATTCTTTAGCAGTTTCAATCAATACAGGATACTGCTCAATGGTATGATATTCGATGCTAAGTTTTTCATCTAAAGAAAACTTATAAGTCAGCCAGGCGTTTAAGCCTGTTCCAAACCCCATTTCAAAAACTTTGATCGCTGTATTCCTGTAATTGACATATTCAAGTCCATGATCGATAAATACATGATTAGATTCTTGTATTGCCCCATGTACAGAATGGTAACTTACATTAAAATTAGAAGAAATAAGTGTATGGCTTCCATCTTCTGTTACAACTATCTGATTACTCATATTTACCTGTTTCTTTAAAATAAAAAAGGTGGAACTGTTTCCAGTTCCACCTTTTAAAGATATCAGTGTTTAACCGATTACTGCTTAATGAATTGAGCAGTTTCAGCATTAACACCGTTATTAATTCTGATGAAGTACATTCCAGCAGTGTAACCTGACACATCGATAGTGTGAGGAACTGTACCTTCAACATTGATATTTACGATATCCATCACACGTCCATCAGCTCCGAATACCTCAACTGTAACATCAGTTGCGAAATTAGAAGTAATGTCGATAGTAACAATATCAGTAGCATTTGTAGGGTAAACATTATCGATACCGAATGAAGCTTCACGAGATAATGCAACAACATCGCTAACTACATTGTAATCACCTTGAGTTGTTACCTCAGCTAATCGGTAGTATAAAGTACCTGTTCCTACGTTTGCGTCAGTATAATCGTAAGATTGAGTAGTAGAACTGTTTCCAGCAGCATTGATATTAGCAACAGCTTCGAAATCAACACCGTTAGCAGAACGCTCTAATACGAAGTAATCTACATCAATTTCCTGAGCTGTTGACCAGAATAAGAAGTTATCAGTATCAACTTTACGTCCATCAAATTCAACTAATTCGATAGCAGTAACACCCTGACATTGAGGAGCTGTTGAACCGATTGTTTCGTTACAACCGTTAACACCAATTACACTTACAGTTACATTGTATCCACCATCAGCATCTAAGCCAGAGAATACTGCAGTAGAACCGTCAGCAGAAACTTCTTCAGTTTGACCTGAAACTGATTCAGTTACGATGAATCCATTTCCGTTATCAACTCCACCGAATGTTACGATTAAGTCGAATGTCATTTGATCGATTGCACATAATGCAGTTACTTCTACATCTAAGTTACATTCAGCAGGCGCAACAAATCCGAAGTCGTTATCTAAATCAGTAGGGTTAGACTCAGTTAATGTTACATCTGTGTACATGATAGTAGTTGTTGATTCTAAGTCAGCAACTTCTGAATCAGTATTATCAACCATTACATCGTAAGTTCCTAAAGGTAAATCAGTGAATAAGTAGTTACCGTTAGCATCAGTTTCAGTTGTAGCGATCTCGTTTCCGTTCTCATCTAACAACTTAACAGTTACACCAGCAATACCTTGCTCACCTGCATCCTGAACACCATCACCATCAGTATCATACCATACAGTATCACCAATAGTTCCTGTAATTTCTTCAACTGGCTCGAATCCGAAGTCTCCATCTACATAAACATCGCCATCAGCTAATGTTACAGTAAATGAACCAGCAGTTGTAATATCTAAGTCAGCTACTTCTGAATCTGTTGCATCAACAGTTGCAGTATAAGTACCAGGCTCTAATCCACCGAAGAAGTAGTTACCATTTTCATCAGTTGTAGTAGTTACTGTTGAACCATCAGGGTAAGTTAATGTAACAGTTACACCAGAGATACCAGGCTCACCAGCATCTTGTACACCATCACCATCTTCATCGAAGAATACAGTATCACCATATCCAGCAGTCGGCTCTGTACATTCTTCACCTTCAGTAACGTTTCCTGAAGCAGTATCTGTACATCCGTTAGCATCTGTAACAGTTACAGTATAAGTTCCGAATGTAGAAACTGTGATTGACTGAGTAGTCTCACCAGTTGACCAAACATAACTTGATCCACCTTCAGCAGTTAATGTTACAGGTAAATCTTCATCACAAACAACTTCACTGTTAACAGTTGCATTCGGGTTAGGGTTAACCATAACTTCAGCAGAAGCTGAACCTGAACAACCATCAGCAGAAACAACAGTTACTGTATAAGTACCAGCAGCTGAAACTGTAATTGACTGAGAAGTTGCACCAGTATTCCAAGTATAAGAACTGAATCCAGCAGGAGCAGTTAATACTGTACTCTCACCTTCACAGATCATTGCACCTTCTAAAGATACTGAGATAGAACCTCCAACAGAAACATTAGCTGAATCTGAAGCAGAACATCCATTTGCATCTGTTACTGTTACTGTGTAAGTACCAGAACCTGAAACTGTGATTGACTGAGAAGTCTCACCAGTTGACCATAAGTATGAAGCAAATCCACCAGGAGCAGATAATGTAGCTGTTTCACCTTCACAAACGCTGATATCGCTTAAGTTGATAGCTGGAGCAGCATTGATAGTTACTGAAGCCGAAGCTGAAGCAACACATCCATTAGCATCTGTTACTGTTACAGAGTAAACTCCAGAAGTTGAAACTGTGATTGATTGTGTATTAGCACCATTTGACCATGCGTATGAAGCGTAACCAGCAGGAGCAGTTAAAGTAGTAGGAGCATCCTCAGCACAAAGCTCAGCATCTTCTAATGAAATAGCAGGAGCTGCGTTGAATGTTACAGTAGCACTTTCAGTTGCAGAACAACCATCACCGTTAGAAACAGTTAATGTATATGTTCCAGAAGCACTTACAGTAATGTTCTGAGTTGTTGCACCTGTTGACCAAGTGTAAGTTGAGAATCCAGCAGGACCAGCTAATGTTACAGCTGAACCTTCACATACAGTTACATCATCTAAGTCGAAGCTTACATCACCACCAACTGTTACAGTTGAAGATTCAGTAGATTGACATCCGTTAGCATCTGTTACTGTTAATGTATATACGCCTGGAGCAGTTACAACTAAATCTTGAGTAGTTGCACCGTTAGACCATTCGTAAGTATAGAATCCAGCAGGACCAGGACCGTAAATAGTTGCAGGTAAATCTTCAGCACAAGCATCAACATCGTTTAAGTCGAAGATTGGGTTCTGATTGATCGCAACAACGATTTCGTCAGTATAAGTACATCCGTTAGCGTCTGTTACTGTTAATTCAATAGCACCAGATACTGTAGTTGTAATTGATTGTCCAACTGCACCGTTCGACCATACATAAGAAGTATATCCGTCAGGACCAGTTACTGTTACAGGAGCATCATCCTCACAAACTGTGATATCAGTTAAATCGAATGGAGTTACTGTATTTACAGATACTGTTGCAGAAGCAGTTGCAGTACACCCTTTGAAGTCAGTTACAGTTAATGTATAAACTCCAGAAGTTGTTACTTGAATATCTTGAGATGTAGCACCTGTTGACCATGCGTATGACGCAAATCCTACAGGACCATCGATAATTACTGGTAATTCATCAGCACATACATCGATATCTTCTAAATCAATTACTGGGTTTTGTAAGATTGAAACAGTTGCAGCATAAGTTGCCTGACATCCGTTAGCATCAGTTACAGTTAAGAAGTAAACTCCTTCTGTAGAAGTCATGAATGACTGTCCAGTTTCACCATTTGACCATTCGTAAGATGAGAATCCAGCTGGAGCTGAAACCATTACTGGTAAATCATCTTCACATACTGTGATATCATCCAAGATCAATGTAGGCTCATCGTTAACCATTACAGTTGCAGAAGCAGTAGCATCACATCCGTTTCCATCAGTTACTGTTAATGTATAAACACCTCCAGCGTTAACCTGAATGTTCTGAGTTGTAGCACCTGTTGACCAAGTGTAAGTTGCAAATCCAGCAGGACCTTCAACAATTGCAGGTAAATCATTAGCACAGATAACAACATCTTCTAAGCTGATTGATGGCTCAGGGTTAATTGTTACTACTGATACAGCAGTTGCAGTACATCCGTTAGCATCTGTTACAGTTAATGTGTAAACACCTGAAGTTGATACTGAAATAGACTGAGAACTTGCACCGTTAGACCAGCTATAAGAAGCAAATCCAGCAGGACCTTGAACTGTTACAGGAGCATCGTCAGCACATACCTCAAAGTCAGGTAATGAAATTGAAGGAGAAGTGTTGATCGTTACTGTTGCAGAAGCTGAAGCATCACATCCGTTTGCATCAACAACTGTTAATGTATAAACACCTGAAGCATCTACAGTAATGTTCTGAGCAGTTGATCCGTTAGACCAAGTGTAAGAAGCAAATCCAGCAGGACCGAATAATGTTACCGGAGCCTGATCATCACATACTGTAATGTCTTCTAAAGAAATAGAAGGCTCTGGGTTAATTGTTACTGTTGCTGAAGCTGTAGCATCACATCCATTAGCATCTGTTACTGTTAAAGTGTAAACACCTGAAGTAGTAACCATGATGTTTTGTGTATTCATTCCGTTTGACCAGCTATAAGTAGTGAATCCAGCAGGTCCCATTAATGTAGCAGGAGCAAAATCAGCACAAATCTCTACATCTTCTAATGAGATAGAAGGCTCTGGGTTGATTGTTACTGTTGCAGAAGCTGTAGCATCACATCCGTTAGCGTCTGTTACTGTTAAAGTATAAACACCTGAAGCTGATACTGTGATATCTTCTGTAGTAGCACCATTTGACCAGCTATAAGTAGCGTATCCTGAAGGACCGTCAATTGTTGCAGGTGCGCTATCAGCACAAATTTCAACATCTTGTAAAGCGATAGTTGGTTCTGGATTAACGATTACCTGAGCTGAAGCTGAAGCATCACATCCATTAGCATCTGTTACTGTTACTGTGTAAGTTCCAGCAGCATTTACTGAAATTGAAGAACTTGTTGAACCATTAGACCAAACATAAGTAGTAAAGCCAGCAGGTGCAGTTAATGTTACTGGTAAAGCATCAGCACAAACCTCTGCTCCATCAATTGAAATTGAAGGCTCTGGGTTGATTGTTACTGTTGCAGAAGCTGTAGCATCACATCCGTTGAAATCAACAACTGTTAATGTATATACTCCTGATTCAGTTACTGAAATGTTCTGAGTTGATGCACCATTTGACCATGAGTATGAAGCGAATCCTGCTGGACCGAATACTGTAGCCGGAGCAAAATCAGCACAAATCTCTACATCTTGTAAAGCGATAGTTGGCTCTGGGTTAACGATTACCTGAGCTGAAGCTGAAGCATCACATCCATTCTCATCAATAACTGTTACTGAATAAGTTCCAGCAGTTGTTACTGTGATAGATGAAGTAGTTGCACCAGTTGACCATGTGTATGAAGCAAAACCTGCAGGTGCAGTTAATGTTACTGGTAATTCATCAGCACAAACCTCTGCTCCTTCTAATGAAATTGAAGGCTCTGGGTTGATTGTTACTGTTGCAGAAGCTGAAGCATCACATCCGTTGAAATCAACAACTGTTAATGTGTAAACGCCTGATTCAGTTACTGAAATATTCTGAGTTGTTGCTCCTGTTGACCACGCATAAGATGCGAATCCTGCAGGACCAAATACTGTTGCAGGTGCAAAGTCAGCACAAATCTCTACATCTTGTAAAGAAATTGAAGGCTCTGGATTAATTGTTACTGTAGCTGAAGCTGTAGCATCACATCCGTTTGCATCTGTTACTGTTAATGTGTAAACGCCTGAAGCTGATACTGAAATATCTTCAGTTGTTGCTCCGTTTGACCAGCTATAAGTTGCGAATCCTGAAGGACCGTCAATTGTAGCAGGTGCGAAATCAGCACAAATCTCTACATCTTGTAATGAAATCTGAGGCTCTGGATTAACGATCACTGTAGCTGAAGCTGAAGCATCACATCCGTTTGCATCGATTACTGTTACTGTATAAGTTCCAGCAGCATTTACTGAAATTGACTGAGAAGCATTTCCATTTGACCATACGTAAGAAACAAATCCTGCAGGTGCAGTTAATGTTACTGGTAAAGCATCAGCACAAACCTCTGCTCCATCAATTGAAATTGAAGGCTCTGGGTTGATTGTTACTGTTGCAGAAGCTGTAGCATCACATCCGTTGAAATCAACAACTGTTAATGTATATACTCCTGATTCAGTTACTGAAATGTTCTGAGTTGATGCACCATTTGACCATGAGTATGAAGCGAATCCTGCTGGACCGAATACTGTAGCCGGAGCAAAATCAGCACAAATCTCTACATCTTGTAAAGCGATAGTTGGCTCTGGGTTAACGATTACCTGAGCTGAAGCTGAAGCATCACATCCATTCTCATCAATAACTGTTACTGAATAAGTTCCAGCAGTTGTTACTGTGATAGATGAAGTAGTTGCACCAGTTGACCATGTGTATGAAGCAAAACCTGCAGGTGCAGTTAATGTTACTGGTAATTCATCAGCACAAACCTCTGCTCCTTCAATTGAAATTGATGGCTCTGGGTTAATTGTTACTGTTGCAGAAGCTGAAGCATCACATCCGTTGAAATCAACAACTGTTAATGTGTAAACGCCTGATTCAGTTACTGAAATATTCTGAGTTGTTGCTCCTGTTGACCACGCATAAGATGCGAATCCTGCAGGACCAAATACTGTTGCAGGTGCAAAGTCAGCACAAATCTCTACATCTTGTAATGAAATTGAAGGCTCTGGATTGATTGTTACTGTAGCTGAAGCTGTAGCATCACATCCGTTTGCATCTGTTACTGTTAATGTGTAAACGCCTGAAGCTGATACTGAAATATCTTCAGTTGTTGCTCCGTTTGACCAGCTATAAGTTGCGAATCCTGAAGGACCGTCAATTGTAGCAGGTGCGAAATCAGCACAAATCTCTACATCTTGTAATGAAATCTGAGGCTCTGGATTAACGATCACTGTAGCTGAAGCTGAAGCATCACATCCATTTGCATCAAATACTGTTACTGAGTAAGTTCCTGCTGCATTCACAACGATTGATTGTGAAGAGTTTCCATTTGACCATACATAAGAAACAAATCCTGCAGGTGCAGTTAATGTTACTGGTAAGTCATCAGCACAAACCTCTGCTCCTTCTAATGAAATTGAAGGCTCTGGGTTGATTGTTACTGTTGCAGAAGCTGTAGCATCACATCCGTTGAAATCAACAACTGTTAATGTATATACTCCTGATTCAGTTACTGAAATGTTCTGAGTTGATGCACCATTTGACCATGAGTATGAAGCGAATCCTGCTGGACCGAATACTGTAGCCGGAGCAAAATCAGCACAAATCTCTACATCTTGTAAAGCGATAGTTGGCTCTGGGTTAACGATTACCTGAGCTGAAGCTGAAGCATCACATCCATTCTCATCAATAACTGTTACTGAATAAGTTCCAGCAGTTGTTACTGTGATAGATGAAGTAGTTGCACCAGTTGACCATGTGTATGAAGCAAAACCTGCAGGTGCAGTTAATGTTACTGGTAATTCATCAGCACAAACCTCTGCTCCTTCTAATGAAATTGAAGGCTCTGGGTTGATTGTTACTGTTGCAGAAGCTGAAGCATCACATCCGTTGAAATCAACAACTGTTAATGTGTAAACGCCTGATTCAGTTACTGAAATATTCTGAGTTGTTGCTCCTGTTGACCACGCATAAGATGCGAATCCTGCAGGACCAAATACTGTTGCAGGTGCAAAGTCAGCACAAATCTCTACATCTTGTAATGAAATCTGAGGCTCTGGATTAATTGTTACTGTAGCTGAAGCTGTAGCATCACATCCGTTTGCATCTGTTACTGTTAATGTGTAAACGCCTGAAGCTGATACTGAAATATCTTCAGTTGTTGCTCCGTTTGACCAGCTATAAGTTGCGAATCCTGAAGGACCGTCAATTGTAGCAGGTGCGAAATCAGCACAAATCTCTACATCTTGTAATGAAATCTGAGGCTCTGGATTAACGATCACTGTAGCTGAAGCTGAAGCATCACATCCGTTTGCATCAAATACTGTTACTGAGTAAGTTCCTGCTGCGTTCACAACGATTGATTGTGAAGAGTTTCCATTTGACCAGATATAAGAAACAAATCCTGCAGGTGCAGTTAATGTTACTGGTAAGTCATCAGCACAAACCTCTGCTCCTTCTAATGAAATTGAAGGCTCTGGGTTAATTGTTACTGTTGCAGAAGCTGTAGCATCACATCCGTTGAAATCAACAACTGTTAATGTATATACTCCTGATTCAGTTACTGAAATGTTCTGAGTTGATGCACCATTTGACCATGAGTATGAAGCGAATCCTGCTGGACCGAATACTGTAGCCGGAGCAAAATCAGCACAAATCTCTACATCTTGTAAAGCGATAGTTGGCTCTGGGTTAACGATTACCTGAGCTGAAGCTGAAGCATCACATCCATTCTCATCAATAACTGTTACTGAATAAGTTCCAGCAGTTGTTACTGTGATAGATGAAGTAGTTGCACCAGTTGACCATGTGTATGAAGCAAAACCTGCAGGTGCAGTTAATGTTACTGGTAATTCATCAGCACAAACCTCTGCTCCTTCTAATGAAATTGAAGGCTCTGGGTTGATTGTTACTGTTGCAGAAGCTGAAGCATCACATCCGTTGAAATCAACTACTGTTAATGTATATACTCCTGATTCGAATACCTGAATGTTCTGTGAAGTTGATCCGTTTGACCAGCTGTAAGAAGCGAATCCTGCAGGACCAAATACTGTTGCAGGTGCAAAGTCAGCACAAATCTCTACATCTTGTAATGAAATCTGAGGCTCTGGATTAATTGTTACTGTAGCTGAAGCTGTAGCATCACATCCGTTTGCATCTGTTACTGTTAATGTGTAAACGCCTGAAGCTGATACTGAAATATCTTCAGTTGTTGCTCCGTTTGACCAGCTATAAGTTGCGAATCCTGAAGGACCGTCAATTGTAGCAGGTGCGAAATCAGCACAAATCTCTACATCTTGTAATGAAATCTGAGGCTCTGGATTAACGATCACTGTAGCTGAAGCTGAAGCATCACATCCATTTGCGTCGATTACTGTTACTGAGTAAGTTCCTGCTGCATTCACAACAATTGATTGTGAAGAAGAACCAGTTGACCAGATATAAGAAACAAATCCTGCAGGTGCAGTTAATGTTACTGGTAAGTCATCAGCACAAACCTCTGCTCCTTCTAATGAAATTGAAGGCTCTGGGTTGATTGTTACTGTTGCAGAAGCTGAAGCATCACATCCGTTGAAATCAACAACTGTTAATGTGTAAACTCCTGAAGTTGATACTGAAATATTCTGAGTTGTTGCACCATTTGACCATGAGTATGAAGCGAATCCTGCTGGACCGAATACTGTAGCCGGAGCAAAATCAGCACAAATCTCTACATCTTGTAAAGCGATAGTTGGCTCTGGGTTAACGATTACCTGAGCTGAAGCTGAAGCATCACATCCATTCTCATCAATAACTGTTACTGAATAAGTTCCAGCAGTTGTTACTGTGATAGATGAAGTAGTTGCACCAGTTGACCATGTGTATGAAGCAAAACCTGCAGGTGCAGTTAATGTTACTGGTAATTCATCAGCACAAACCTCTGCTCCTTCTAATGAAATTGAAGGCTCTGGGTTGATTGTTACTGTTGCAGAAGCTGTAGCATCACATCCGTTGAAATCAACAACTGTTAATGTATATACTCCTGAAGCTGATACTTGAATGTTCTGAGTAGTTGATCCGTTTGACCAGCTGTAAGAAGCGAATCCTGCAGGACCAAATACTGTTGCAGGTGCAAAGTCAGCACAAATCTCTACATCTTGTAAAGAAATTGAAGGCTCTGGATTGATTGTTACTGTAGCTGAAGCTGTAGCATCACATCCGTTTGCATCTGTTACTGTTAATGTATAGACACCTGAAGCAGATACTGAAATATCTTCAGTAGTAGCACCGTTTGACCAGCTATAAGTTGCGAATCCTGAAGGACCGTCAATTGTAGCAGGAGCATCATCAGCACAAATTTCAATATTTGCTAAAGAAATCTGAGGCTCTGGATTAACGATTACTGTAGCTGAAGCTGAAGCATCACATCCGTTTGCATCGATTACTGTTACTGTGTAAGTACCAGCAGCATTTACCGAAATTGATTGAGAAGCATTTCCGTTAGACCATACATAAGAAACAAATCCTGCAGGTGCAGTTAATGTTACTGGTAAGTCATCAGCACAAACCTCTGCTCCTTCTAATGAAATTGAAGGCTCTGGGTTGATTGTTACTGTTGCAGAAGCTGTAGCATCACATCCGTTGAAATCAACAACTGTTAATGTATAAACTCCTGAAGTTGATACTGAAATATTCTGAGTTGTTGCACCATTTGACCATG